>NZ_JBJGZJ010000002.1:0-428811 GCF_054050435.1 Geodermatophilus sp. SYSU D01036 | reverse complement strand
GCGGCACCCGCTCGGGTGCCGCGCCGGACTCGTTCTCAGCCGCGGATCAGGATTCCGCGCCCTCCTGCTCGGCGCTGCCGGCGCCGCGGCCCTGGATCAGGTCGTCGTCCGCGCCGGGACCACCCACGAGCGTGTCCTCGCCGTTGCCGCCGTCGAGCGTGTCGACGCCGAACCCGCCGAGCAGCACGTCGTCGCCGTTCTCGCCGGACAGCGTGTCGTCGCCGGCGCCGCCGCAGACGACGTCGTCGCCGTTGCCGCCGCTGATGGTGTCCTCGCCGCCGAGGCCCATGATCACGTCGACGCCGTTGGTGCCGCGCAGGACGTCGTCCCCCGCGGTGCCGCGGATCGTCGGGGCGAGGCCGTCGCAGCGCTCGTCCAGGTCGATCCCGACCAGCAGCGGGTCGTGGTCGCTCGAGCGGTACGGGTCCGCCGCGTAGAGCGCCTCGTCGCCCGCGTACTGGTAGGCGAAGGACTCGACCGAGTTGATGTTCCAGTGCACGGCGCCCCTCACCTTCGCGGTCAGGGACGCGGTGGCCAGGGCGTGGTCGAGCGAGCCGGACAGCGCGTCGAAGACGTAGCTGTACCGGTCGGCGTCGAACCGCGAGCCCAGGTCGGTCAGCCCGGCATCCCGGAGGGCCGCGATCGGGTCCTCCTGGGTGTAGGCGTTGTAGTCGCCCAGGGAGATGACGTCGGGGTCGCGCTCCCGCAGCTCGTCGATGAACGCGGCCAGCGACTCGGCCTGCCGGACCCGGTCGCCGTTCCAGGCGCCCTGCCCGTCCCCGGCGTCCGCGTTGTCACCGGTGGCCGAGCCGCCCGAGCCCTTGGACTTGAAGTGGTTGGCCACCACGGTGAAGGCGTCGCCGTCCTTGACGAAGGTCTGCGCCTGCGGCTCGCGGGCGTTGTCCCAGACCTCCTCGTCCACCAGCCCGACGGGGTCACCGACCAGCTGGACGACGCCGACCCGGTAGATGATCCCGTTGCGGATGACGTCCCGGTCGACGTCGTAGAGCTCCTCGGGCAGCGGGACGAAGCCCCACTTCTCGTACCCGGCGGCCGCGTTGAGGCGGGTGACCAGGTCGGCGAGCGCGGCGTCGGCGTTGCCGGCGCTGTATCCGGTGGAGTCGGTGTCCTCGATCTCCATCAGCGTGACGACATCGGCGTCCAGCGTGTCGACGGCGGTGACGATCTTGTCGGCCTGCTGCTGGAACTCCCCCGCACTGGTGGCCCCACGGGCGTTCGGGCCGGTGAGCGTGAGGAAGTAGTTCAGCACGTTGAACGCGCCGACCCGCACGTCCCCGGGGACGGTGTCCGGCGCGGCCGGGCGGGTGTTCTGACCCGCGAAGACACCGGCGGCGGTGCCGTCGGCCGGCTGCAGCCGCCACTGGTCGAAGCCGTAGCCGAGGACCAGCGGCTCGGTGAACGCGAGCGCGTCGCCCACGCGGACCGGGGTCTGCGGCGTCAGGTACGGCCGGGTGGTGACGCCCACCCGGGCGCTCACGCCGTCGTCGAGGACGATGCCGCGCATCGCGTTCTCGGCGGCGATGGCCTCCGCCTCGGCGCCGGGGCGGGCGAGCTCGGTGGGCTGCACGAGCAGGCCGCCCTCGGAGAGGGTCAGCTCGCCGTAGCTGGTCAGGTCGAAGACCTCGCTGACGGTGAGCGTGTCGACGGGCGCGACGAGCATGCCCTCGAGCCGCTCGCGCTCGGCGTCCTCGGCGGGCAGGTCGAGCCGGGCGGGCTCCGGCAGGTCCTCGGCGGTGCCGTCGGCGCAGACCGCGACGTCGGTGCGCGCGGTGATCTGCGTCTGGCCGCCGAACTCGGTCACGGCGCCGCGCACGGCGACGGTGTCGCCGAGGTCGACCGCGGCGCCCGGGCTGTAGACGAACACGCCGTCCGAGGTGGCCGCGTTCCCGTCGCCGTCGGCGTCCTGCAGGTAGAAGCCGTCGAGGCCGGGCACGTCGCCGACGACGACACCCCGCACGGTCACCGTCTGGCCGCCCAGCGGGGTGCTCGCCCCGGTGCCCTGGACGGCGCCGATCTCGCGCGTCGGGTCGGCGTCGCAGACACCGGTCTCGACCGGCGGAGGCGGACCGATCGCCGGGTTGACAGCGCCCCGGGTGTTGGCCGCAGCCGCCTGCCACTCGAGCTCGCCTGTCGCCGTGTTGTGGACGCGGGACAGGGACTGCCCTTCGGGCACCGCGTTCTCCGAGACCCCGATGTCGGTGCTCGTCCGGCCCTGAGCCGGGCCGTTCGTGGGGGTCAGGACACCCTCGTACGACAGGAACTCGAGCACCTCTGCCCCGCGGACCAGCGCGATGCCGTCGTTGCCACCGTTCTGCAGGCCGTCGACGGGGTAGTCGACGACCACCACGGCAGCGGCATCCGCCGGAGCCGTCGCCACGGGGACCGCCGGAGCGGCCGGCGTGTCGTAGCGCTGGCTGTTCCCGCCGTTGTAGCGGACGAGTTCGAGTCCCTCCGAGGTCGTCCCGGGCGGGAGCGTGATCTCGACGAACTCACCACTGTCGGTGCTGGCGTCGTCGTAGTGGATCTCGGAGATGTACGGCGCGGTCGGCGCGGCGGCCGACGCGGCGGTCGGGAGACCCGTGACGGCGACGGCCACGGCAGCGGCGCCGAGTGCCGCCCGGCGCGCGAGCAGGCGCCGGGAGCCGGTTGATGAGAGCACTGAGGACCCTTCAGGCAGGTGCCAGGACGTGAGCGACGCTAAGCAGCCGCCGCGCACACTCCAACAACGGTTCGTAACGAGTAGGTGACTACCCGCACAGAGTGTGACCGGGATCACCGACATGTCGGCGTGTCACCGAGTCGACACGCCGACACGGCGACATGGCGCCCGCAGCCGCCGTCCGAACGCGTGTTCGATCACCGTGACAGACTGCGCGGGTGGCAGGCGGGATGCAGCGGGGCAGGTCACGGCCGTCGCTCGGCGAGCGGGCCGCGGACTCCGGCGTCACGCCGGCCCCGTCCCCGGGGGTACCCCCGCGGCCGCCAGCACGGGGACCGGCGGGCAGGCACTGCTGGGTGCGCACCCCGCCCGGCGCGGACGGGACCGTCCCCGGCCTGCTCGTCGAGTGGCGCCAGTCCGCCGGCGGCTGGCAGGGCCGGGTCGCCTACGCCGTCCCCGGGCCGCACGGCCCGGTGCTCGTCGAGGCGTGGCTGCCGGCGGGGTCGCTCGAGCAGCGCTAGGGGTTTCCCGCCCGTCCCCACGGCTATGGCCTCGGGGACCGATCGACGACGACGCAGCGGAGGCACTGCGATGACCGAACCCGACCGCCCGACCCTCGACGACGTCATGGACACCGAGGAGTCGGCGCCGCGCGACCGTCAGCAGCACGGCAAGACCGACCCGCGGCCCGACGACGACTGGCTGCAGCACCGCACCGAGCAGGAGCGGCAGGCCGTCGGCTCCGACGACGCCGACCCGGCCGGCGCGGAGTTCCACTCCGCCACCGACTGAGGAAGGACCCTCCTGCCCCCCACCCCTCCCTCCGCTCGGGGCGGGCTCCCTGCAGGAGGGCCGCACAGCACGTCTCCTGTCCGGGGCGGGTGCCGGAGGGCACCCGCCCCTCAGCCCCGGCCCAGCGCGGTGCTGCGCCCGAGCAGCAGGGCCAGCACCAGCGCCCCGCCGATGCCGGTGCCCGCGACCGCCACCGCGCCCGGCCACCCCGCGGCCGCCCAGGCCCGGCCGGCCAGCGTGCCGCCCACCGACGAGCCGACGTAGTACCAGAACGAGTACAGCGAGGCGGCCTGCCCGACCGGCCGCTCCCCCAGCGCCGCCCGCGCGGCCACCCAGCCGCTGGCCACGCCGTGCGCGGCGAAGAAGCCGACCGTCAGCACCGCCAGGCCCGTGACGAACAGCGCCAGCGGCGCGGCCAGGGTCAGCGCGAGGCCCGCCGCGGTCACCGCCAGCGCCACCGGCACCACCACCCGCCGCCCGGCCCGCTCGGCCAGGCCGCCGGCGACCGGGGAGGCCACCGACCCCAGCAGGTAGGTGAGGAACACCAGTCCGGCCAGCGCGGGCGACAGCCCGTACGGCTGCGCCTCCAGCCGGAACGTGCCCGCGTTGTAGACGGCCACGAACCCGCCCATCAGCAGCGCCGCCAGCCCGTAGAGGCCGAGCAGCACCGGGTCGCCGAAGCCGCGGGCGAGCTGGTGCAGCACCGGCGTCTCCCGCGGCACCGCGACGAACCGGCGCGAGGCCGGCAGCAGCACCCAGACGGCGACCGTGCAGGCCACCGCGAGCCCGGCGATGCCGCCGACCGCCGTCCGCCAGCCGCCGAGGTCGGCCAGCGCCCCGGCGACCACCCGGCCGCTGAGCCCGCCGATCGCCGTGCCGCCGACGAACAGCCCGATCGCCCGCGAGCTCACCGACGCGTCCAGCTCCTCGCGCAGGTAGGCGACGCCGACGGCGGGCAGACCGGCCAGCGCGAACCCCTGCAGGCCGCGCAGGGCGAGCAGCGCCTCCCACGCCGGCGCCACCGCGGTCAGCACCGCCAGCCCGCTCGCCACGGCCAGCGCCGCCCGCAGCACCGGCCGGCGGCCGATCCGGTCCGACAGCGGGCCGAGCACGAGCAGCCCCAGCGCCAGGCCCGCCGTCGCCACCGAGACCGACAGGGTCGCCGCGGCCGGCGACACGGCGAAGGCGCGGGTCAGCTCGGGCAGCAGCGCCTGCGGGGCGTAGAGGACGGCGAACACGGCGACGCCGGCGAGGAACACCGCTCCCGACGCGCGCCGCAGCGCGGGGTCGCCGGCCCGGTGCCCCCGCGGCAGCGGCTCCTCCCCGCCCGGCACGGCGGCGGGCGGGGACGGCACGCGCCCATCGTGCCCGGCTGCTGGGATGGCCCCGTGCCCCGCCTCCGGTCCGCCGACGTCGCCTGCTGGGTGGTCAAGACGGCGCGGCCGCCCGAGGCCGTCGTCCCCGGCTGGCGTCCCGGGGAGCCGGCGACGGTCTCCCGCTGCCTGCGCCGCTCCTACCGGCTGGGGCTCATGCGCCCCGGCGACCCGTGCCTGCTCTGGCTGAGCGGCCCCGACCGCCCGGGCGTGCACGCGACCGGGGAGCTCTCCGGGGAGGTCGGCGAGGGCGCGGACGGTCCGGTCGTCGTCGTCCGGCTCACCCTGCTCGCGGCCCCGGTGCCGCGCGGTGACCTGCTGGCCGACCCGGTCGCCCGCGACGCCGAGGTGCTGCGCATGCCGGCCGGCAGCAACCCCTCCTACCTGACGCCCACGCAGCACGCCGCCGTCCTCGCGCACCTGGGCTGATCCCACAGCCGCGGCTGGGACCATGGGGCGCATGCCCGGCAAGCGGATCACCTGGGGCGCGGTCGCCTGGCTGCTGACCCTCCAGTTCTTCGTCGTCGAGACGGTCGTCCAGTCGCGGTCGGTGCTGCCGTACTCGCGCTCGGCCGACACCATCAGCGCCCTCGGCGACGCCACCCAGCCGGCGCACGCGCTGATGAACGCCTCGTTCGTGGTGCAGGCGGGGCTGATCGGCGCCGGGGCGGTGGCGCTGCTGCCGGTGCTGCGCGGGCGGGCGGCGCGCCCCGCGGTGGCGCTGCTCGGCGTGGCCGCGCTCGGGGTCCTGCTGGTCGGCGTCTTCCCGCGGCTGACCTCGCCGGCCCTGCACACCGCCGGCACGGTGCTGTACCTGGTCGGCGGCGGCCTCGGGCTCATCGCGCTGGCCTACGCCGTGCGGCCGTGGTCGGAGGCGCTGGGCACCACCGTCGTGCTGCTCGGCCTGTTCGCCACCGCGATGACGGTGTTCTACGGCGCCGGGGTGGTCGAGCTGCTCGGCGAGGGCGGCACCGAGCGCGCCGCGGCGTACGTGCTCCCGATCGGGCTGGCGCTGGCCGGGGCGGGACTGTGGTGGCTCAGCCGGACCCGCGCGGAGCCCGACACCGACCGCCCGACCCGGCGGCAGCTGCGCGCCCAGGAGCGCGAGCGGGAGCGGCTGGAGCGGGCCCGGCGCGCCGCCGAGCGGGACGACGCGCTCGAGGCCGCCGCCCGCCGCGCCGACGCCACCGGGGCGACGACGGCGGACCCCGCCGGCCACGACACCGCTCACCACGACCCTGCCGACCCCGCCGCCGACGACGACCTGGACCCCGACGACCCGTGGGCCGGCCCGCGCCGGCGCCGGGAGGGCTGACCCGCTCGCGGGCGTCCCCGGCCGCGGCCACGATGGGACCATGACCGCCGAGGAGACCGCACCCACGCTGCAGGAGATCCCCGTCGAGGAGTGCCACCGGCTGCTGGCCACGCAGGAGATCGGCCGGCTCGGGGTGAACGCCGAGCACCACCCGCTGATCTTCCCGGTCAACTACGCGATGGACGGCACCACGATCGTCATCCGCACCGCCCCCGGCACGAAGCTGGCCGCCGCGGAGCACGCCAACGTGAGCTTCGAGGTCGACGAGATCGACCGGCGCACCCGCAGCGGCTGGAGCGTGCTGGTGCGCGGGGTCGCCGAGGTGGTGGGCCCCGAGCACCGCGCCGACCTGGTCGCGCGCACGCGGGCCACGGGCCTCGAGCCGTGGGCGCCCGGGGAGCACGGGCACTGGGTGCGCCTGATCCCCACGGCGGTCACCGGCCGGCGGATCGTGCCCGGCGAGCTGCCGCCCGCGGTGGACCCCCGCGCCTACCTCTGAGCGGCCGCCTCCAGCACCGGCTCCGGCTGCCGCACCCGGCCGCGCCGGCGGGACAGCGCCACCCCGGCCAGGCACACCGCGCCCCCGGCGACGGCGAGCGGCGGCGGCACCTCGTCCAGCAGCGCCCAGCCGAGGACGACGACCAGCGGCGGCACCAGGTACGTCGTGACGCCGAGCCGGCCGGCCTCCGTGCGGGCCAGCGCGTAGGCCCAGGTGCTGAACGCCAGCGCCGTCGGGACCACGCCCAGGTAGACCATCCCCAGCACCGACGACACGGGCGCGGCGGCCAGGTCGGACACCAGCGCGCCGGTCCACGGCAGGCAGCACGCCGCCCCGATCGCGCACGCGGTCGCGGTCACCTGCAGCGGCGGCAGCCGGCGCAGCACCGGCTTCTGCGCCACCACGCCGACGGCGTAGGTGACCGCCGCGACCAGGCACAGCAGCACCCCGAGCAGGTCACCGCCGCTCCCCCGGCCGGCCACCCCGATGAGCAGCACCCCGGCGAAGGCGACGGCGAGCCCGGCGACCAGCCAGCGCGGGAAGCCCTCGTGCAGCCACACCCCGGCGAGCACCGCGATCAGGATCGGCCCGATGTTGACCAGCATCGCCGTCGTCCCGGCGTCCAGGTGCCGCTCCGCGGCGTTGAGGGCGACGTTGTAGACGGCGAACCAGCCGACCCCGCAGACCGCCAGCAGCCCCCACTCCCGGCGGGTGGGGGCGACCCAGCCGCGCCCGAGCGACAGCAGCGCGAGCACCGCCGTCCCGACCAGGAGCCGCCCCAGCGCCAGCGCACCCGGCGAGAGGTCCGCGCCGACGGCGCGGATGCCGATGAAGGCCGAGGCCCAGGCGAGGACGGTGACGACGACGGCGGCGAGGACGGGCAGGGACACCGGGCGGGCGGGCACCAGCCGACCGTAGAGGTGGCCGACGACCGGGCACCGGCGGTTTCCGGACCTGGCGCTCGACCTGGCGGCCGGCTTGCGGAGATCGGCAGGAACGGCCCCCTCGCAGGGGCCCGCGTCAGCCGCGGAGGTGCTCGGCGTAGGTCACCCGCCCGCGCGCCGCCTGCGGGCCCGGCAGCACGCCGCCCTCGCGGAACGCGGCCGACAGCCGGCCCGGCAGCGGGGTGGACACCACCCTCACCGAGGGCTCGCGGGCGGCGACCCAGGCGCGGGCGAGGTCGGCCGCCGAGAGGTCCTCCGGGCCGCCGAACTCGACGGCCTCCCCACCGGACGGCGGCCCGGCGACGACCTCGGTGAGGAACCCGGCCGCCTCACCGACGTCGACCGGCGCGGCGCTCCAGCCCATCGGCACGATCAGCACCGGCCCCCGGCGGGCGGTGCCGAGCATCTCGTCGACGAAGTCGTGCCACTGGGTGATGCGCACGATGGTCACCGGCAGCCCCGAGGCCAGCACCACCTGCTCGGCCGCGAACTTGGCCCGGTAGAAGCTCCACGGCACCCGGTCCACGCCGACGATCGAGACGTACACCAGGTGCCGCAGCCGGTCGCGGTCCAGCGCCTGCACCAGCCGCCGGGTGCCGGCGACGTCGACCTGCCACGGGTTGCCCCGCGGGTCGGTGGCGGCGTGCACGACCACCTCGGCGCCGCGCACCGCCGCCGGGAGGTCCCGGCCGGTGGCCAGGTCCGCCCGCACCCCTCCCGGGCCGGTCCCCCGCCTCGACACCTGCCGCACCTGGTGCCCCGCCGCCTGCAGCGACGGGACCAGGACCCGGCCCAGTCTCCCCGTACCTCCGGTGACCACGACGTCCATGGGTGCAGTCTGGCCGGACCGGTCCTCCCCGTTCCACCGGCGTGCCGCAGCAGTCGTATCTCACCTGCGAGATACCGTTCTCCACCGTGACGGCGACCGAGCTCCCGGCCGAGACCACGACCACCTCCTCCCCCGCTCCCTCGCCAGCGGTGAGCGCCACGCAGCGCATCGGCCTGCTGGTCCGCGACGCGCGACGGCACCGCGGGCTGACCCAGCAGCAGCTGGCCGAGCGCCTGGGCACCAGCCAGAGCGCGGTCGCCCGGATCGAGCAGGGCGGGCAGAACCTCACCCTCGACCTGCTCGGCCGGCTGTCCGAGGCGCTGGAGAGCGAGCTGATCAGCGTCGGCCCGGCCGGCCCCACCCACCTGCGGGTCACCGGCGGCACGCCGCTGCGCGGCAGCGTGACGGTCAAGTCGTCGAAGAACGCCGCCGTCGCGCTGCTGTGCGCCGCGCTGCTCAACCGCGGCCGGACGACGCTGCGCAACGTCGCCCGGATCGTCGAGGTGGACCGGATCCTCGACGTGCTGCGCTCGATCGGCGTCGTCGCCACCTGGGACGGGACCGGCCGCGACCTCACCCTGCAGGTCCCCGACGAGCTGGACCTGGCCGGCATCGACGCCGACGCCGCCCGCCGGACCCGCAGCATCATCATGTTCCTCGGCCCGCTGCTGCACCGTGCCCGCACGTTCCGGCTGCCCTACGCCGGCGGCTGCGACCTCGGCACCCGCACCGTCGAGCCGCACATGATCGCGCTGCGCCCGTTCGGCCTGGAGGTCGAGGCGCACGCCGGCGAGTACCACGCCACCGTCGACCCGCAGGTCACCGGGCGGCGCACCATCGTGCTGACCGAGCGCGGCGACACCGTGACCGAGAACGCGCTGCTGGCCGCCGCCCGCACCGAGGGCACCACGGTCATCCGCAACGCCAGCTCGAACTACATGGTCCAGGACCTGTGCCTGTACCTGCAGCTGCTCGGCGTCGACGTCGAGGGCCTCGGGACGACGACGCTGACCGTGACCGGCCGGGCGGTGCTCGACGCGGACGTCGACTACACGATCAGCGAGGACCCGGTCGAGGCGATGAGCCTGCTGACCGCGGGCATCGTCACCGGGTCCGAGCTGACCGTCCGCCGCGCGCCCATCGAGTTCCTCGAGATCGAGCTGGCGGTGCTGGCCGAGATGGGCCTGCGGTACGAGCTCTCCCCGGAGTACCTGGCCGACAACGCCCACACCCGCCTGGCCGACGTCACCATCCGCCCGTCGCAGCTCAGGGCCCCGATCGACAAGATCCACCCGATGCCGTTCCCGGGGCTGAACATCGACAACCTGCCGTTCTTCGCGGTCATCGCCGCCTCGGCCACCGGCTCGACGCTCATCCACGACTGGGTCTACGACAACCGCGCGATCCACCTGTCGGACCTGACCCGCCTCGGTGCCGACGTCCGGCTCATGGACCCGCACCGGGTGCTCGTCACCGGCCCGACCCGCTGGCGCAGCGCCGAGGTGGTCTGCCCGCCGGCGCTGCGGCCCGCGGTCTGCATCCTGCTGGCGATGCTGGCCGCGCGCGGCACGTCGGTGCTGCGCAACGTCGACATCATCGCCCGCGGCTACGAGCACCTCTACGAGCGGCTGATCGAGATGGGCGCCTCGATCGAGGTCTTCTCCGACTAGGGCAGGCACGGGAGGCCCTCCGCACGCCCTGGCACCCGGGACGTGCGGAGGGCCTCCCCGTACCTCAGCGCTCCTGGGCGGTGGGGCGGACGAGGACCTCGTTGACCGCCACGTGCGGCGGCTGGCTGACCACGTAGAGGATCGCCTTCGCGACGTCCTCCGCCTGCAGCGGCGTCATCTCGGTGTACATCCGCTGCGAGGCGGCCTTGGCGTCGGGCTGGGTGATGTGGTCGGTGAGCTCGGTGGCCACCGCGCCCGGCTCGACCAGCGAGATCCGCACGCCCCGGGTGGTCACCTCCTGGCGCAGCGACTCGCTGAAGGCGTTCACCGCCCACTTGCTGGCGTTGTAGACGCCGGCGCCCTTGCGCGCGGTGCGCCCGGCGACGCTGGAGACGTTCACGACGTCGCCGGAGCCCTGCTCGACCATGCCGTCGATCGCGGCGTGCGTCATGTACATCAGGCCGAGCACGTTGGTCGACAGCATCCGCCGCCAGTCCTCGACGTCGGCGCCGACGATCGTGCCGAGCAGCATCACGCCGGCGTTGTTGACCAGGACGTCGAGCCCGCCGAGCTCCTCCCGCGTCCGGGCGACGGCGGCCCGGCAGGACGCCTCGTCGGTCACGTCCAGGTCGAGGGTCAGCGCGCGGGCGCCGCCGTCGCGCAGCTTCCGCGCCAGGGCGTGGAGCCGGTCGGCGCGGCGGGCGCCGACCGCCACGGCGGCGCCGGCCTCCGCGAGCGCGACCGCGGTCGCCTCCCCGATCCCCGACGACGCCCCGGTGACCAGGGCGACCCTCCCGGACAGTGGTCGGCCGGCGTCCGTCATGCGGTCCTCCTCCCGGGCCGCCCGGTGCGGCACCCCGGCCAGCCTGCGCCCGCCCGCGGGATCCGGCAGCGCGGGCGACTCAGTCCTCCGGCAGGACGACGCCGAAGCCGCGCACGGCCAGCCGCAGCAGCACCGGCCCGCCGCGCTGCAGGTCGGCCACCCGCGCGGCGGCCGCGGCCTCGAGCTGGGCCACCCGGCGGGCCAGCGCCTCGGGCCCCTGCAGGCGCGCCCGGTGCAGGACGGTCGTGTTGTCCCACACCCGGCGCCGCGACTCGCGCAGCAGCACCCGGGCCGCCGTCCGGTTGAGCCCGCCCAGGACCCGGTCGGCCGGCGTGCGGCGGCTGCCCGCGGCCTGCAGGGCGAGGTCCTCGGCGGCCACCCGGCCGGCCAGCACCTCGTCGATGCGCTCGTGGTCGCGGCGGCGGGAGTCCAGCAGCGGCGGGTCGGCGAAGTCGGCCGGGCCGATGACCCGCACCAGCGACTGCGGCAGGTCGAAGTTGATGTGCGCGTTCATGCCGAGCAGCACGTGCGCCTCCGGCCGGGCGGCCGGGTCCGTGCCGAACGCGGCCCGCCACGGCGCCGGCGGGGCGGCCGGGTCGCGGCGGTGCGCCTCGAGGGCGTCGAGGTAGAGCCCGGCGAAGTCGACGTCCCAGTCGGTCACCCAGTCCGGGTCCTCGAACCGGCCGGCGTCGATCGCCGCGTTCACCGCCTCGGTGGTGCGCAGGTAGGTGCCGAGGAAGTGGCGGGCGGGGTCGCGGGCGGCGACGAGGGCGTCGAGCAGGTCCTGCATGCGGGCGACCAGCTCGTCCACCGGTGCGGTCACGTCCCGATCGTCCCCCGCGGCGGGTGTCCCGCGCGCGTCAGGCGCCCAGCAGGCCCGGCAGCCGGTCGAGGGCCGCCGTCACCAGGTCCGGCAGGTCCCCGGCCTCGCCGGCCAGCCAGTCGTCCTGGGCGACCTCGAAGCAGGCGACGACGAGCTTGGCCAGCAGCAGCGCCTCCCCCGCCGGGACGCCGCGGGCGGTGAGCCCGTCGGCGAGCGCGGCCTCCCAGCGGCGCAGCTTCGCCGCCGCCCGGGACCGCAGCGCCGGCACGCCGGCCACCACCTGCTCGCGGGCGAGCAGCAGGTCCCGCAGCGGCGCGACCTGCCCGGCGATCGCGACGGCGGCCGAGCGCAGCGCCGCCCACGGGGACAGCTCCGGCGGGGCCTCGGCCACCGCCGCCGCGGCGGCGGCGAGCAGGTCGTCCTCGAGGCCGAAGAGCAGGTCGTCCTTGTCGGCGAACAGCCGGAACAGCGTGCTGCGCGAGACGTCGGCCGCCGCCGCCACCTGCTCGGTGCTCGTCGCGGCGTAGCCCTGCTCGGCGAACAGCGCGACCGCGCGGCGGGTCACCTCGGCGCGCAGCCGCCGGCGCCGTCGCTCCGCGGCCGTCTCGGTCACCGCCACCCCCTGTTGACACGGAGTCCCATCCTGACACAGAGTCTCACATCGGGACGTCGTCCCGCGAGAGGAGACGCGATGAGCGACATCCGCACGGCCCTGGTCACCGGCGCGACGTCGGGGATCGGGCGGGCCGCCGCCGGGCACCTCGCCGCCACCGGGGAGTGGCGCCTGCTGCTCGGCGCGCGCGACGCCGGCCGCGGTGCCGCGGTCGCCGCCGAGCTGGGACCGCCCGCCGAGGTGGTCGACCTGGACCTGGCCTCCCTCGCCGCCGTCCGGGCGGCCGCGACCCGGGTCGCCGCCGGGGAGCCGCTGGACGCGCTGGTGCTCAACGCCGGCGTCCAGGTGCCGGTCGCGGACCGGGCCAGCGCCGACGGCCACGAGCTGACCTTCGCGGTCAACCACCTCGCGCACTTCGCGCTCACCGTCGCACTCCTGCCGCACCTGGCGCCGGGGGCGCGGGTGGTCGTGGTCAGCAGCGGCACCCACTGGGGCACCTGGCGGAAGTCCGGCCCGTTCCCGGCGCCGCGCTGGGCCGACCCGCGCACGCTGGCCCGCCCGCGACGGGAGTCCGGGCAGCGCGCCTACGCGACGTCGAAGCTGGCCAACGTCCTCTTCGGCGCCGAGCTCGCCCGCCGGCACCCGGAGCTCGACGTCGCGGTGTACGACCCCGGCCTGGTGCCGGGCACCGGACTGCACCACCGCTACCCCGCCCCGGCCCGCGCGCTCTACACCGGGCTCGCGCCCCTGCTCGCCCGGCTGCCGTTCGCCTCCGGCGTCGACGAGGCGGCCGCCCGGCTCGCCGCCGCGGTCACCGGCCCGCCCGGCACCAGCGGGCGCTACCTCGAGCGCGGCGTGGAGGCGCCGTCGTCGCCGGACAGCCGCGACCCCGCCCGCGCCCGCGAGCTGTGGGAGGCCAGCCTGGAGCTGACCCGTCCTCAGATCAGGGCGTCGTAGCCGTCGTCGGGGGGCAGCAGCCCCGAGTCGACCGGCGGGCGGTGCGGCTGGTCCAGCCCGCGCATGCGGGCGGCGTGCAGCGCCAGCAGCAGGTTCAGCCGCAGCGTGGGATCGGTGGTGAAGGGCCCGAGCAGCCGCTCGAGCTTGCCGATCCGGTAGCGCATCGTGTTGTAGTGGAAGTGCAGCCGGCGGGCGGACTCCGCGACGTTGAGGTTGGTCTCCAGCAGCACCCGCAGCGTCTCGCGCAGGTCGGCCGAGTCCGGGTCCGCGGCGTCGGCCAGCGAGCCGAGCACCTCGTCGACGTAGGAGCGCAGCTCCGTGCTGTCCGGGATGAGCGACAGCAGCCGGAACACCCCGAGCTGGTCGAAGTGGGTGACCGCGGCCGTCCCGTGGATCTCCTGCCCGACGCCGAGGGCCCGCTGCGCCTGCTGGTGCGCCTCGCCCAGCGCCGAGATCGACCCGGCGGGGCGGCCGATGCCGGTGCCGAGCACCCGGCCCACCCGGCGCACCCGGGCGTTGACCCGGGAGGTCACCGCGGTCACCAGCGAGGTGATCTCCTCCGGCGTCCGGCCGTCCAGCGGCAGCACGGTGACGATCTCGGTGGACAGCCCCGCGACGGCGGCGCCGCTGACCTCCGTCTCCAGCGCCGCCCGCCAGCCGTCGGCCAGCCGGTCGAGGACGTCGAGGGCGCGGGTGGGGTCGGCCGCCGGGTCGGCAGCGGTCTCGGTGGCGGTGACCAGGACGACGACGGGGCCGTCGAGCCGCCAGCCGAAGGAGCGGGTCTGCGCCAGCGCCCGCTCGGTGTGCCGCAGCGAGCCGCCGACCAGCCGGCGGACCAGGTCGCCCTGGAAGCGCAGCTCCACCGAGTGCACCGCCTGCTGGCGGATCACCGACAGCGCCGAGACGACGGCGGCCCGCTCGAGCACACCGCCGGCGCCGACCACCATCTGGCCGCGACGGTGCACCGCGACCAGCCAGCCGTGCCGCTGGTCGCCGGCCATGATCGGCGCGACCGCGTACTCCCCCACGCCGCCGGGCAGCTCGTGGTGGCCGGGGACGAGCAGGATGCCGTCGGCCGGGGACAGGTCGGCGTCGGCGAGGACGTCGGCGGGCGTGACGACGGTCTGGTCGGCGCGCACCCCGGACAGCCGGTGGGCCGGCGCCATCATCGCCAGCTCGTCCTCGGCCTCGGCGTCGAGCAGCCACAGCCAGTCGCTGATCTCGGCGACGTCGGCGGGCGGCCCGGCGCTGGTGACGATCTCCCGGTCCGGGCCGAGCCCGAGGACGGCGGCGCCCTCGAGGTAGGTGGCCAGCTGCTCGGTGACCTCGGCCAGGCCGCCGCCGCTCAGGGCGACGTCGATGAACTGGTCGTGCATGCGGGCGGAGACGGCCAGGGCCTCGCCCTGCCGGCGCACGACCGCGCCGAGCACCTCGGAGACCGCCTCGTCCATGCGGACGGCGGCCGGCAGCGCCACCACGGGGAACCCGTGCCGCTCGGCCTCGGCGAGCACCTCGGCCGGCACCGGGGGCGGCCCCTCGGTGCGGCGGAAGGCCAGCGCGGCGGCGCCGACCTGCAGCAGCCGGTCCACCAGGGCCCGGCCGGCGGCGGCGTCGGCCGGGGGCAGCCGGGCGCCGAGGACGACGAGGACGTCGGGGCCGGCGGCGGCCAGCGGGGCCGCCGGGTCGTCGACGACCATGTGCCGGACGACGCGGCCTGTCCCCGCGCGGCCGGCCACCACCTCGGCGCCCACCAGGCGCGGCAGCCGCAGCGCCTCGTCCAGGCGCAGGCCGACGCGGTCGCGCCAGCCGGCGCGCTCGTCGCGGGGCGGCAGGGCGCGGGAGGGGGCGGGGTGCTGCCATCCGTGCGGCAGCTGCAGCGGCGCAGTCGGGTACATCGCCGAGGTCATCGGCATCTCACTGTGGGTCACGACTCGCCCTCCTCCTCACCCGTCGTCCGTCTCGAGTTGCGGGAAACTGGCAGGTGTGCCTGGACGGGCACCCCCATTCTTGGCCACATTCGCCATAAGAGGACGTGCGACGCGCCGCATAGCTTCGAGTCAGTCGGCCCGTCCGCTGGATGGTAGGCGTTCCCCTCAGGTGGTGCGCCTCACCCTCCGGCGGCCGGTCCGAGGGGCGGGAGTCGAGCGGAGGGTCGCTCCCGCTGTCCGACGGGGAAGGGCTGCACAGATGCGCACCATCGACCACTCGACCACCGGTTCTCCGACCGCACCGGGGCGCGCCGCCCGTGCCGGCGTCCCGACGATCCCCCTGCCCCGCTCGTCGGCGCAGGAGACGCTGCGGACCGCGTCGCCGGCACGTGCCGCCTCGGCCGTCCCGGCCTCGGCCAGCACCGGCGTGGCCGACCTGCTGCGGGGGCCCGTCCGCCCGGCCCGGGTGCTCATGAGCATGCCCGCCGCGGTGTACCTCCAGGTGTCCACCGAGCGCGGCACCGACGTCGTCGGGGTGCTCACCAGCGACGCCGCCCGGCTGCCCCTCGGCTGCGTCCTCTTCCGGCCCAGCAACGGCCGCCCCCTGGTCGCGCTGCCCAGCGGTGCGCCCGCCGAGGTCGGCGGCGGCCGGATCGTCGTCGGCGACCTGGTCGTGCGCGCCGCCGCGTGGTGGGACCCGCGGCCGCGGCTGCCCAGCCCGCGCCCGGCGCTGCTGCCCGAGGGCGTGCGCCAGCTGCGCACCACCCTCTACGGCGAGGGCGTCCCGCACAGCGCGTTCACGCTGCCGGGCCTGCCCGCCGGCCCCGGCGGCCCGCTGGCCGCGCTGCGGGGCGCGGTGCGCCGGGCCGACCTCGACGCCGCGCTGCGCACCGCCGCCCGGCTGATCGGCCTGGGCCCGGGCCTCACCCCGGCCGGCGACGACGTCATGGCCGGCACGATGGCCGGCCTCGTGCTGCTGCGGCACCCGGCCGCCGAGCGGTTCGCCGCCGGCGTCTACTCGCTGGCCGCCGGCCGCACCACCGAGCTGTCCCGGGCGCTGCTGCGGCACGCCGCGGCCGGCCGGGTCAGCGGCGAGTACGCCGCGGTGCTGCAGGGCCTGGTCGGCGAGCGCCCGCTCGGCCCGGCCATCGAGGGCCTGCTGGCCACCGGCTCCACCAGCGGCCGCGCCATGGCGCTGGGCCTGTGCACCGCGATCGACCTGGTCGACCGCACCACCCGCGCCCGCTGACCGCACCCCGACGCGACGGCGGCCCCCGCCCGCCCGGGAGGGGGCCGCCGTCGCGTGGGCGACGAGTCCGCCCGGCCCGGGCCGTCTCCTCTCCCGACACCCACCGACCCCGGGGAGCCCGCGATGTCCTTCCAGGCCTACCTCGACGCCTACCTCGACGCGATCGAGGAGAAGACGGGCCTCACCCCGCGCCGGTTGCTCGCGCAGGCGCACGAGCGGGGCCTCGACGCCCCGGACACCAGGGCGGGTGAGGTGGTGGCGTGGCTCAAGGAGGAGCACGGGCTCGGCCGCGGTCACGCGATGGCGCTGGTCCACGTGCTGAGGAACGGCCCGGTCATCGACAGCAAGCACGTCGGCAGCACGGGCTCGCACCGCGACGAGTCCGACACCCTCTGGCTCGACGGCAGGGCCACGAAGCCCGCCGGGTGACGGGCCGCGCGGGGTCCTCCGGCTACAGGCGGCAGGCGTGGATGCTCGTGACGAGGATGGCGCGGGCGCCGAGCTCCCAGAGCTCGTCCATGACCCGGTTGGTGTCCGACTGGCGGACCATAGCGCGCACCGCCGACCAGCCCTCGGTCTGCAGCGGGCTCACCGTCGGGCCCTCGAGGCCGGGGGTGAGCTCGGTGGCCCGGGCCAGCAGTTCGTTCGGGCAGTCGTAGTCGAGCAGCACGTACTGCCGGGCCACGAGGACCCCGCGCAGCCGCCGCCGCAGCTGGGCGACGGCGGGGATCTCCTCCGCGCCCTCGCGGCGCACGAGCACCGCCTCGCTGGTGAGCACCGGCTCGCCGATGATCCGCAGGCCCGCGGCGCGCAGCGTCGTCCCGGTCTCCACGACGTCGCACACGGCGTCGGCGACCCCGAGGCGGCAGGCGGTCTCCACCGCACCGTCGAGCTTGACCACGCCGGCCTTGATGCCCGACTCGTCGAGGTACCGCTGCAGCAGCACCGGGTAGGCGGTGGCGATCCGCCGTCCGGCCAGCTTCTCCACCGAGTCGATGCCCGACTCGACGGGGCTGGCGAACCGGAACGACGAGCGGCCGAAGCCCAGCGGCATGACCTCGACGGCGGTCGGGCCCTCGCCGTCGGCCGGCGCGGTCTCCAGCAGCATGTCGCGGCCGGTGATGCCGACGTCGAGGGTGCCGGCGGCCACGTAGACGGCGATGTCGCGCGGGCGCAGGTAGAAGAACTCGGTGTCGCTCTCGGGGTCGTAGACCGCGAGGTCCTTGGTGCTGCGCCGCTGGCGGTAGCCGCTCTCGGCGAGCATCGCGGCCGCGGGCTCGCTCAGGACGCCCTTGTTGGGCACGGCGATGCGCAGCACTGGGTGGCTCCTTCGTTGAGTGCTCGTCCGATGGTCTCTCGGCCCTCCTGCAGGGTCCCGCCGCGAGCGTGCGAGTGGTGGGGGGGCAGGAGGGTCCTTCCTCAGAGGTGGGTGTAGACGTCGTCGAGGGTCAGCCCGCGGGCGAGCATGAGGACCTGCACCCGGTAGAGGAGCTGGCTGATCTCCTCCGCCGTCCGTTCGGGGCCCTCGTGCTCGGCGGCCATCCAGGACTCCGCCGCCTCCTCGACCACCTTCTTGCCGGCGGCGTGCACGCCGTCGCGGACGGCGGTCACCGTGCCCGAGGCGGGGTCGCCCGCGGCGACCTTGGCCGACAGCTCGGCGAACAGCTCGTCGAAGCGCTTCACGCCAGGCCCTGCCCGACGGCCGGGGTGACCTGGAAGCCGGTGGACTGCCGCGGCCCGCGGAGGTCGCGGAGGGTGAGCGCGGTGGCCAGGGCGGCGACGGCGGCCTCCCAGCCCTTGTCCTCGGCGGAGCCGGGCAGGCCGGCGCGGTCGCGGGCCTGCTCCTCGGTGTCGCAGGTGAGCACGCCGTTGCCGACCGGCTTCCCGGCGTCCAGCGCCACCCGGGTGAGGCCCGCGGTGACCGCGTCGCAGACGTACTCGAAGTGCGGGGTGCCGCCGCGGATGACCACGCCGAGCGCGACGACGGCGTCGTGCCGCTCGGCCAGCGCCTGGGCGACCACCGGCAGCTCCACCGCGCCCGGCGCCCGGACGACGGTCGGCTCCCCGATGCCGCTGGCGTGGGCGGCCTCGACGGCGCGGGCGAGCAGCGCGTCGGTGATCTCGGCGTGCCAGGTGGTCGCGACGATGCCCAGCGTCAGCCCGGCGGCGTCCACCGCGCCGGCCTCGGGGCGTCCCTGTCCGCTCACAGCTGCTGCTCCCGCCGGCCCAGCGGGACGTCGGTGCCGGGGACGGTGGCGTGCTCACCGGCGGGGACGTCGGCGGGGCCGGACTCGGTCTCGGGCTCGATGATGTCGAGCAGGTGGCCCATCCGGTCGCGCTTGGTGCGCAGGTAGGACAGGTTCTCGGCGGTGACGTGGCTGGGCAGCGGCACCCGGCCGGTGACCTTGAGGCCGTAGCCCTCCAGGCCCGCGCGCTTGGCCGGGTTGTTGGTCAGCAGCCGCATGGTGTGCACGCCCAGGTCGACGAGGATCTGCGCGCCGGTGCCGTAGTCGCGGGCGTCGGCGGGCAGGCCCAGGTCGAGGTTGGCGTCGACGGTGTCCACGCCGGCGTCCTGGAGCTGGTAGGCCTGCAGCTTGTGCAGCAGGCCGATCCCCCGGCCCTCGTGCCCGCGGATGTAGAGCACGATCCCGCGGCCCTCGTGCGCGACGGCGGCCAGCGCGGCCTGCAGCTGGGGGCCGCAGTCGCAGCGCAGCGAGCCGAAGACGTCGCCGGTGAGGCACTCGGAGTGCACGCGGACGAGCACGTCCTCGCCGTCGCCGATGTCGCCGTAGACGAAGGCGACGTGCTCGCGCTCGTCGTAGGAGCTGCGGTAGCCCACCGCGGTGAAGGTGCCCGGCGCCAGCGGCACGGTGGCCTCGGCGA
Organism: Geodermatophilus sp. SYSU D01036; assembly: GCF_054050435.1. Lineage (NCBI taxonomy): Bacteria > Bacillati > Actinomycetota > Actinomycetes > Geodermatophilales > Geodermatophilaceae > Geodermatophilus > Geodermatophilus sp. SYSU D01036. The sequence continues at coordinate 409,433 of NZ_JBJGZJ010000002.1, read as the reverse complement.
CCCGCTCGACCAGCTTGTCGAACCGCTTGCGGTAGGCGATGAGGTCGGCGATGGAGATCAGGCACAGGTCGTGCTCGTCGGCGAAGACCCGCAGCTCCTCGGCGCGGGCCATGCCGGTCGGGTCCTTCTCGCTGACCAGCTCGCACAGCGTGCCCGAGGGGCGCAGGCCGGCGAGGACGGCGAGGTCGACGGCGGCCTCGGTGTGCCCGGGCCGGCGCAGCACGCCGCCGTCCTTGGCGCGCAGCGGCACGATGTGGCCGGGGCGGGCGAGGTCGGCCGAGGAGGTGTCCGCGGCGGCGAGCAGCCGGATGGTGTGCGCGCGGTCGGAGGCCGAGATGCCGGTGGTCACGCCCTCGCGGGCGTCGACGGTCACGGTGTAGGCGGTGCCGCGGCGGTCCTGGTTGACCCGGAACATCGGCGGCAGGTCCAGCCGGTCGGCGTCGGCCTCGGTGACCGACACGCAGATGTAGCCCGAGGTGTAGCGGACCATGAAGGCCACGAGCTCGGGGGTGGCCAGCTCCGAGGCGAAGATGAGGTCGCCCTCGTTCTCGCGGTCCTCGTCGTCGATGACGACGACGGGGCGGCCGTCCTTGACCGCCGCGATGGCGCTCTCGACCGTGTCCAGGCGGACTGCTCCGCTCATCGTCGCGCTCCCAGCAGGCGTTCCACGTACTTGGCGATCACGTCGACCTCCAGGTTGACCGGGTCACCCGGGGCGCGGCCGCCCAGCGTGGTCTCCCGGAGGGTGGCGGGGATGAGGCTCACCTCGAACCAGGGCTCGGGGTCGTCGGCCGCGCTGAGCGCGCTGACCGTGAGCGAGACGCCGTCGACGGTGATCGAGCCCTTCTCGACGACGTAGCGCGCCAGCTGCGGCGGCAGCGCGACCCGGACGACGTCCCAGTGCTCGCTCGGCGTGCGCGAGACGACCGTGCCGACGCCGTCGACGTGGCCCTGCACGACGTGCCCGCCCAGGCGCCCGCCGGCGGCGACGGCGCGCTCGAGGTTGACCGGGTCGCCGTCGCCGAGGGTGCCGAGGCTGCTGCGGCGCAGCGTCTCGGCCATGACGTCGGTGGACCACACCCGGTCGCCGTCGGGGCCGGGCTCGACGCCGGTGACGGTGAGGCAGACGCCGTTGACCGCGATCGAGTCGCCGAGGTGCACGTCCTCGAGCACGCGGCGGGCGCGGATGCGCAGCACCGCGGCGTCGGCGGACTCCTCGCGCGCGGCGAGGGAGCCGACCTCCTCGACGATGCCCGTGAACACGTCAGCCCCTCTCGTCCGCGACCGGTCGGTCTCCAGTGTGCCGGGTCGGCCGCAGGCGGATCTGCACGTCCCCGCCCAGCAGGGTGACGTCCCGGACCTCCAGGGTCAGCGCCGCGCCGATCGTGCTGATTCCCAGGTCCCCCACCAGCGAGGGACCGGCGCCCAGCAGCTTCGGCGCGAGGTGGACGACGGCCTCGTCGACCAGCCCGGCGCGGAGGAAGGCGGCGGCCAGCGTCGGGCCGCCCTCCAGCAGCACCCGGCGCACGTCGCGGTCGAACAGCTCGGCGAGCAGCTCGGCGGGGCCGGCCGCGCGGCTGACGTGGGTGGGCGCGGCGCCGTCGAGCACCCGCGCGGTGGCCGGCAGCCGGCCGCGGCGGTCGTGCACCACGCGCAGCGGCTGGCGGGCGGCGTCGCGGCCGTCGGCGTCGCGGACGGTGAGCTGCGGGTCGTCGGCCAGGGCGGTGCCCGACCCGACCACGACCGCGTCGCAGCCGGCGCGCAGCGCGTGCACGGCGGCGCGGGCCGTCGGGCCGGTGATCCACCGGCTGGTGCCGTCGGCGGCGGCGACCCGCCCGTCGAGGGTGGCGCCCACCTTCCAGACGACGAACGGCCGGCCCGCGCGGACGCCGGTGAGCCACGCGGCGAGCGCGCCCTCCTCGGCGGCCTGCCGCTCGACGCCCACCTCCACCTCGACGCCGGCCGCGCGCAGCCGCTCGGCACCGCCGACGGCCAGCCGGGTGGGCTCGGGCACGGCGACGACGACCCGGGCGATCCCGGCGGCCAGCAGCGCGTCGGCGCAGGGGCCGGTGCGGCCGGTGTGCGCGCACGGCTCGAGGGTGACGACGGCGGTGCCGCCGCGGGCGCGCTCACCGGCCCCGGCCAGCGCGTGCACCTCGGCGTGCGGCCCGCCGGGCGGGGAGGTGGCGCCCTCCCCCACGACCGCGCCGTCGGCGTCGAGCACGACCGCGCCGACCGGCGGGTTGGGGCTGGTGCTGCCGAGGACGCTCTCGCCGAGCGCGCGCGCCCTCGCCATGGCGGCCTGCTCGGCCGGGGTGACCGTCACCCGGCGGCCGCCGCCGCGGCCTGGGCGCGCAGGGCCGCGATCGCGCGGGCGGGGTCGTCGGCGCCGTAGACGGCCGAGCCCGCGACGAAGACGTCGGCGCCGGCCTCGGCGGCCCGCTCGATGGTGTCGGCGTTGATGCCGCCGTCGACCTCGACCAGCAGCCGCAGGTGGCCGGTGTCGACCAGCTCGCGGGCGCGGCGGACCTTGGGCAGCACGTCGGCGATGAACGCCTGGCCGCCGAAGCCGGGCTCGACGGTCATGACCAGGAGGGTGTCGAAGTCGCGGAGGACGTCCTCGTGGTCCTCCAGCGGCGTGCCGGGCTTGATCGCCAGGCCGGCCAGGGCGCCGGCGGCACGGATGTCCCGGGCGACGCCGCGGGGGTCGCCGGTGCAGGCCTCGGCGTGCACCGTCACGTTGCGGGCGCCGAGCTCGGCGTACCCGGGCGCCCACCGCTCGGGCGCCTCGATCATCAGGTGGCAGTCCAGCGGGATCGGGCTCACCGCCTGGATCGCCTCGACCACCGGCCGCCCCAGGGTGAGGTTGGGGACGAAGTGGGCGTCCATGACGTCGACGTGCAGCCAGTCGGCGTCGGCGACGCGGGCCACCTCGTCGGCCAGCCGGGCGAAGTCCGCCGAGAGCAGGCTGGGGGCGATCATCGGGGTCCGGGCCACGTCGTCCGAGTCTAGGCAGCCGGTGATCACCGCCTCCGGCCGCGCCCGCTCAGTCCCGGTCGGGCAGGGCGATCCACTCGGCCCAGGACAGGTCGCGGCCGACGTAGCGCGGCGCCCGCAGCGGCCACTCCGCGGCCAGCCAGCGCGGGACGAAGGCGTCCAGCGCCGCCTCGACCCCGGTGCCGGCCAGGCGGTCGACCACCCACCAGGACACCTCGGCGTCGGCGTCGCCGGCCTTCTCCGGCGGGTCGACGTAGACGCAGCCCAGCAGCTCGGTCTCGTCCGCGTCGAGCAGCGCGTAGTTGAAGCTCTGGTGCGCCTCGATCTCCCGCTCGTGGCGGGCGAGGTCCTCCCGGTCCTGCTCCTCGGTCATCGTCGCCGGCGGCCAGCCCCACGCCTCGCCGTAGATCCCCCACAGCCGCTCGCGGGAGCCCATGACGGCGGGCAGGTCGATGGCGGTGTCGGCCGCGCGGATGGGGCGCAGGTGCTGACCGGTGGGCAGGTCGGCGCGGAGGGGGTGGACGAAGTCGTCGGGGAGCCAGGAGTCCGAGGGCGAGGGCACGGCGGGGCAGGCTAGGCGACGGACGCCGGTCGTGGGGTCCTACGCGTCTCAGCGGGTGCGGCGCAGCAGGGCCAGGAACATCGCGTCGGTGCCGTGCCGGTGCGGCCACAGCTGCCCGTACGGGCCGCGCTCGATCCCGGGGACCTCGGGGAACAGCGGCGCCACCGGGAGCACCTCGACGTCGTCCCGCGCGGCCGCGGCGTCCGCGACCGCGACGGTCTCGGCGGCGTGCGGCGAGCAGGTCACGTAGGCGACGACGCCGCCGGGGCGCACCGAGGCCAGCGCGCGGTCCAGCAGCGCGGTCTGCAGGTCCACCAGCGGGCCGACGTCGTCGGGCGTGCGCCGCCAGCGCACCTCCGGCCGCCGGCGCAGCGCGCCCAGCCCGGTGCACGGCGCGTCGAGCAGCACCCGGTCGAACGAGCCCGGCGCCCACGGCGGCTCCCGCCCGTCGGCGACGAGCACCTCGACGTCGTCCTCCCCCGCCAGCGCCCCGCGGACCAGGTCGGCGCGGTGCGGCGCGCGGTCGGCGGCGGTCAGGTGCACCCCGGCCGGGCGGACGGCGGCCAGCAGCCCCGCCTTGCCGCCGGGGCCGGCGCAGACGTCCAGCCAGCGCCCGTCGGGGCCCTCCAGCGGCGCGCGGGGGAGGAGCAGCGCGGCGAGCTGGCTGCCCTCGTCCTGCACCGCGGCCCGGCCCGCCCGCACCGACGGCAGCTTCCCGGGGTCTCCCCCGCCGAGGCGCACCGCGTACGGCGACCACGGCCCCGGGGTCCCGCCGGACTCCTCGGCCAGCTCCTCGCGGGACACGTGCCGGGCGACCAGGTGCACCTCGGGCGCGGCGTCGTCGGCGAGCAGCGCCTCCTCCAGCTCGGCGTCGCCGCCCAGCGCCTCGCGCCAGGCCGCCACGATCCACCCGGGGTGGTCGGTGGCCAGCGCCAGCCGCCGGTCGCCGTCGGCGCCGAGGCGCTCGAGCCACGCGGCGCGGTCCCCGCCGGTGGCCACCTTCCGCAGCACGGCGTTGACCAGTCCGGAGGCGCCGGCGCCGACGATCGCGCGGGTGAGGTCGACGGTGGTCGCGACGGCGGCGTGCGCCGGCACCCGCAGGTCCAGCAGCTGGTAGGCGCCCAGGCGGAGCAGGTCCAGGACGCGCCGGTCGAGGTCGGCCAGCGGGCGGTCGACCAGCCGGGCCAGCACCGCGTCGAGGGTGCCCTGCGCGCGCAGCGCCCCGTAGGCCAGCTGGGTGGCGAAGGCGGCGTCGCGCGGGTCGAGGCCCCGCTCGCGGAGCAGCTGCGGGAGCAGCAGGTTGGCGTAGGCCTCCCGCGCCGAGACGCCGTCGAGGACGTCGTAGGCGGTCAGCCGGGCGCCGTCGAGGGCCGGACGGCGCGGCGGGCGGTCGCGGCGCCCGCCGCGCGGGCCGGCCGGGCGCCGGGGCGGGCGACTCATGCGCCGAACCGCTCGCCGGGCGCCGGGCGGGCGCCGCGGGCCCAGTCGGCGGCCGGCAGCACCCGCTTGCCCGCCGGCTGCACCTCGCCCAGCCGCACCGAGCCGCGGCCGGTGCCGACGACGACGCCGCTGGGGCCGGCAGACACCTCACCGGGTGCCAGGGCCAGGGCGGTCGGCAGCGGCTCGACCGGGCCCAGGCGCAGCCGGTCACCGCGCCAGGTGGTCCACGCGCCCGGCGCCGGGGTCACCCCGCGCACCCGCCGGTCGACGACGTGTGCGGGCAGCTCCCAGTCGACCCGGGCGTCGGCGGTCTCGATCCGCGGGGCGAGGCTGACCCCCTCGGCCGGCTGGGGCCGCGGGACGAGCGTGCCGGCCGCGATGCCGTCGAGGGTGGCGACCAGCAGCCGGGCGCCGCTGACCGCGAGCCGGCCGAGCAGCTCACCGGCGGTGTCGCGCGGGCCGATCGGCTCGGTGACCAGGCCGAAGACCGGGCCGGTGTCCAGGCCCTGCTCGAGCCGGAAGGTGCAGGCGCCGGTGACCTCGTCGCCGGCCATGACCGCGTGCTGCACGGGCGCGGCGCCGCGCCAGGCCGGCAGCAGCGAGAAGTGCAGGTTGACCCAGCCGTGCGCGGGCAGCTCCAGCGCCGCGGGCGGGACGAGCGCGCCGTAGGCGACCACCGGCGCGCAGTCGACGGCGAGGTCCGCGAGCCGGGCGAGGAACTCCGGCTCGCGCGGCGACCGGGGCTGCAGCACCGGCAGGCCGGCGGCGTCGGCGCGCTCGGCCACCGGGGAGCGGCTGACCTTCCGGCCGCGGCCGGAGCGGGCGTCGGGCCGGGTGAGCACGGCGGCCACCTCGTGGTCGGAGGCGAGCAGCGCCTCCAGCGAGGGGACGGCGGCCTCGGGCGTCCCGGCGAACAGGAGCCTCAGTGGGGGCTCACCTCCACGCGCGGGACCCAGGCGGCCATGCCGGCCCACTCGGCCTCGGCCAGCGCGGCCCGCGCCGCGGCGGCGGCCTCGGGGTCGAGCCGGTCGACGAACACGACGCCGTCGAGGTGGTCGACCTCGTGCTGCACCGCGCGGGCCAGCAGGTCCGAGCCCTCCACCCGCACCGGGTCGCCGTGCACGTTCCAGCCGGTCGCGACGACGTGCAGGTGCCGCCGGCAGTCGAAGCGGAAGCCCGGGATGGACAGGCAGCCCTCGGGCGCCTCCTCGGTCTCCTCGCCGACCAGGTCGACCGAGGGGTTGACCAGGTGGCCCACCTCGCCGTCGACGTACCAGGTGAAGACCCGCAGCCCGACGCCGATCTGCGGCGCGGCGAGCCCGGCGCCGCCGGCGGCGTGCATGGTGTCGGTCAGGTCCGCGACGAGCCGGCGCAGCTCCGCGTCGAAGTCGACGACGGGTGCCGCGGGCCGGTGCAGGACCGGGTCGCCCAGCAGCCGGATGGGGGTGACGCTCACCCGCCCAGCGTAGGTGGGGGCGTGCCGGGACCCGTCACACCAGGTCGAGCGGGTCGAGCTGGACGCGCACGTGCTCGGGCACCTTGCGGGCGCTGCGCACGCCCTGCACCTCGGCCAGCGCGGTCGCCAGCGCCAGGCCCTCGGTGCGCGGCACCCGCACGAGGTAGCGCTCGCGCTCGCCCTCCTGCCCGGGCCGCGGCGGCTCGGGCACCGGGCCGAGCAGGTCGGCGTCGTCGGGCAGCCGCGCGGCGCCGAGGAACTCCGCCAGCGCCGCCGGCGACCCGGACAGCGCGGCCATCCGGGTGACCGGCGGGAAGCCGAGCTCGCGGCGGTCGGCGAGCTCGCGCTCGGCCAGCCAGCCCGGGTCCCAGCGGACCAGCGCCTGGACGACGGGGTGCGCGGCGTCGGCGGCGACGACGACCGAGCCGTGCGCCCGCACGAGCGTGGCGGCGTTCATCCAGCGGCGCAGGGTCTCCTCCCCCGCCCGCAGGTCCGCCCGCCCGAGCAGCGCCCACGAGTCGAGCAGCAGCGCGGCGCCGTAGCCGCCCTCGGCGACCGGCTCGGCGCCCGGGGTGGCCACGACCAGCTGCGGCCCGGCGGGCACCGACGGCAGCACGCCGGAGCCGCGCCCGGACACCCGCACCGGCGCCCCGGGGAACGCCCGGCCCAGCTCCTCGGCGGTGCGGTTGGCGCCGACGACGGAGGCGCGCAGCTTCGTCCCGTGGCAGTGCGGGCAGTCGAAGGTGGCCGCCGGGCGGGCGCACCAGCGGCAGGCCGGCACCCGCGAGCCGCCCGGCCCGGGCGTGGGCGCGATGCCCAGCGGCCCGGCGCAGACCGCGCAGCGGGCCGGCGCCCGGCAGCGGTCGCAGGACAGCCCCGGCGCGTAGCCGGCGCGCGGCACCTGCACCAGCACCGGGGTGCCCTCGGCCAGCGCCGCGCGGGCCACCCGGTGCGCGAGGCTGGGCAGCCGGGCGGTGCGGGCGGCGGGGTCCCGCGCCAGCTCGTGGTCCTCGCCGAGGGCCTGCACCCGCGGGGCGACCGCGCGCAGCGTGGCGCGGTCCGCGGCGAGCTCGTGCGCCCAGCCGCTCTCCACCAGCAGCGCGGCCTCGGCGGTGCGCGCGGTGGCCGCGACGACCGCGGCGCAGGAGGACAGGTGCGCGCGGTGCACCAGCACGTCGCGGGCGTGCGCGTAGGGGGCGCGCGGCTCGGCGTGCAGGTCGTCACCGTCGTCCCAGATCGCGACCAGGCCCAGGTCGGCGACCGGCGCGAACGCCGCCGCGCGGGTGCCGAGGACGACCTTCGCGCTGCCGCGGGCGGCGTCGAGGAAGCGGCGGTAGCGGGCGTCGGGGGCGGCATCGGCGCGGAGCACGACGAACGACCCCTTCGGCAGCCGGGCGCCGGCCGCGGCCTCCAGCCGGTCCAGGTCGCGGCCGTCGGGGACGACGACCAGCGCGCCGCGGCCGCCGGACAGCGCCGCCTGGCACAGCTCGGCCAGCCGGGCGGGCCAGTCCTCCCCCGGCAGCGCCGTCCACACCGCGCGGGCGGGCCGGCCCTCCGCGACGGCGGCCAGCAGCGCCGGCCCGGTCGGGTAGCGGGCGAAGCCGGCCGGGTCCGGCGGCGCCGGCGGGTCGGCGGGCTCGGCCGGCGGGCGCTTCTCCGCGGCGGCCCGGCGCGGCGGGACGGCCAGCCGCAGGACGTCGGTCAGCGTGCCGGCCCAGCGCTGCGCGACCGAGCGGGCCAGCGCGGCCACCTCGGGGGTGAGCACCGGCTCGGGCGAGACGAGCTTGGCGAGCGGGGCGAGCGTGCGGCCGGACTCGCTGACGTCGGTCAGCTCGAGGACGAACCCGTCGACCAGCTGCCCGGCGAAGCGCACCCGCACCCGGCAGCCGGCCCGGACCTCGCCGGCCATCTCGTCCGGGACCGCGTAGTCGAAGGCCCGGTCGAGGTGGGCCAGCGGCACGTCGACGACGACCCGGGCCACCCGCGGGGTGCGGGCAGCCGGGCCGGCCGGCGCGTCCGTGGTCTCGGGACTGGCGGGTGCCGAGGTCAGCGCTGTTCTCCGTTCGGCGGGGTCGTGTCGCAGCAGTGTCCCCGCCGGGTCCGACGATCCCGGTCCCGCTCCAGGGGCCGGCCGCGAACCTGGTGACGTGCTGGAACGGCCACCCTCCAGGGGCCCGCGCCGAGCTCGCGAGGCGTGAGGGGGCCTTCGTCAGCCCACCGCGGAGCGGAGGGCCTCCACGCGGTCGGTGCGCTCCCACGGCAGCTCGACGTCGGTGCGGCCGAAGTGGCCGTACGCGGCGGTCGGGCCGTAGATCGGCCGCAGCAGGTCCAGGTCGCGCACGATCGCGCCCGGGCGCAGGTCGAAGACCGTGGTGACCGCCTTCTCCAGGACGTCGTCCGGGACGGTGCCGGTGCCGTGGGTGTCGACGAACAGGCCGACCGGGTGCGCGGCGCCGATGGCGTAGGCCACCTGGACCTCGCAGCGGCGGGCCAGCCCCGCGGCGACGACGTTCTTGGCCACCCAGCGCATCGCGTAGGCGCCGGACCGGTCGACCTTCGAGGGGTCCTTGCCGGAGAACGCGCCGCCGCCGTGGCGGGCCATGCCGCCGTAGGTGTCGACGATGATCTTTCGGCCGGTCAGCCCGGCGTCGCCCATCGGGCCGCCGATGACGAACTTGCCGGTCGGGTTGACCAGCAGCCGGTAGCCCTCGGTCGGCAGGCCGAGGGCCTGCAGCTCCGGCTCCACGACGAGCTCCTGCACGTCGGGGGTGAGCAGCTGCTCGATGGAGATGTCCTCGGCGTGCTGCGAGGAGACGACGACGGTGTCGACGCCGACCGGCCGGTCGTCCTCGTAGACGACGGTGACCTGGGTCTTGCCGTCGGGGCGCAGGTAGGGCACCGAGCCGTCCTTGCGGACCGCGGCCAGCCGGCGCGAGAGCCGGTGCGCCAGCGCGATCGGCAGCGGCATGAGCTCGGGGGTCTCGTCGGTGGCGTAGCCGAACATCAGGCCCTGGTCACCGGCGCCCTGGCGCTCGATCTCGTCGTCGGTGGTGCCGGTGGTGCGCGCCTCGTAGGCGGTGTCCACCCCCTGCGCGATGTCCGGCGACTGGGAGCCCAGGGACACGCTGACGCCGCACGAGGCGCCGTCGAAGCCCTTGCGGGAGGAGTCGTAGCCGATCCGCAGCACGGTCCGGCGGACGACGTCGGCGATGTCGACGTAGCCGGCGGTGGTGACCTCACCGGCGATGTGGACCTGGCCGGTGGTGATGAGCGTCTCGACGGCGACGCGGCTGCGCGGGTCCTGCGCCAGCATCTCGTCGAGGATCGCGTCGCTGATCTGGTCGGCGATCTTGTCCGGGTGGCCCTCGGTCACCGACTCGGACGTGAAGAGGCGGCGTGGCACTCGGTTCTCCCTGGGTCGGTGACGAGATCGTGGCGCGGCCTGCCCGCGCCGTGGGAGCAACTTACCGGCGGGACCCGCCCGCGGCAGCCGCCGGTCAGGCGAGACGGGGCAGGACGACCTGCCAGACCGCCGCGGCGACGGCGTCCTTGCTGCCGTGGGGCACCTCGGTGGCGGTGCCGTCGGTGGCGAGGACGACGGCGGCGTTGTCGGGGCGGCCGAACACCCCGCCCCCGGAGACGTCGTTGACGACCAGCAGGTCGCAGCCCTTGCGGGCGAGCTTGGCCCGGGCGTGGGCCAGCACGTCGGCGTCGGCGTCCCCGGTCTCGGCGGCGAAGCCGACCACGAGCTGCCCGGGGGCGCGCTTGGTGACCAGCTCGGCGAGCACGTCGGGGTTGCGCACCAGCGGGACGGCGTCGGGCTCGCTCGCGCTGTCCTTCTTGAGCTTGGTGGCGGCGACGGTGGCCGGCCGGAAGTCGGCGACGGCCGCGGCCATGACGACGACGTCCGCTGCCGCCTCCCCACCCGACCCGGCCTCGGCGAGCATCGCGGCGCGCAGCTCCTCCGCCGTCCCGACCGGGACGACACGGACGCCGAACGGCGCGGGCAGGTCGACGTTGGCCGCGACGACGGTGACGTCGGCGCCGCGGGCGGCGGCCACGCGGGCCAGCGCCCAGCCCTGCTTGCCCGACGAGCGGTTGCCCAGGAAGCGCACCGGGTCCAGCGGCTCGCGGGTGCCGCCGGCGCTGATCAGGACGCGGCGGCCGGTGAGGTCGGCGCGCACGACGTCGGCGCCGGCCGCGAGGACCACCTGCGCCAGCGCGGCGACGTCGGCGGGCTCGGGCAGCCGGCCGGGGCCGGAGTCGGGACCGGTCAGCCGGCCGACGGCGGGCGGCAGCACGATCGAGCCGCGGCGGCGGAGCGTGGCGACGTTGTCCTGCGTGGCCGGGTGCAGCCACATCTCGGTGTGCATGGCCGGCACGAACACCACCGGGCAGTGCGCGGTGAGCAGCGTGGCGGTGAGCAGGTCGTCGGCGCGGCCCGTCGCGGCGCGGGCGAGCAGGTCGGCGGTGGCCGGCGCGACGACGACGAGGTCGGCGGTCTGCCCGATCCGCACGTGCGCGACCTCGGGCACCTCCGACCAGACGTCGGTGGTGACCGGGTGGCCCGACAGCGCCTCGAAGGTCGCCGCACCGACGAAGTGCAGCGCCCCGGGGGTGGGGACGACGCGGACGTCGTGCCCGGCCTCCGTCAGCGCGCGCAGCAGCAGGGCGGCCTTGTAGGCGGCCACGCCCCCGGCGACGCCCAGCACGATCCGGCTCATGCGCCCCATCCTCCCGCAGACGCGACGACGCCCCCGGCCTGGGCCGGGGGCGTCGTCACTCGCACGGGGCTGGAACGGCCCCCTCGCAGGGTCCCGCGCCGAGCGTGCGAGGCGTGGGGGCGAGGGGGTCCTTGCTCAGTTGTCGCCGGCGGTGTGGGTCAGCAGGCCCTCGTTGATCTCGCGCAGCGCGATCGACAGGGGCTTCTCCTGGGGGGCGGTGTCGACCAGCGGGCCGACGTACTCGAGCAGGCCCTCGGAGAGCTGGCTGTAGTAGGCGTTGATCTGGCGCGCGCGCTTGGCGGCGAAGATCACCAGGCCGTACTTGCTGCTGGTGCGCTCGAGCAGCTCGTCGATCGGCGGGTTGGTGATGCCCTCGGGGGCGGGTGCGACTCCGGACACGGGCGGGCGTGCTCCTCGGTTGGCTCGGTGGGAGTGAGGGGCCTCGGGTGGCCGGTCACTCGGAGGCGCCGGCAGCCTTTCCTGCCGACGGCGCGACCAGCAATCCTACCAACTCGTCCGCGGCCCTCGCGACGTCGTCGTTGACCACCACGACGTCGAACTCCCCCGCGGCGTCCAGCTCGGCCTGCGCGATGGCCAGCCGGCGCTCCTGCACGGCCGGCGGCTCCGACCCGCGGCCGGCCAGCCGGCTCTCGAGCTCCGCCCACGACGGCGGGGCGAGGAACACCAGCTGCGCCTCCGGGGCGCGCGCCCGCACCTGGCGGGCGCCCTGCAGCTCGATCTCGAGCAGCGCCGGGGCCCCGGCCGCGAGGCGCTCGCGGACCGGGGCGGCCGGCGTGCCGTAACGGTTGCCCGCGTACTCGGCCCACTCGAGCAGGCCGTCCTCGGCGACCAGCCGGTCGAACTCGGCGTCGCCGATGAAGTGGTAGTGCACCCCGTCGACCTCTCCCGGGCGTTGCCGGCGGGTGGTCACCGACACCGAGACCCACACGTCGGGGTACCGGCGGCGGACCTCGGCGACGACGGTGCCCTTGCCGACCCCCGAGGGTCCGGAGAGCACCGTCAGGCGCGCCGGGGCAGGGATCGGCTGGGCAGTCGGCAACGGGTGGTCCCTCGTGGTGCTGGCGTCGGACGGGTGGAGCGGTACCGCGACCTCAGGCCGTCGAGTCGGCGGGCACCTGGTCGGCGGCCACCGGATCGCCGCCGAACTCCGCCTCCAGCGCCTTGCGCTGGTTGGCGCCCAGGCCGCGCACCCGGCGGGTCGGGGAGATCTCGAGCCGCTCCATGATCTTCGCAGCCCGCGCCTTGCCCACGCCCGGCAGGGACTCCAGGACGGCGGAGACGCGCATCTTGCCGATGACCTCGTCGGTCTCGCCCTGCTTGAGGACGTCGCCGACCGTGGCGCCCTTGCTCTTGAGCCGCTCACGGAGCTCGGCGCGCGCCTTGCGGGCGGCGGCGGCCTTCTCCAGTGCGGCGGCGCGCTGTTCGGGGGACAGGTCGGGGAGGGGCATGGTGCGTCCCATCGTGTCGTTGCCGGGGATCTGCGACCCGGCGGGTACGTGCGGTGTCGGGTGCGGGCCCGCGGTCTGGGCACCGACGATCAACCTAGTAACCACGAATCCGCAGGTCACGCGCTGTTTGCACGACCTCTTCGATCTCCGGTCGTCCGCACGTGACGCCCTGTGGAGGGCCGCTGTGACCCTCCGTGAACACCGCTGGTCAGGAAGTATACGAAACGCATTCGTATCGGCTCAGGGCCCCCGCCGCGTCCGGACGTGACACGCCGGGCGGCGCGCCCGGGCGGCCCGTCAGCGGGCCGACCGGCGGCCCAGGACCCAGCCACCGACCGCGGCCAGCACCAGCGCACCGGCGACCGCGAGGGCGGCCCCGACGAGGTGCCCGGTGTCCCGGACGACCGACCCGGGGCCGGACGTCAGGGTCAGCGTGCTCTCGTGGACGGGGTCGACCTCCTCCAGGGGCGCGTACGCGGTCCAGCCGTACCCCGACGGCGGGCGGGTGTTCGTCCACCAGAACACGGCGACCCCGGCGACGGTGAGGGTCACCCCCAGTCCCGCGACCAGCCAGGGCAGCGCGCGCCTCACCGCCCGAGCTCCTCCGCCCAGCGGGCGGCCGCGGCGCGCAGCCCGGCGGGGGCCGGGCCCGCCGCGAGCACGTCGCGGGAGACGGTCGGGACCACGGCGCGGCCGGTGCCGAAGAGGCGCCGCAGGTCCGCGGCCGAGCCGCCCTGGGCGCCCAGCCCGGGCGCGAGCACCGGGCCGCCGAGACCGTCGAGGTCGACGTCGAGCTCGCGCAGCGTGGCGCCGACGACGACGCCGAAGGACCCGGTCGTGGCGCCCCAGCGGCTGCCGAGGTCCTGCACCGCGCCGAGGTCGGGCAGCGGGTCGCCGACGACCCAGCCGGGGGTGTTCCAGCCGCGCACGGTGTCGACGACGGCCTGCGCCACCGACCGCTCCCCCACCGCCGCGGACTGCAGCGTGCCGGCGTCGGGGTTGGAGGTGCGGGCCAGCACGAACAACCCGCCGCCGGTCAGCCGGGCGGTGTCGACGGCCGGCTGCAGCGAGCCGGGCCCGAGGTAGGGGCTGACGGTGAGCGCGTCGACGGCGCACGGGTGCTCCGGGCGCAGCACGTCGGCGTAGGCGTCCATGGTCGAGCCGATGTCGCCGCGCTTGGCGTCCAGCAGCACCAGCGCCCCGGCCGCGCGGGCCCGGGCGACGGCGTCCTCCAGCACGGCCAGGCCGCGGGAGCCGTGCCGCTCGAAGAACGCCGACTGCGGCTTGAGCACGGCGACCTCGCCGGCCAGCGCGTCGACCACCGTGTCGGTGAACCGGCGCAGCCCGTCGACGTCGTCGGCCAGGCCCCAGCGCTCCAGCAGCGGCGCGTGCGGGTCGATGCCCACGCACAGCGGCCCCCGGGCGGCGACGGCGTCGGCGAGCCGCTGCCCGAACGGCGCGCTCACCGCGGCACCGACCGGGACAGCGTGTCGCCGTGCGCCGCGATGCAGTCGCGGGCGAGGAAGGGGTCGGCGAAGGCGCCCGACGCCGACTGCACGGCGTCGGCGCCGGCCTCCCACAGCGCCGCGAACGACGCCGGGTCGGTCACCCCGCCCATCGCCAGCACGTCGAAGCGCCGGCCGGACGCCTCGCGCAGCGCCACCAGCCGGCGGGTGAGGTCCAGCGCCTGCCCGCGGACCGCCGCCCCCGACAGCCCCGCCACCGCGCGGCCGGGGAAGGTCGGCTCGCCGTCGCCGCGCACCACCCGGCTCGCGACCGTGTTGATGCCCGCGACGCCGTCGACCAGCGGCGCCAGCCGGGGCACCAGCGCGGCCAGCCGGTCCGCGTCGAGCCAGGACAGCTTGGCGACCAGCCCGGTGCGGTCGTCCAGCGCCCGGCGCACGCCCTCGACGACGGCGACCGTGGCGTCCGCGTCCAGGCACAGCGGCGGCTCCACGCCGTCCGGCGAGGCCGACAGCGTGTTCGGGCAGGACAGGTTCAGCTCGACGACGGTCGCGCCGGCCTCCTGCGCCATCGCCGCGACCCGGGCGAAGTCGTCGACCAGGGCGGGGCCGTCGCCGGACCCCATGACGCTGACCAGCAGCAGCTGGTCGGCGTCGACCGCGGCCAGGGACCGCTCGAGGTCGGCCATCCACTCCTCCGGCGCCGGCGAGGGGACGCCGAAGGAGTTGACCGTGCTGACGTCCGGGGAGCCGGGCGCCCCCCAGTCCCAGGGGTCGGAGACGACGGCGTCGCTCGGCGGGCGCGGCGCGAACGTCCAGTTCGGCTGCACGTTCGGCTCGTGCGCCCGGCTGCGCACCGTCTTGTAGGTGAGCACGCTGAACCCGTTGCGGGCGTGGAAGCGGACCCACTCCTCGCCGCCGTTGAGCACGCACGCCGGCACGCCGATCGGGAAGCCGACGTCCCGGCCGAGCACCCGCCACCGGCGGTCGCCGGCCCGCGGCCGCCGCGGCAGCCGCGGGCCGACCGGGGTCAGGAGGTTGTCGCGGTAGGAGCCGAGCAGGTCGTAGGACGGCGTGCGCACCCCGTGCGCGGCGAGCAGCCCGCCGTGCCCGGCGAAGAACGCGACCCGGGTGAGCAGCGGCAGGTCGCCGTCGCCGGCCTCCCCCGCCGCCAGGCGCGCGGCCAGTCCCTCCGCGCCGGCCCGCAGGGCGGCGAGCTCCTCGGCCGGCGGCGTCGCGAACCGGGTGACCCCGGCGAGGAACGACGCCGCCAGCCCGTCGACCAGCCCGCGGGCAACCAGGTCGTCGCGCACCCGCCCGACGATGCTCACGGGCGCGGCGGCAGCGCGGCAGCGATACCGGCGTGGACCTCCTGCAGGCTGCGCACCCCGAGGCCGCCGCGGCGCAGCGCCTCGACGCCCTGCACCGCCGCCGCCAGCCCCTGCACCGTGGTGACGCACGGGATGCCGGCGGCCACCGCCGCGGTGCGGATCTCGTAGCCGTCCAGCCGCGGCCCGCTGTTGCCCGGCGACCCGAACGGCGTGTTGACGACGACGTCGACGTCGCCGGCCAGGATCCGCTCGACGCAGTTGCCCGGGCCCTCGCTGTACTTGCCGACCACCTCGCACTCGACGCCGTTGCGGCGCAGCACCTGGGCGGTGCCGGCGGTGGCGAGGACGCGGAAGCCGAGGTCGGCCAGCCGCTTGACCGGGAACACCGCGGCCCGCTTGTCCCGGTTGGCCAGCGAGACGAACACCGTGCCCTCGGTGGGCAGGGAGCCGTAGGCGGCGGCCTGGGACTTGGCGAACGCGGTGCCGAAGCCGTCGTCGAGGCCCATGACCTCGCCGGTGGACTTCATCTCCGGCGACAGGACGGTGTCGACGCCGTGGCCGTCGACGGTGCGGAACCGGTGGAAGGGCAGCACCGCCTCCTTGACCGCGATCGGCGCGTCCTCGGGCAGGTCGGTGCCGTCGCCGGTGGCGGGCAGCACGCCGGCGGCGCGCAGCTCGGCGATCGTCTCCCCCACCGCGATCCGTGCCGCGGCCTTGGCCAGCTGCACCGCGGTCGCCTTGGACACGAACGGCACCGTCCGGCTGGCCCGCGGGTTGGCCTCCAGCACGTACAGGACGTCGTCCTTGAGCGCGTACTGCACGTTGAGCAGCCCGCGGACGCCGATCCGGGCGGCCAGCGCCTCGGTGGCGGTGCGGATCTGCGCCAGGTCGGAGGAGCCCAGCGTGATCGGCGGCAGCGCGCACGCCGAGTCGCCGGAGTGGATGCCCGCCTCCTCGATGTGCTCCATGACGCCGCCGAGGTAGAGCTCGGTGCCGTCGTAGAGCGCGTCGACGTCGATCTCGACGGCGTCCTCCAGGAACCGGTCGACCAGCACCGGGTGGGCGGGGCTGACGTCGGTGGCCTTGGCGATGTAGGCCTCGAGCGTGGCGTCGTCGTAGACGATCTCCATGCCGCGCCCGCCGAGCACGTAGGAGGGGCGGACCAGCACCGGGTAGCCGATCTCGGCGGCGATCGCGCGGGCCTCGGCGAACGTCGTCGCGGTGCCGTGCTTGGGCGCGGACAGGCCGGCGTCGGCGAGCACCCGGGAGAACGCCCCGCGGTCCTCGGCGTCGTCGATGGCCTCCGGCGAGGTGCCCAGCACCGGCACGCCGGCGTCCTTGAGCCGCTGCGCGAGCCCCAGCGGCGTCTGCCCGCCGAGGGTGCAGACGACCCCGGCGACGGGACCGGCGGCGCGCTCGGCCTCGACCACCTCGAGGACGTCCTCGAAGGTCAGCGGCTCGAAGTACAGCCGGTCGGCGGTGTCGTAGTCGGTGGAGACGGTCTCGGGGTTGCAGTTGACCATCACGGCCTCGTAGCCGGCGTCCTGCAGCGCCATGACCGCGTGCACGCACGAGTAGTCGAACTCGATGCCCTGGCCGATCCGGTTGGGCCCGGAGCCGAGGATCAGCACGGCCGGCCTCTCCCGCGGCTCGACCTCGGTCTCCTCGTCGTAGGACGAGTAGTGGTACGGCGTGCGGGCGGCGAACTCGGCGGCGCAGGTGTCCACGGTCTTGAACACCGGCCGGACGCCGAGCCGGTGGCGCAGCAGCCGGACGCCGTCCTCCCCCGACAGCTCCGGCCGCAGCGCGGCGATCTGCCGGTCGGACAGGCCGTGCCGCTTGGCCCGCCGCAGCACCGCGGCGGTGAGCGCCGGCGCCTCGCGGACCTCCGCGCCGACCTCCCCGACCAGCGCGATCTGGTCGACGAACCAGGGGTCGAAGCCGCTGGCCTCGGCGACCTGCTCGACGGTGGCGCCGGCGCGCAGCGCGGCCTCGGCCACGTACAGCCGCCCGTCGACCGGCGTGCGCAGCGCCTCCAGCAGCTCCTCGGCGCTGGACCCGTCCTCCGGACCGGTCCAGAACCCGGCGACCTTGGTCTCGGTGGACCGCATCGCCTTGCCCAGCGCCTCGGGGAAGTTGCGGCCCATCGCCATGACCTCGCCGACGCTCTTCATCGTCGTGGTCAGCCGCGGGTCGGCCCCGGGGAACTTCTCGAACGCGAACCGCGGGATCTTCACGACGACGTAGTCCAGCGCCGGCTCGAAGCTGGCCGGGGTGACGCCGGTGATGTCGTTGGTGATCTCGTCGAGGGTGTAGCCGATGGCGAGCTTCGCGGCGATCTTGGCGATCGGGAAGCCGGTGGCCTTCGACGCCAGCGCGCTCGACCGGGACACCCGCGGGTTCATCTCGATGACGACCAGGCGCCCGTCGGCCGGGTTGACCGCGAACTGGATGTTGCAGCCGCCGGTGTCGACGCCGACCTCGCGCAGCACCGCGATGCCGACGTCGCGCATCCGCTGGTACTCGCGGTCGGTGAGGGTCATCGCCGGCGCGACGGTGACCGAGTCGCCGGTGTGCACGCCCATCGCGTCGACGTTCTCGATCGAGCAGATGACGACCACGTTGTCGCTGCGGTCGCGCATGAGCTCGAGCTCGTACTCCTTCCAGCCGAGCACCGACTCCTCGACGAGCACGGTGTGCACCGGGGAGTCGGCCAGGCCGTGGGAGGCCATCCGGCGCAGCATCGCCTCGTCGGTGGCGAACCCGGAGCCCAGCCCGCCCATGGTGAAGCTGGGCCGGATGACGACGGGGTAGCCGACCTCGGCGGCGGTCTCCAGCGCCTCCTCGACGGTGGCGCAGACCCGCGAGCGCGGGGCGTCGGCGCCGATGGACCGGACGATGTCCTTGAACTTCTGCCGGTCCTCGCCCCGGTTGATCGCGTCGACGTCGGCGCCGATGAGCCGGACGCCGTAGCGCTCCAGCGTCCCGTTCTCGTACAGGCCGATGGCGATGTTGAGCGCGGTCTGCCCGCCGAGGGTGGCCAGCAGCGCGTCGGGGCGCTCCTTGGCGATCACCCGCTCGACGAACTCCGGCGTCAGCGGCTCGACGTAGGTGGCGTCGGCGACGTCGGGGTCGGTCATGATCGTCGCCGGGTTGCTGTTGACCAGGCTGACCCGCAGCCCCTCGGCGCGCAGCACGCGGCAGGCCTGGGTGCCGGAGTAGTCGAACTCCGCGGCCTGGCCGATGAGGATCGGCCCGGAGCCGATGACCAGGACGTGCGAGATGTCGGTGCGCTTGGGCATCAGGCGTTCTCCCCCGTGCTGGACCGGACCCGCGGCGCCGGGCTGACCGCGTCCCCGCCGTCCCGCGTGGCCTGCAGGAGGTCGACGAACCGCTGGAACAGCGGCGCGGCGTCGTGCGGGCCGGCGGCGGACTCGGGGTGGAACTGGACGCTGAACGCCGGGGCGTCGAGCAGCCGCAGCCCCTCCACGACGTCGTCGTTGAGGCCGACGTGGCTGACCTCGACCCGGCCGTAGGGGGTGTCGGTGGGCCGGTCCAGCGGCGCGTCGACGGCGAAGCCGTGGTTGTGGCTGGTCACCCGGACGGTGCCGCTGACCCGGTCGAGCACCGGCTGGTTGAGGCCGCGGTGGCCGAAGCGCAGCTTGTAGGTGCCCAGGCCCAGCGCCCGGCCGAGGATCTGGTTGCCGAAGCAGATGCCGAACAGCGGCCGGCCGGCGTCGAGCACACCCCGCACCGCGGCGACGGCGTAGTCGGCCGCGGCCGGGTCGCCGGGGCCGTTGGAGAGGAACACGCCGTCGGGGCCGGCGGCGAGCAGGTCCTGCGCGGTCGCGGTCGAGGGCAGCACGTGCGTCTCGACGCCGAGCTCGGCGAGGTGGCGCGGGGTCGCGGTCTTGATGCCGAGGTCGAGCGCGGCGATGGTGAACCGCCGCTCCCCCACCGCCGGCACGACGTAGGGCTCGCGGGTGCTCACGTGCGGCGCGAGGTCGGCGCCGACCATGCCCTCGGCGGCGCGCACCCGGGCGAGCAGCGCGTCGGGGTCGGTCGACTCGCTGCTGATGCCGGCGCGCATCGCCCCCCGCTCGCGCAGGTGGCGGGTCAGGGCGCGGGTGTCGATCCCGCTGATCCCGACGACGCCCTGCGCGGCGAGCTCGTCGTCGAGGCTGCCGGTGGCCCGCCAGTTGGCCGGGCGGCGGGCGGGGTCGCGGACGACGAACCCGGCCACCCACATGCGGCGGCTCTCGTCGTCCTCGCCGTTGACACCGGTGTTGCCGACGTGCGGCGCGGTCATCGTGACGATCTGGCCGGCGTAGCTGGGGTCGGTCAGCGTCTCCTGGTAGCCGGTCATCCCGGTGGCGAACACCGCCTCGCCGACCGTCGTGCCGACCTTGCCGTAGGACTCGCCGCGGAACGTCCGTCCGTCCTCCAGGACGAGGATCGCCTCGCTCACTTCTGTGCCTTTCCGTCCAGGACGGTCGCCTCGCCCCGCAGGAACGTGGCGACCACGCGGCCGGGCAGCTCCCGGCCCGCGTAGGGGCTGTTGCGGCTGCGGCTCGCCAGCGCGGCCGGGTCGACGGTGGCCCGGGCGGCGGGGTCGAGCAGCAGCAGGTTGGCCGGCTCCCCGGGCGCGATCGGGCGCCCGTGTCCGGCCAGGCGGCCGATGGCCGCCGGGCGGGCCGACATGCGGTCGGCGAGGCCGGCCCAGTCGAGCAGGCCCGGCTCCACCAGCGTCTCCAGCACCACCGAGAGCGCCTGCTCCAGCCCGAGCATCCCGGGCCGGGCCTGCGCCCACTCGCTCTCCTTGTCCTCCACCGCGTGCGGCGCGTGGTCGGTGGCGACGGCGTCGATCGTGCCGTCGGCCAGGCCCTGCCGGAGGGCCTCCACGTCCGCGTCCGTCCGCAGCGGCGGGTTGACCTTGAACACCGGGTCGTAGGACTCGGCGCAGGCCTCGGTGAGCAGCAGGTGGTGCGGGGTGACCTCGGCGGTCACCTGCACGCCGCGGGACTTGGCCCAGCGCAGGATCTCCACCGACCCGGCGGTCGAGACGTGGCAGACGTGCAGCCGGGCGCCGACGTGCTGGGCGAGCAGCACGTCACGGGCGATGACCGCCTCCTCGGCGGCGGCCGGCCAGCCGGTGAGCCCGAGCCGGGCGGAGCGGTCACCCTCGTTCATCTGCGCGCCGGCGGTCAGCCGCGGCTCCTCGGCGTGCTGGGCGATCACCCCGTCGAAGGCCTTCACGTACTCCAGCGCGCGGCGCATGAGCGCGGGGTCGGCGACGCAGTGCCCGTCGTCGGAGAACACCCGCACCCGGGCGGCGGAGTCGGCCATCGCGCCGAGCTCGGCCAGCCGCTCGCCGCGCAGCCCGACGGTGACCGCGCCGACCGGCACGACGTCGACCAGCCCGGCCTCCTGGCCCAGCCGCCAGACCTGCTCGACGACGCCGGCGGTGTCGGCCACCGGGTCGGTGTTGGCCATGGCGTGCACCGCGGTGAACCCGCCGAGCGCCGCCGCGCGGCTGCCGGTCTCCACCGTCTCGGCGTCCTCGCGGCCGGGCTCGCGCAGGTGGGTGTGCAGGTCGACCAGGCCGGGCAGCGCGACCAGCCCGTCCGCGTCGACGACGGTCGCGCCGGTCGCGGACAGCCGGTCCCCGACCGCGGCGACCCGGCCGTCCTTGAGCAGCAGGTCGGCGGGCTCGCCGCCGAGGACGCGCGCCCCCTTGATCAGCGTGGTCACGCGTTGCCTCCGAGCAGCAGGTAGAGCACGGCCATCCGCACGGAGACGCCGTTGCCGACCTGCTCGACGATCGTCGAGCGGACCGAGTCGGCGACGTCGGCGGCGATCTCCATGCCGCGGTTCATCGGGCCGGGGTGCATGACGATCGCGTCGTCGGACAGCGCGGCCATCCGGACGGCGTCGAGGCCGTAGCGGCGGCTGTACTCGCGGGCGCTGGGGAAGAACGAGGCGTTCATCCGCTCGAGCTGGACCCGCAGCATCATCACGACGTCGGCCTTGGGCAGCACGGCGTCGAGGTCGTAGGAGACCTGCACCGGCCAGGACCCCACGCCGACCGGCAGCAGCGTCGGCGGCGCGACGAGGGTGACCTCCGCGCCGAGCGTCGTCAACAGCCAGACGTTGGAGCGGGCCACCCGGCTGTGCAGGACGTCGCCGACGATCGCCACCCGCACGCCGTCGAGCCGGCCCAGCCGGCGGCGGATCGTGTAGGCGTCCAGCAGCGCCTGGGTGGGGTGCTCGTGGGTGCCGTCGCCGGCGTTGACGACGCTGCCGCGCACCCAGCCGGCCAGCCGGTGCGGGGCGCCCGACGCCGAGTGGCGGACGACGATCGCGTCGCTGCCCATCGCCTCCAGCGTCAGCGCGGTGTCCTTGAGGCTCTCGCCCTTGGAGACGCTGCTGCCCTTGGCGGAGAAGTTGATGACGTCCGCGGACAGCCGCTTGGCCGCGAGCTCGAAGGAGATGCGGGTGCGGGTGGAGTCCTCGTAGAAGAGGTTGACCACCGTGCGGCCGCGCAGCGTGGGCAGCTTCTTGACCTCGCGGCCGGCCAGCGCCTGGTCGATCTGCGCGGCGGTGTCGAGGACGAGCGTGGCGTCGGCGCGGTCGAGGTCGGCCGCGTCCAGCAGGTGCCGCTTCACCGGCTCGTCACCAGCACCTCGTCGGTGCCGTCGGTCTCGGCGAGGTGCACCCGCACCTTCTGCGCGCGCGAGGTGGGCACGTTCTTGCCCACGTAGTCGGCGCGGATCGGCAGCTCGCGGTGGCCGCGGTCGACCAGCACCGCCAGCTGCACCGCGCGGGGCCGGCCGAGGTCGCGCAGCGCGTCGAGTGCCGCGCGCACCGAGCGGCCGGAGAACAGGACGTCGTCGACGAGGACGACCAGCCGGCCGTCGATCCCCGCGGGCGGCAGGAGGGTGTCCTCCAGCGCCCGGACGCCGCGCATCCGCAGGTCGTCGCGGTAGAGGGTGATGTCGACGGTGCCGACGTCGACCGCCGTGCCGGCGAAGGCGGCGATGCGGGCGGCCAGCCGGCGGGCCAGCGGGGCGCCGCGGGTGGGGATGCCGACCAGGACGACGTCGGGCAGCGCGTCGCCGGCCTTCTCGATCACCTGGTGGGCGATGCGGTCGACGACGCGGGCGACGTCGGCGGCGGCGAGCAGCACGGTGGGCGCCGGGCCGTCGGACGGGTCGGTGGACTGGTTCCCGGGCAGGGGCCCGGTCGTGCCGGCCATCAGGCCTCCTTCCCCGCCTCACGGGACGGGTCGTTAAAGGAGTGGGGTGGACCGGTCTCGACCGTACTGCACCCCTCCGTGTGACCGTCGTCGCGCGTCGTGGCCCCGCAGGTCGGCGCAGGAGTCCCAGGACGGCCCGCGCGAGGGAGGCGCTGTTGCCATCCGCCACATGTGAGTACGCTGCGTGACGGACCAGCCCTGGACACGACGACGGACAGTGAGCAGAGACGCATGAGCACCGACTACTCACGGGCACTCGGCGCCCGGCTGCGGGCCATCCGCAACCAGCAGGGTCTCTCCCTCCAAGGCGTGGAGGACAAGTCGCACGGCCGCTGGAAGGCCGTCGTCGTCGGTTCCTACGAACGCGGGGACCGCGCGGTGACCGTCCAGCGGCTCTCCGAGCTCGCCGTGTTCTACGGCGTGCCGGTCTCCGAGCTGCTGCCCGACCCGCGCCCCTCCTCGGCCGTCACCTCGACGACCAAGATTGTGCTGAACCTCGAGTCGCTGGGCTCGCTGCCCGCCGACGAGGCCGGCCCGCTCGCCCGCTACGCCTCGACCATCCAGGCGCAGCGGCACGACTACAACGGCAAGGTCCTCTCCATCCGCGCGGAGGACCTCAAGTCCCTGGCGATCATCTACGACATGAGCCCCGACGAGCTCACCACCCGGCTCATCGAGTGGGGCGTGCTCAACCCCGGCATGGACGGCGTCGGCGGGCCCGTCGACGACGAGGACGACAGCTGGGACCGCCGCCGCGCCCCGCGCTGAGCGACCCGCACCGCGACGCCCCGAGGCCCGCACCGGCACCCGCCGGCGCGGGCCTCGCTGCGTTCCGGGACGGCGGTCGCCGGGCACCGTCGGACCCCCACGGCCCGTTCCCACTCCTGGTCCGGGCCGCCCGGGTACGACGGTGCCCGGCTCGGCCGCGGCGTTCCCGTCCGGCCCGCGCGATTCGTGCCCACAGTGCGGCGGGGACGCCGCCTCGTCAGCGGTGTGTGCACGCAGTGGGGTCACGACGTCCCGGGTGAGACCGATGACCGCACACTCGCGGCTCCGCGGAGGGACCTCGCAGCTCGGGGTCCTGGAACTGTCAGGGGTGCGACCTAGCGTCGGCGGCGCCGAGAACGCGCACCCGAGGAGTACCCGTGAGCACCGCCCCGCCCGTCCCGACGCCCGACCGCGAGTCGCTGCTCGCCGCGGACCGCCGGGCGGCGCTGCGCCGGGTGCACCGGCTGACCGCCGGGGCCCGGGCCGCGGCGATGCTGGCCGCCGCCGAGGCCGGCGTCCGGGGCTGAGTCGTGGCTCAGGAGGAGGTCGGCACCTCGGCGTCGAGGATGGCCCCGAGAACGCCGTTGACGTAGGCCGGCGAGTCGTCGGTCGACAGCGCCCGGGCCAGCTCCACGGCCTCGTCGATGACGACGGCGTCGGGCACGTCGTCGGCCCAGAGCAGCTCGAACACCGCCATCCGCAGGATCGCGCGGTCGACGTCGGGCAGCCGCTCGAGCGACCAGCCGCGGGCGTGCTGCCCGATCAGCCCGTCGATGCGCCCCTGGTGCGCCGCCACCCCCTCCACCAGCCGGACGGCGTGGTCGGGGACGGGCGGCGACGGGTCGGCGATGCGCTCGCGGAGCAGCTCCACCGGGTCGGTGCCCCGCAGGTCCGCCTCGTAGAGGACGTCGACGGCGCGCTTGCGCGCCTTGGTGCGGGCAGCCATGGCTCGGGGCGGTGCGTCAGTTGGCGCGGCCGAGGTACCGGCCGTCGCGGGTGTCGACCTTGAGCTTGTCGCCGGTGTTGACGAACAGCGGCACGTTGATCTGCGCGCCGGTCTCGAGGATGGCGGGCTTGGTGCCGCCGGTGGAGCGGTCGCCCTGCAGGCCCGGGTCGGTGTGCTGGACGACGAGCTCCATGGTCACCGGCAGCTCGACGTAGAGCGGGGTGCCCTCGTGCACCGCCACGACGACCTCGGTGTTGTCGAGCAGGTAGTCCGCGCCGCCGCCGACGGTCTCGGACGGGACGTAGATCTGCTCGAAGGTGTCCCCGTCCATGAAGACGAAGTCGTTGCCCTCGCGGTACAGGTAGGTCATGTTCCGCTTGTCGACGGTGGCCGTCTCGACCTTGGTGCCGGCGTTGAAGGTGCGGTCGACGACCTTGCCCGAGAGCACGTTCTTCAGCGTCGTCCGCACGAACGCGCCGCCCTTGCCGGGCTTGACGTGCTGGAACTCGGTGACGGACCACAGCTGGCCGTCGAGGTTGAGGACCATGCCGTTCTTGAGGTCGTTGGTGGTAGCCATCTAGAGGACCAGCAGTTCCTTGCTCGTGAGGGTCAACAACTCGGGCGCGTCCGCCGTGACGACGAGCGTGTCCTCGATCCGGACACCGCCGTGGCCGGGGAGGTAGACCCCCGGCTCCACGGTGACGGCCATGCCGGCGGCCAGACTACCCGCGCCCAGCGGGCCGATGCCCGGCGCCTCGTGGATCTCCAGGCCCACCCCGTGCCCGAGGCCGTGGGGAAAGTGCTCGGCGTGCCCGGCGGCGGTGATGACGTCGCGGGAGGCCGCGTCGACGGCGACGACGTCGGCCCCGACCGCCAGCGCCGCCCGCCCGGCCGCCTGCGCCTCGGCCACCAGCGCGTAGACCTCGCGCTGCCAGTCGGCGGCGTGCCCGAGCACCACCGTGCGGGTCATGTCGGAGTGGTAGCCGTCGACGGTGGCACCGAAGTCGAGCTTGAGGAGGTCGCCGCCGGCCAGGACCGTGCGGTCGGGCCGGTGGTGCGGGATCGCGGAGTTCGCGCCGGTGGCCACGATCGTCTCGAACGACGGCGCCTCGGCGCCCAGCGCCAGCATGCGGGCGTCGAGCTCCCGGCCGACCTCCAGCTCGGTGCGCCCGGGCCGCAGCGCGCCCTCGGCGGCGAGCTCGGCCAGCGCCTGGTCGGCGACCGCGCAGGCCCGGCGCAGCGCCGCGACCTCGTCGTCGTCCTTGACCGCGCGCAGCTCCTCGACCGCGCGGCGGACTGACACCAGCTCGGGCACGGTGCCGCCGGTGGCGGCGTCGGCGAGCACCCGCTCGAGCTGGGCCAGCCCGTCGACGGTGACCTCGTGGCTCTCGTAGCCGATCCGGCCGGCGCCGCGGCGCACCGCCTCCTGCGCGAGCGCGGGGACCGTGGCGCGGTCGACCAGCAGCTCGACGTCGGGCACCTGGGTGCCGGCCTGGGTGGTGTACCGGCCGTCGGTGCCGAACAGGTCGGCGCCGTCGGTGCGCAGCAGCAGCGCGCCGTTGGAGCCGGTGAACCCGGTCAGGTAGCGGACGTTGAGCAGGTTGGTCACCAGGACGGCGTCCAGCCCGCGCTCGGCGGCGGTGGCCCGCAGCCGCTCCCGCCGCTCGGCGGTGCGCATCACGAGACCCCCTTCGCGGCCAGGTGGCGCAGCGCCAGCTCGTAGCCCTGCACGCCGAGCCCGGCGATGACGCCGTCGGCGACGCGGGAGACGTAGGAGTGGTGCCGGAACTCCTCGCGCCGGTGGATGTTGCTGATGTGCACCTCCACGACCGGCGCGGTCACCGCGGCCAGCGCGTCGTGCAGCACCACCGAGGTGTGCGACCAGCCGCCCGGGTTGATCACGACCGGGTCGCCGGCGTCGGTCGCCTCGTGGACCCAGCCGAGCAGCTCGGCCTCGGAGTCGGTCTGGCGCACCCGCACCGTCAGCCCCAGCCCGGCGGCGGCCGACTCGACCATCGCCACCAGGTCGGCGTACGTCGTCGTGCCGTACACCTCGGGCTCGCGGGTGCCGAGCCGGCCGAGGTTGGCGCCGTTGAGGACCTGGATCGTCACGCTGTCTCCGATACTGCGGCCCACGCCGCGTCCAGCCACGCCTGCTCGGGGTCGGTCAGGATCGTCGGGTTGCCGATGCCGTCGAGGACGACGAAGCGCAGCGTCGCCCCCCGGGCCTTCTTGTCCACGCGCATCACCGCCTGCAGCGCCGCCCAGTCGCCCCGGTAGCGGGTGGGCAGGCCCATCGCGGCCACCAGCTCGCGGTGCCGGTCGGCCTCGGCGCGGGTGAGCAGGCCGGCCTGCGCGCCGAGCTCGGCGGCGAAGACCAGTCCGACGGCGACCGCCTCGCCGTGCCGCCAGCGGAAGTCCTCGACCCGCTCGATGGCGTGGCCGAGGGTGTGCCCGTAGTTGAGGAACTCGCGGACGCCGGTGTCGAACAGGTCCCGGCCCACGGCGTCGGCCTTGACCCGCACCGCCCGCTCGATGAGCTCCCCGGTGTCGCGCCGGCCGGTCGGGTCGGCGGCGAGCAGGTCCAGGATCGCCGCGTCGGCGATGAACCCGCACTTGACCACCTCGGCCATCCCGGCGCGGAACTCCGCCTCGGGCAGCCCGGCGAGCACGTCGGTGTCGGCGAGCACGCCGGCCGGCGGGTGGAACGCCCCGACGAGGTTCTTGCCCGCCCCGGTGTTGATGCCGGTCTTGCCGCCCACCGCGGCGTCGACCATGCCGAGCACGCTGGTGGGCAGGTGCACCACGCGGACGCCGCGGGTCCAGGTGGCGGCGAGGAACCCGGCGAGGTCGGTGACCGCTCCCCCGCCGACCCCGACGACGGCGTCCGAGCGGGTCAGCCCGAGCCGGCCGAACTCCTCCCAGGCGGCCGTGGCGACCGCGGCGGTCTTGGCGGCCTCGCCGTCGGGGACGACGACGGCCTCGGCGGCCACCCCGGCGGTCTGCAGCGTCTCGACGGCGGCGCCGGCGAGCGCCGCCAGCGGCGGGCTGTGCACGACCGCGGCCTTCGGCGTCCCGGCGAGCAGCAGGCCCAGCTCGGCCTGCGCGCCGGGGCCGATGACGACGTCGTAGGGCGCCTCCCCCGCGACGGTCACCCGCCTCACCGGGCGGTCCCGGCGGGCAGGGCGGACAGCACGTCCGCGACGACGTCCTCCGGCGTGCGGCCGGCGGTGGGCACGACCACGGTGGCGACCTCCGCGTAGAGCGGGGCGCGCTGCTCGAGCAGGGTGCGCAGCATCGCCCGCGGGTTGACCGCCAGCAGGGGGCGGTCCCGGGACAGGCCGGCCCGGCGGGCGGCCGAGGGGACGTCGACGTCGAGGTGGACGACGGTGCCACCGGCGCGGCCGTGGTCGACCAGGAGCCCGCGGGTGGCGGCGCTGAGCACCGCGCCGCCGCCGAGCGAGAGGACGCCGTCGTGCTCGCCGAGCGCGCGGGCGACCGCCTGCTCCTCCAGCGCCCGGAAGTGCGGCTCGCCGTGCGTGACGAACAGGTCGGCGACCGTGGTGCCGGCGGCGGCCTCGACGTCGGCGTCGGTGTCCCGGAACGGCACGCCCAGCGCGGTCGCCACCGCCGTCCCGACGGTCGTCTTGCCCGAGGCCGGCGGCCCCACGAGCACCAGCAGCGGCCGGCTCACCGGTACAGCAGCGCGTCGAGGTAGGCCTGCGCGTTGCGGCGGGTCTCGGCGACGGAGTCGCCGCCGAACTTCTCCAGCGCGGCTTCGGCGAGCACGAGCGCGACCATCGCCTCCATCACCACGGCGCCGCGCGGCACCGCGCAGGCGTCGCTGCGCTGGTTGATCGCGACCGCGGCGTCCCCGGTGGCGACGTCGACGGTGGCCAGCGCCCGCGGCACGGTGGAGATCGGCTTCATCGCCGCGCGGACCCGCAGCGCCTCGCCGTTGGTCATGCCGCCCTCGATGCCGCCGGCGCGGTCGGTGACCCGGCGCAGCCGGCCGTCCTCGCTGACGATCTCGTCGTGGGCGACCGAGCCGCGGCGGCGGGCGGTCTCCAGGCCGTCGCCGACCTCCACCGCCTTGACCGACTGCACGCCCATGAGCGCGGCGGCCAGGCGGGCGTCGAGGCGGCGGTCCCAGTGCACGTGGCTGCCCAGGCCCGGCGGCAGCCCGTGGACGACGACCTCGACGACGCCGCCGAGCGTGTCGCCGTTCTTTCGGGCGTCGTCGACCTCGGCCACCATCGCCTCGCTGGTGGCCGGGTCGGCGCAGCGCACCGGGTCCTCGTCGATGCGCGGGTTGTCGTGCGGGCCGGGCAGCACGCCGTCGGGGACGGTGACCGGGCCGATCGCGACGACGTGGCTCACGACCTCGACGCCGAGCGCCTGCCGCAGGAACGCCTTGGCGACGGCGCCGAGCGCCACCCGGGCGGCGGTCTCGCGGGCGCTGGCCCGCTCGAGCACCGGGCGGGCGTCGTCGAAGCCGTACTTCTGCATGCCCGCGAGGTCGGCGTGGCCGGGCCGCGGCCGGGTCAGCGGGGCGTTGCGGGCCTGGCCCTCGAGCACCGCGGGGTCGACCGGGTCGGCCGACATGACCGTCGTCCACTTGGGCCACTCGGTGTTGCCCACCTGGACCGCGATCGGCCCGCCCATGGTCAGCCCGTGCCGGACGCCGCCGGTGAGGGTGACCTCGTCCTGCTCGAAGGACATCCGCGCACCGCGGCCGTGGCCGAGCCGGCGGCGGGCCAGGTCGACGTCGAGGTCGGAGGTCTGCACCTGCACGCCGGCGGGCAGGCCCTCGAGGATGGCGGTGAGCTGCTGGCCGTGCGACTCACCGGCGGTCAGCCAGCGCAACATGGCGCCGATTCTGCCAGTTGCAGGACCGCGCCCCTCGGCCTCCCTGCAGGGTCCCGCCGCGAGCGTGCGAGCGGTGGGGGGCAGGGAGGTCCTTCCCCCCTCGCAGGCTCGGGGCGGGCCCCTGAGAGGGGGCCGTTCCATCCCGTCACCAGCGGTCCCTCGACCGAGAGGGCGAGGACGGGCGCGGTGAGCGGCCCGCGCGGGACCGGAGGGGTCAGCGGGCGTCCAGCGCCGCGCGCATCGGGCCGAGCGGCGCGGGCAGCCCGGTCATCAGCTCGACCTGCACCGTGGCCTGCCAGAACAGCACCTCGATGCCGCTGACCACCGTGGCGCCGGCCCGGTCGGCCGCGGCGGCCACCGGCGTGGGCCACGGCGCGTAGAGCACGTCGAGCACGGTCTGCCCGGCCCGCCAGCCGAGGCCGGCGAGGTCGCGGTGCGCCCCGATCGGCACGGTGCTGACGACGACCGGCGCCTCGACCGGGCCGGCTTCCAGCCGCCGGACCACGGCCTCCACGCCGAGGACCCCGAGCACCCGGGTGACGTCGGCGGCGCGGGAGGGGTCGCGGACCAGCACGTCCACCGACTCGGCGCCGAGCTCGGCCAGCGCGACGGCGGCGGCCGCGGCCGTCCCGCCCGCGCCGACGATCGCCGCGTGCGCGACCCGCTCGACGCCGCCGGTCTGCAGCGCCATCCCGACGCCGTGGACGTCGGTGTTCTCCGCCCGCCACCCGGCATCGGTGTGCACGAGGGTGTTCGCCGCGCCCAGCAGCCGGGGCAGCGGCTCGACCGCGTCGGCGACGGCGACCGCCGCCTGCTTGCACGGCATGGTCACCGAGAACCCGCGCCACTCCGGGCCGAGCCCGGCGACCAGGTCGGGCAGGTCCTCGGCGCCCACGTCGAGGGCGTCGTAGGTCCAGCCGGTCAGGCCGAGCGCGGCGTAGGCGGCGCGGTGCAGCAGCGGGGAGAGCGAGTGCCCGACCGGGCGGCCGAGGACGGCCGCCCGGCCGGGCGGGGCCGGTGCGGGCACGGGCCGGTCAGCCACCACACCCGAGGCCGGCGTCGGCGCACCGCTGGCGGGCCACCAGGAACTCGTCGTAGCTGGCGGTGAAGAAGTGCCGCCCGTCCGAGGACTCCAGCACGTAGTACAGGAGCTCCCCGGTGGTCGGCGCCAGCGCCGCCTCCAGGCTCGCCTCGCCCGGTGCCGCGATCGGCGTCGGCGGGAGGCCGGCCCGGGTCCGCGTGTTGTACGGGCTGTCGGTCTGCAGGTCGCTGACGGTCAGGTCGTTGCCGTTCTTGCCGAGCCCGTAGGCCAGCGTCGCGTCTACCCCGAGCGGGATGCCCTGCGCCAGGCGGTTGTAGACGACCTGCGCCACGTTCGCCCGCTCGTCGTCGACCTTGGTCTCCCGCTCGATCATCGAGGCCACGACGACGACGTCGTACACCGAGCGCCCGGCCGCCGCGGCCCGCTGCTCGAGCTGCAGGTCGGTCGCCGTGTCGGTGAACCGGGAGACCATCGCGCGCAGCACGTCGACGGCGGTGTCGTCGGGCTCGACGTCGTAGGTCGCCGGGAACAGGAAGCCCTCGAGCTGCCCGTTCGCGTAGGCCGGCAGGCCCAGCGCGGCCGGGTCGGCCGCGGCGGCCGTCAGCTCCTCGAGGGGTACCCCGGTGGTCTCCGAGATCCGCTGCAGCGTGATCGCGAGCGTGGAGCCCTCGGGGACGGTGACCCGCGAGACCTGGCGGGCGGCCGGGTCGAGCAGCAAGTCGAGGGCGGCCTGGCCGCTCATCTGCGACCGCAGCTCGTAGACGCCGGGCTGGATGCCGGTCGCCGCCGCGTTCGCCTCGGCGGCGTCGACGAACGGCTCGGAGGAGGCGATGACGTCGGCCTCGACGAGGGTGCGGGCGATGTCGCTGAGGGTGTCGCCCTCGCCGACGCGCACCTCGACGCTGCCGGTGCCCGCGCCGGCGTAGTCCTCGGCGGCCGGGTTGACCAGGCCGATGAGGGCCCGCCCGCCGAAGACGATGCCGGCGACGAGCGCGGCGAGGACCAGCAGCGCGAGGACGTTGGCCAGCGGGCTGCGGCGGCGGCCGGAGCGCCGGCGGGGCGCGGGGGCACCGGTGGCGTCGTCGTCGGGCAGGTCGTGCGAGCCGGTCTCGTCGGGGTCGTCGCCGAAGACGGCGGCGTGCCCGTGCTCCTCGGCCTCGTCGCGGGCGCGCCGGCCGCGCCGGCGTCCGCGGTCGGCGTCACCGGCGCCGAGGACCTCGAGGCCGCCGGTGGGCTCCTCGTCGTCGGCGGGCTCGTCGTGCGGGCCGACGGCGGCGGCGGCCACGGTGGGCGCGTCGTCGGGGTCGGCGGTCCCGTCGCGGCGGGCGAGCCTCGACCACGGGCCGGACGGCCGCGGCGGGACGCCGGGCAGCGGCGGCACGGGCTGGCTGTCGCCGGGCAGCGGGCCGGTGCGGTCGTCCTCGGGCGCGCCGTCCCGGGCGCCGGCGTCGGCGTCGTCCGGGGCGGCGTGCCGGCCGGCGGTCACCGGCCGGACGTCGCGGTCCAGCAGGCCGGCCCGGGTGGGGCTGCCGGGCCGGACCGGGCCGGGGCCCGCCGGCAGCCGCGTCGTCGGCGGTCCGGCCGGCCACGCACCCGCGGAGGGCGCCGGGACGTTCGGCATGCCGGGGAGGCCCCGCCCGTACGGCGGGACCGGACCGCTCACGAGTGCCCTCGCTGGGAGTCGAGATACGCCTGGAGGATGACCACGGCGGCGGCCTGGTCGATCACGGGGCGCTGGGCGCGGCTGTCGAGCCCGTTCGCCCGCAGGGAACTGGCTGCGGTCACGGTAGAGAGCCTCTCGTCGACGAGGTGCACGGGCACGCTGCCGATGCGCCCGGCGAGTGACCGAGAGTAGGCACGTGCCTCCCGTGCGGAGGCACCCGACGCACCCGAGAGGTGCCTCGGCTCCCCCACGATCACCTCCGTCACCTCGTGTTCCTCGACGAGGGCGGCGATCCGGTCGAGGTCGCCGCCGTCGCGGCGGCGCTCCACGGTCTCCAGCGGGCTGGCCAGCGTGCCGGTGGGGTCCGACAGCGCGACGCCGATCCGCACCGTGCCGACGTCGAGCCCGAGCCGGCGGCCCTGCCGGGTCCGGCGCGGCGGCAGCGGCAGCCCCGCGGGCAGCCCCTGCGACAGGTCGATCTCCGTGGTCTCGTTGCGCACCGGCGGGAAGCCGGCGCGCAGGTCGATCTGCTCGGTGCGGTGGTGCACCGGCTGCTGCGCCGGGGGCGGGGTCTGCCGGGGCCGCGACGGCGGCACCGCCGGGCGGCCCTGCACGCGCCGCTCCCCCACCGGACCGGTCTCGTCGGGGCGCTGCTCGGGCACTCCGCTCACCTCCCTGTGGCGGTCGCGACCGCCTCTTCGCCGGCCTGCAGGGCGGCGGGGATGCCGCCCGGGTCCGTGCCGCCGCCCTGGGCGACGTCGGGCTTGCCGCCACCGCGGCCCCCGACCGGGGCCGCCGCGGCACGCAGCACGTCGCTGGCGGACAGCCCGCGCTGCTGGGCGGCGGGGTTCAGTGCCGCGACCAGAGCCACCTTGCCCCCCGACTCCGAGGCCAGCAAGACGACCCCGGGGCGCTCGCCGAGCCGCCCGCGGACGTCGAGGGCGAGGGTGCGCAGGTCACCGCCGGAGAGGCCGGCCGGCGCCGCGGTGACGACGGCGACCCCGCCGACGTCGGTCGCGCCCGCGGCCAGCTGACCGGCCGCGGCCTGGGTCTGCTGGGCGCGCAGGTCGGCGACCTCCCGTTCGACGTCGCGCAGCCGGGACAGGATGCCGCCGACCCGGTCCACCAGTCCGTCGGTGGGCGACTTGAGCAGCTCGCCGAGCTGGCGCACGAGGTCGCGCTCGCGGGCCAGGTAGCGGAAGCCCTCGAGGCCGACGACGGCCTCCACGCGGCGCGCGCCCGACCCGACCGACGACTCGCCGGTCAGCGCGAGCGTGCCGATCTGCGCGGAGCCGGCGACGTGCGTGCCACCGCACAGCTCCCGCGACCAGGGGCCGCCGATCTCGACGACCCGCACCTGCTCGCCGTAGGTCTCGCCGAACAGCGCCAGCGCGCCGATCGCCTGGGCCTCGGGCAGCGTCATGTAGGTGGCGGTGACCCGGTGGTCGGCGCGCACGGCCGCGTTGGCGACGTCCTCGATGTCGTGCCGCTGCTGCAGGGTGAGCGCGCCCTGCCAGGCGAAGTCCAGCCGCAGGTAGCCGGGGCGGTTGTAGGAGCCCGACTGCAGCGCCTGCGGGCCGAGCACCTGGCGCAGCGCGGCGTGCACCACGTGCGTGCCCGAGTGCGCCTGGCAGGCTGACAGCCGCCACTCGCGGTCCACCTCGGCGGTGAGCTCCGCGCCCTCGGCCAGCTCTCCCTCGAGCACCCGGACCTGGTGCACCACCAGGCCCTTGACCGGCCGCTGCACGTCGAGGACCTCGGCGCGGCCGCCGTCCCAGGTCAGGGTGCCGGCGTCGGCGACCTGGCCGCCGGACTCGGCGTAGAACGGCGTCCGGTCCAGGACCACGCGGGTGACCTCGCCCGCCCCGGCCGGCGCGGCCGGGGCGCCCTCCTCCGCGGCGAGGTCGGCGACCAGGCCGAGCACGCGGGAGTCGGTGCGCAGGGTGGAGTAGGCCCGCCAGTCGGTGGGGCCGTGGTCGGCCAGCAGGCGGCGGTAGGCCAGGACGTCGACCGAGCCGGTGCGCTTGGCGCGGGCGTCGGCGCGGGCCCGGTCGCGCTGCTGCTGCATGAGCGCGCGGAAGCCCTCCTCGTCGACGGTCACGCCCTGCTCGGCGGCCATCTCGAGGGTGACGTCGATCGGGAAGCCGTAGGTGTCGTGCAGGGAGAACGCCTGCTCGCCGGACAGCGACGGCGTCCCGGCGGCCTTGGCCTGCGCGACGGCGGTGTCGAACAGCGCGGTGCCCGAGGTGAGGGTGCGCCGGAACGCCTCCTCCTCGGCGTAGGCGACGGCGGAGATGCGGTCGAAGTCGGCGACCAGCTCGGGGTAGCTCGCGCCCATCGCGTCGCGGGAGACCGGCAGCAGCTCGGGCAGCGTGGCGGCGTCGACGCCGAGCAGCCGCATCGAGCGGACCGCGCGGCGCAGCAGCCGGCGCAGGATGTAGCCGCGGCCCTCGTTGCCGGGGGTGACGCCGTCGCCGATGAGCATCAGGCCGCTGCGGACGTGGTCGGCGACCACGCGCAGCCGGACGTCGGCGTCGTGGTCCTTGCCGTAGGTGACGCCGGCGAGGTCGGCGGCGCGGCGCAGCACCGGCGCCACCTCGTCGATCTCGTACATGTTGTCGACGCCCTGCAGCAGGAAGGCCACCCGCTCCAGGCCCATGCCGGTGTCGATGTTCTTCTTCGGCAGCTCGCCGACGATCCGGAAGTCCTCCTTGCTCCGGACGTCGGTGAGCTCGTACTGCATGAAGACGAGGTTCCAGATCTCCAGGAACCGGTCACCGGCGGTGTCCACCAGCGGGCCGCCGTCGGGGCCGAACTCGGGACCGCGGTCGTAGTAGATCTCCGAGCACGGACCGCCGGGGCCGTCGGCGCCGGTGTGCCAGTAGTTGTCCTTCTTGCCCAGCCGCTGGATGCGGTCCTCAGGCAGGCCCGCGATGCGGTGCCAGGCCTCGGCGGCCTCGTCGTCGTCGAGGTAGACCGTCACCCAGATGCGGTCGGGGTCGAAGCCCAGCCCGCCGTCCTCCACCCGCCCGGTGACCAGGTCCCAGGCGTGCTGGATCGCCCCCTCCTTGAAGTAGTCCCCGAAGGAGAAGTTGCCGTTCATCTGGAAGAACGTGCCGTGGCGGGTGGTCTTGCCCACCTCCTCGATGTCGAGGGTGCGCACGCACTTCTGCACGCTGGTGGCCCGCGGGAACGGCGCGGGCTCCCGGCCGGTCAGGTACGGGATGAACGGCACCATGCCGGCGACGGTGAACAGCAGGGAGGGGTCCGGCGACACCAGCGAGGCGCTGGGGACGACGGTGTGGCCGCGCTGCTCGAAGTGCTGCAGGAAGCGGCGGCGGATCTCGGCGGTCTGCATGGCCTACTCGGTCCTCGGGGCGGGGGCGGCCCCCGCGGGGTGGGTGCTCAGCGGTCGGCGGCGTGGGCGCCGCGCCGCCCGGGGAGCTGGAGCTGGGTCGCGTCGCGCTCCGGCAGCGGCGCGTCGAGCCCGGTGCCCGAGCGCAGCTCCTCCTCGCGCACGGCGGCCGCGGCGCGCACGTCGGCGCCGAACTCGCCGATCGCGTCGGCGAGGTCGCGCAGCCCCTCGGCGATCGAGGCGCCGATGCCGGCGGGCGTCATCCTCTCGGCGGCGCGGGACAGCTTGCGGACGACGAGGGCGCCGATGGTGATGCCCATCGCCAGCCAGAACAGCCGGCGCATCAGGCGGCCCGCCGGGCGGCGCGGCGCGCGCGGCGCTCGGCCTTGTCACGGGCGGCGGCCTCGGCGATCGCCTGGCCCTCGCGGCGCTTGCGGGTCGCGCTGCGGACGCCGTAGCTGAACGCGGCGACCTTGATCAGCGGGCTGCCCACGGTGGCGGCGACGACGCTGGTCAGCGCCGCGACGTTGCTCGACACGTTGGCCGCGTTGCCGGTGATGTCGTCGACCCGCTCGAGGTTGCTGTTGACCTGGGCGATCGTCGTCTGCGCCTGGGTGAGGATCGGCCGGCTCTCCTCCCGGGTCTGCCGGATGGTCAGCGTGGCCTCGTCCAGCGTGCGCCCCAGCTTCAGCAGCGGGACGGCCAGCAGCAGCACCAGCAGCACCAGCGCCAGGGCGGCGATCAGTCCGGCCCACTCTCCTGCGGACACGCGGCGTCTCCTCTTCTCCGTCGGCGGCCGGCGTGGTCGGCAACGACCGGCGTGGCCACAGTAGTCGCGGTCTCCGGCGCCCCTCCGGTGCGCCGGACGACGCCGGCCCGTCAGGCGCCGCGGCCGGCCCGCTCCGCGCCGCGGCTCTCCCGCGGGTGCCGGCGGACGATCGCCCGGAGCTTGCCCAGGCGGGCGCCGATGCCGGCCTCCACGCCACGGGGCGTGGGCCGGTAGTAGTCCCGGCCGACCAGCCCGTCGGGCGGGTACTGCTGCGGCACGATCCCGTCGGGCGCGTCGTGCGGGTAGACGTAGGTCGAGCCGTGGCCCAGCTTCTTGGCCCCGGCGTAGTGGGCGTCGCGCAGGCCGGCCGGGACCGGCCCGCCCAGGCCCGCGCGGACGTCGGCCACCGACTCGCCGATCGCCACCGTCACCGCGTTCGACTTCGGCGCGGTGGCCAGGTGGACGACGGCGTGCGCCAGCGGGAAGTGCCCCTCGGGCATGCCGATGAGCTGGACCGCCTGCGCGGCGGCGACCGCGGTCTGCAGCGCCGTCGGGTCGGCCATGCCGATGTCCTCGCTGGCGGAGATGACCAGCCGGCGGGCGATGAACCGCGGGTCCTCCCCCGCCACGACCATGCGGGCGAGGTAGTGCAGCGCGGCGTCGACGTCGCTGCCGCGGATCGACTTGATCAGCGCGCTGGCGACGTCGTAGTGCATGTCGCCCTGGCGGTCGTAGCGCACCGCGGCCTGCGCGACGGCGGTCTCCAGGGTGGCCAGGTCGATCTCGGCCGCACCCGCGGCCCGCGCGGCGCCCGCCCCGGACTCCAGCGCGGTCAGCGCCTTGCGCCCGTCGCCGCCGGCGACGCGGACGAGGTGCTCCTCGGCCTCGGCGCTCAGGGTGAGTCCGCCGCCGAGCCCGCGGTCGCTGGTGAGCGCCCGGTGCAGCAGCGTGCGGACGTCGTCGTCGGACAGCGGCTGCAACGCGAGCACGAGGCTGCGGGACAGCAGCGGGCTGACGACGGAGAAGAACGGGTTCTCGGTGGTCGCGGCGATCAGGCTGACGATGCGGTCCTCGACGGCCGACAGCAGCGAGTCCTGCTGGGTCTTGGAGAACCGGTGCACCTCGTCGATGAACAGCACGGTGCGCCGGCCGGCGTAGGTGAGCTCGCGCTTGGCCGCGGTGATGACCGCGCGGACCTCCTTGACGCCGGCGTCCAGCGCGGACAGCTGCACGAACTGCCGCTTGGTGGCCAGCGAGATGACGTGCGCCAGCGTCGTCTTGCCGGTGCCGGGCGGGCCGTAGAGGACCAGCGACATCGGCTCGTCGGCCTCGACCAGGCGGCGCAGCGGCGCCCGCGGGCCGAGCAGGTGGGCCTGGCCGACGACCTCGTCGAGGGAGCGCGGGCGCATGCGCACCGCCAGCGGCGCACCCGGGTCGACGGCGTCGCCGGTGACCTCCGCCGGCTCGTCGAACAAGGACGTCACGGGTAGCGACGCTACCCGCGGGGCACGACAGCCCCGTGCACCAGCGACGCATCGGAGACCGCACCGTCGGCGCGATCGGCCTGGGGGCCATGCCCCTGTCGACCAAGACCGACCGGCCGGGCCGCGAGGAGGCGGTCGCCGTCGTCCACGCGGCCCTGGACGCCGGCGTGACCCTGGTCGACACCGCCGACGCCTACGCTCGCGACGAGGCCGAGTTCGGGCACAACGAGACGCTCGTGGCCGAGGCGCTGGCGTCCTACGGGCCGGGCGCGGGCGACGTGCTGGTGGCCACCAAGGGCGGGCACACCCGGCGGGGCACCGACTGGGAGCTCGACGGCTCGCCGGCGTACCTGCGGAAGGCGTGCGAGGCCTCGCTGCGCCGCCTGGGCGTGGACGCGATCGGGCTGTACCAGTACCACCGGCCCGACCCGGACACGCCGTGGGAGGAGTCGATGGGCGCGCTGCGGCAGCTCGCCGACGACGGCCTGGTGCAGATGGTCGGCATCTCCAACGCCGACGTCGCGCAGATCGACGTCGCCCGCTCGATCGTGGGGCCGGCGCTCGCGGCCGTGCAGAACCAGTTCTCGCCGGGGTGGCGCTTCTCGGCCGGCGAGGTCGAGCACTGCGCGGCGCACGGGCTGGCGTTCCTGCCGTGGAGCCCGTTCGGCGGCGTCACCGCGGCCGGGTCGCTGTCGGCCACCGCGCCGGCCTTCGCGGAGGTCGCGTCCGAGCTGGGCGTGTCGGTGTACCGGGTGACGCTGGCCTGGCACCTCGCCCAGGCCGACGTCGTGGTCCCCATCCCCGGCGCCTCGCGGCCGGCGTCCGTCCAGGACTCCGCCGCCGCGGCCGACCTGGAGCTGACGCCCGAGCAGCTCGCCCGCCTGGACGGGTCCGCGCCGGGTTGATCACCGGCTGCGTGCACGACACCGCGCGGGACACGCCGCCCGCCCGTGCACGCATCCGATGGTCACGGACGACGACCCGCTGACACACACAGCCGCCTGCGGCGTCCACAGATGACACGGGCGTCGGCCGGCGCGGCCGGCCACGCCCGACGGTGGCCGGGTGGAACCCCTGGACCTCGGGTCGAGCTGGACGTGGCAGGACGCGCGGGCCCGCGGCGCCACCCGACGGCAGATCGCGGCGGGCGGCGAGGAACTGAGCCGCGGCCTCTTCCTCTCGCACGCGGAGGCGGGGTCCTTCCGCGCCCGGTGTGCGGCCTGGACCCGCCTGCTGCCGCCGGACGCGGCCTTCGGGCTGGAGAGCGCCGCCGTGCTGCTCGGCGCCCACTCTGACCCTCCACCTGAGGTCCAGGTGGTGCTGCGCCCGCGGCCGGTCCTCCCGCAGCGGCGCGGGCTGGTCGTCGCGGTGCGGCAGCTCCGGGGCGAGGACGTGGTCGTCTCGGGTGGCCTGCGCGTCACCTCGGGCGCGCAGACCCTCCTCGACCTCGCGCCCGGCCTCCCTCCCGCCGAGCTGGTCGCGGTCGGCGACGCGCTGCTGCGCACCGGGGCCCTGACGCCCGAGTCGCTCGACGCGCGCCTCCGCCGCGCCGACCGGGTGCGCGGCGTCGTGCGGGCGCGCGAGTGCGCCGCCCTGCTCGACGGCCGGGCCGCGTCCCGTCCCGAGAGCCTGCTGCGGTACTGGCTCGCGACCAGCGACCTGCCCGCACCCCAGCCCCAGCTGCCGGTGCACGACCGCGGGGGCCGGGTGGTGGCGCACGCCGACCTCGGCTGGCGCCGCTACCGGGTGGCCGTCGAGTACGAGGGCCGGCAGCACGCCGACACCGGCCAGTTCGGGCGCGACGTGGACCGCTACTCGCTCATGGCGGCCCACGGCTGGCTCGTGCTGCGGTTCGCCGGACGGCACCTGTCCGGGCCGGCCGTGGTGATCGCGCGGTCCCGCGGCGCGCTGGTCAGCCGCGGCTGGCGTCCCGGCACCGCGCCGTCGTGATCATCGGATGCGTGCACGCGACACGCGCCGACACGCCGCGCGGCCGTGCACGCACCCCGTGATCGACTCGCGGGCGGTGCTCAGCGGCCCAGGACCTCGCGCAGCGCGGCGAGCACGAGGGCGACCGTGTCCGGGCGGGCGTTGTGGCCCATCAGCCCGATCCGCCAGACCGTGGCCGCGTGGGCACCGACGCCGCCGCCGATCTCCAGGTCGTAGCGCTCGAGCAGCTCCTTGCGCACGGCCGCGGAGTCGACGCCGTCGGGCACCCGCACGGTGGTGAGCTCCGGCAGCCGGTGTCCCTCCGCGGCGAACAGCTCCAGGCCCATCTCCTGCAGGCCCTCGTGCAGCAGCCGGCCGGCCTCGGCGTGCCGGGCGTGCACCGCGTCCAGGCCCTCGTCGAGGATCCGGCCGAGCCCGGCGTGCAGCGACACGACCATCCCGGTCGGCGCGGTGTGGTGGTAGGTGCGGCCACCCGACCCGGCCGCCTCCCCCGCGTAGCCGCCGAGCATGCCGAGGTCGAGGTACCAGCTGCGCGGCTCCTCGACCCGCCGCTCCCACGCCCGGTCGGAGATGGTGAACGGTGCCAGCCCGGGCGCGACGCCGAGGCACTTCTGCGAGCCGGAGTAGGCGAGGTCCACGCCCCAGTCGTCCAGCCGCACCGGGATGCCGCCCAGCGAGGTCACGCAGTCGGCGAGCAGCAGCGCGTCGCCCTTGCCGGCCGCGAGCGGCTCCAGGTCCGACAGCACGCCGGTCGAGGTCTCCGCGTGGACGGCGGCGATCAGCTTCGGCGACGGGTGCGCCTCCAGGACACGGGAGGCGTCCACGGGGGTGCCCCACTCGTGGTCCACGCGCACCACCTCGGCGCCGCACCGCGACGCGACGTCGACCATCCGCTCGCCGAACAGCCCGTTGACCGCCACGACGACGACGTCGCCCGGCCCCACGGTGTTGACGAACGCCGCCTCCATCCCCGCCGACCCCGTGGCCGACAGCGGCAGCGTGCGCCGGTTGGCCGTGCCGAACACGGTGCGCAGCCGGTCGGAGGTCTCGTCGAGGACGCCCAGGAACACCGGGTCGAGGTGGCCGAGCAGCGGCTGCCCGAGGGCGACCGTCGCCTCCGGGTAGGGGTTGGAGGGGCCGGGACCGAGCAGGGTGCGGGCGCGCAGCGGCATGCGCCGCACCCTAGGACCGGCCTCCCGCGACCGCTCCCCGACACCCCACGGGCCGGGGCCCCGAGGATGGGCCGGTGAGCAGCCACGACCGGACCACCGACGACGCACCAGCCGCGCCGCGCCGCGAGGAGGCCGCCGCGATGTGGGCGGCGTACACGGCGAGCCGCCCGGCCGGCGGCCCGCCCGAGGACGAGCCGCCCGTCGAGCGCTTCGGCGACAGCCGCGCGCTCGCCGACGAGCTGATCGGGCTGGTGCTCGCCGGCACCAAGCGGGCCACCGCGGGCCTGGTCGCCGACTTCGCGCAGGCGGACGAGCCGCTGCCCCGCATCGGCGGGCACTGGATCGCCTGCGACGGCGAGGGCCGTCCGCGCGCGGTCCTGCGCAGCACCGAGCTGCGCGTCGGCCGGCTCGACAGCGTCGACGACGGCTTCGCCCTCGACGAGGGCGAGGGCGACCGCACCCGCGCGAGCTGGCTCGAGGGCCACCGGCGCTACTTCACCCGCACGCAGGCAGCCCGCGGGCAGGCCTGGGACGACGCGCTCGAGGTCGTGTTCGAGCGCTTCCGCGTCGTCTGGCCGCCCGAGGTGGCCGACCGGGCCGGCTGAGCAGCCGGCCCGGCCGGGCCCTCACCTCGTCGGGTCGCTCGGCCCCGGGGCGCCGGGCTCGCCGGGCAGCGCGGGCTCGTCGGCGACGGCGTCGATGCCCGCCTCCTTGCGCTGCGCGTCGGTGATCGGCGTCGGCGCGCCGGTCAGCGGGTCGTAGCCGGCGCCGGTCTTCGGGAACGCGATGACCTCGCGGATCGAGTCGACACCGGCCAGCAGCGCGGTCAGCCGGTCCCAGCCGAGCGCGGCGCCGGCGTGCGGCGGCGGGCCGTAGGCGAACGCCTCGAGGAAGAACCCGAACCGCTCGCGGGCCTCCTCGCGGGACATGCCGAGGGTCTCGAACACCCGCTCCTGCAGCTCCGGGTCCGCGATCCGGACCGACCCGCTGGCCAGCTCGTTGCCGTTGACGACCAGGTCGTAGGCGTCGGACAGCGCGTTCGCCTTGTCCTCGGCGAACCGCTCCCGCCACTCCGGGGTGGGCGAGGTGAACGGGTGGTGCATGAACGTCCAGTCGCCGTCCTCGGTCTCCTCGAACATCGGGAAGTCGACGACGAACAGGAACGACCACGAGCCCGGCTCGATGAGCTCCAGCCGCTTGGCGATCTCGTTGCGCGCCGCACCCAGCAGTTCCTGCGAGGACCGGCGCGGGCCCGCAGCGAAGAACACGCAGTCGCCCGGCTGCGCGCCCACGGCCTCGACCAGCCCCGCGCGCTCGGCGTCGGAGACGTTCTTGGCCACCGGGCCGCCCAGCGTGCCGTCCTCGGCGACGGTCACGTAGGCCAGGCCGCGGTAGCCGCGCGAGCGGGCCCAGTCCTGCCAGGCGTCGAACGCGCGCCGCGGCTGCGAGCCGCCGCCGGGCATGACCACCGCGCCCACGTAGGGCGCCTGGAACACCCGGAACGGCGTGTCGGCGAAGAACTCGGTCAGCTCGGTGAGCTCGATGCCGAAGCGCAGGTCGGGCTTGTCCGACCCGAACCGGTCCATCGCCTCGCGGTAGGTCATCCGCGGGATCTCGGGGACGTCGTAGGAGGCGAGCTCCCGCCACAGCGCGCGGACGACGTCCTCGACCACGGCCAGGACGTCGTCGCGCTCGACGAAGCTCATCTCGAAGTCGAGCTGGGTGAACTCCGGCTGCCGGTCGGCGCGGAAGTCCTCGTCCCGGAAGCAGCGGGCGATCTGGTAGTAGCGCTCCAGCCCGCCGATCATCAGCAGCTGCTTGAACAGCTGCGGCGACTGCGGCAGGGCGTACCACTTGCCCGGCTGCAGCCGCACCGGCACGAGGAAGTCGCGCGCGCCCTCGGGCGTGGAGCGGGTGAGGTCCGGCGTCTCCACCTCGGTGAAGCCGTGGCCGGCCATGACGCCGCGGGCGATCCGGTTGACCTCGCTGCGCAGCCGCAGGATCCGGGCCGGGCCCTGCCGGCGCAGGTCGAGGTAGCGGTACCTGTAGCGGACGTCGTCCGAGGC
This sequence comes from Geodermatophilus sp. SYSU D01036, assembly GCF_054050435.1. NCBI lineage: Bacteria > Bacillati > Actinomycetota > Actinomycetes > Geodermatophilales > Geodermatophilaceae > Geodermatophilus > Geodermatophilus sp. SYSU D01036. The sequence continues at coordinate 366,652 of NZ_JBJGZJ010000002.1, read as the reverse complement.
GGCCTGGTCGGTCTCGATCGGGAACGGCAGCGGCGCCGCCGGCGACAGCACGCGCAGCTCGACGGCGGCCACCTCGACCTCGCCGGTGGGCAGCTCGGGGTTCTCGTTGCCTGCCGGCCGCTGCCGGACCTCCCCGGTCACCAGCACGCAGAACTCGTTGCGGAGGGCGTGCGCCTCCTCCTCGCGGACGACGACCTGGACGTAGCCCGAGGCGTCGCGCAGGTCGACGAAGACGACGCCACCGTGGTCGCGCCGGCGGGCCACCCAGCCGGCGAGGGTGACGGTGGAACCGGCGTCGGACGCGCGCAGCGTGCCGGCGTCGTGGGTGCGGAGCACTTCAGGGCCTCTCGGATAAGGGGTGTGTCACCAGCGGTCGTGCACGTGCTGCCGGATGCGCTCGTCGTAGAGCCGCTCGAGGTCGGCGAGCTCGGCGTCGGTCAGCGGCGCGAGTCCGGCGGCGGCGACGTTCGACCGCACCTGCTCCACCGAGCGGGCGCCGGGGATGACGCAGGTGACGCCGGGCTGCTGGACCACCCAGCGCAGCGCCACCTGGGCGGGCACCCGGTCGCCGCAGATCGCGGTGAACTCCCGCGCGGCGGCCACGCCGACCTCGTAGGGCACGCCGGCGAAGGTCTCGCCGACGTCGAAGGCCTCGCCCTGGCGGTTGTAGTTGCGGTGGTCGTCGGCGCCGAACGTCGTCGACTCGTCGTACTTCCCCGACAGCAGGCCGCTGGCCAGCGGCACCCGCGCCAGGATGCCGACGCCGGCGCGCTGGGCGGCCGGGAGCAGCTCCTCCAGCGGCTTGCGGCGGAAGACGTTGAGGATCACCTGGATGCTCGCCACGCCGGGGTGCTCGAGCGCGGTCAGCCCCTCGGCGACGGTCTCCACCGAGACGCCGTAGGCCGCGATCGCGCCGTCCTCGACGAAGGAGTCGAGCGCGTCGTACACCCGCTGGTCGGAGTAGACCGCGGTCGGCGGGCAGTGCAGCTGCACCAGGTCGAGGGTGTCGACGCCGAGGTTGCGCCGCGACCGGTCGATCCAGGCCCGCAGGTTCTCCGGGGTGTACTGCGCCGCCTCGAACGGGTCGGCGCGGCGACCGGCCTTGGTGGCCACGAACGGCCGCTCCGACCGGGTGGCCAGCGCCTTGCGGATGCGCTCCTCGCTGCGGCCGTCGCCGTAGACGTCGGCGGTGTCGAGCAGCGTCACGCCGGCGTCGAGGGCGGCGTCGAGGACCCCGCCCGCGGTCTCCTCGTCGACGTCGCCCCAGTCACCGCCCAGCTGCCACGTGCCCAGGCCGACGACGCCGACCTCCGCGCCGGTCCGTCCGAGGGGTCGGGTCTCCATCACTCGCTCACTCCCGTAGCAGCCGCAGCTCTCAGCGCCTCGAACAGGTCACCCACGGGGACGGCGCGCTGCTCCCCCGTGCGCAGGTCCTTCAGCTGGCCGACGCCCTCGGCCAGGTCCCGCTCGCCGACGACGACCGCGTGCGAGGCACCCGACCGGTCGGCGGCCTTCATCGCGCCCTTGAGCCCGCGGTCGCCGTAGACGGTGTCCGCGGACACGCCGGCCTCGCGCAGCTGCCCGACCAGCCGGACCGCCAGCCGCTTGGCCTCGGCGCCCAGCGGCACGACGAACGCCTGCACGCCGGGGGCGGCGGCGACGTCGAGCCCCTCGGCCTGCACGGCCAGCAGCGTCCGGTCGACGCCGACGGCGTAGCCGATGCCGCTCACGTCCGGGCCGCCGAGCGCCGCGGACAGGCCGTCGTAGCGGCCGCCGCCGCCGATCGCCGACTGCGCGCCCAGCCCGTGGTGCACGAACTCGAACGTCGTCTTCGTGTAGTAGTCCAGCCCGCGCACCAGCCGGGGCGCCTCGGTCCAGGTGACGCCGAGGTCGGTGAGGTGCTGGCGGACGGCGTCGTAGTGCGCCTTCGTGGAGTCCGACAGGTGGTCGACCATCAGCGGGGCGTCGTCGAGCTGGGCCTGCACCTCGGGCCGCTTGTCGTCGAGCACGCGGAGCGGGTTGATCTCCGCCCGGCGCCGGGTCTCCTCGTCGAGGTCGAGCTTCTCCAGGTGGGCGACGAGCAGCTCGCGGTACTGCGGCCGGCAGGTCGAGTCGCCGAGCGAGGTGAGCAGCAGCTCGAAGTCGGTGAGCCCGAGGTCGCGGAAGCCCTGCACGCCCAGCGCCACGACCTCGGCGTCCAGCGCGGGGTCGTCGACGCCGAGCGCCTCCATGTCGACCTGCGTGAAGTGCCGGTAGCGGCCGGCCTGCGGGCGCTCGTAGCGGAACGCCGAGCCGACCGTCCACAGCTTCACCGGCAGCGGGCCGGTGTGCAGCCGGTGCTCGATGAACGCCCGCACGAGCCCGGCGGTGAGCTCGGGGCGCAGCGTGAGCGAGCGGCCGCCGCGGTCGTCGAAGGTGTACATCTCCTTCGTCACGACGTCGGTGGACTCCCCCACGCCGCGGGAGAACACCGCGGTCTCCTCGAACACCGGCGTCTCGACGTAGCCGTAGCCGGCCCGCCGCAGCGGCGCGGTGAGCGTCTCGCGGACGGCGAGGAAGCGCGCCGAGTCCGGCGGGAGGACGTCGAAGGTCCCCTTGGGCGCGGACAGCCCCGTCACAGACCCCGTCCCTTCGGTGCGCTCGCGGCCTCGGCCAGGTACGGGTTGGTCGCCCGCTCGCGTCCGATCGTCGTCGCCGGGCCGTGGCCGGGCAGCACGACGGTCTCGTCGTCCAGCGGCAGGACCACCTCGCGCAGCGAGGTGAGCATGGCCTCCCAGGAGCCGCCGGGCAGGTCCACCCGGCCGACCGACCCGGCGAACAGCACGTCGCCGGCCAGCAGCCCGGGGGCCCCGCCGAACTCACTGCCGAGGTCGAGGGAGAAGACCACCGAGCCCTGCGTGTGGCCGGGCGCGTGGCGGACGGTCAGCTCGACGCCGGCCAGCGAGAGCACGGCGCCGTCGGCGAGCGGCTTGACCTCGGTGGGGTCGGGCAGCCGGACGCCGGTGATCAGCGGCGCCAGGGCCGGGCCGTGCCAGCGCGCGGGGTCGGCGAGCATGCCCGAGTCGTCGGGGTGCAGGTAGGCCGGGATGTCGTAGCCCTCGCAGACGGGCAGCACGGAGAAGGTGTGGTCGAGGTGGCCGTGGGTCAGGACGACGGCGACCGGCTTGAGGCCGTCGTCGGCGAGCACCCGGGCCAGCGGCTCCACCGCGTCCATGCCCGGATCGACGACGACGCACTCCTGGCCGGGCCCGGGGGCGACGGCGTAGCAGTTGGTGCCGAAGGCGCCGGCCGGGAACGAGCGGATGAGCACCCGTGCAGGTTACGCGGGGGATCGGGGCCGCTCCGGTCCGGCAACCGAGGGTCCACAGGAGCGGCACCTACACTCGCGGATCGACCAGCGGGGAGACCGCGGAGCGCGGCCGAGGCCGGATCCGGACCCCGCGGAACGTCCCGTCCGTCCGAGGAGTGTCCCGACCCGTGCCGACCAACAAGCAGCGGCGGGTTGCCGCCCAGCGTCGCCTGCAGCGCCAGCTCGAGCGGCGCGCCGAGCTCGCCCGCAAGCGCCGCCGCAACCTGCTCGTCGTGGTGACCGTGATGGCCGTCGTGCTCGTCGCCGGGGCGGTGGCCCTGGTGGCCGGGCTCGGCGGGGACGACGACGACAGCGCCCGGGCCGCCGCCAGCAGCAGCTCGGCCGCCGCCACCGAGGGCAGCGAGGCCACCGCGGCCCCGGCGGTCACCAACGCCGACGGCACCGTCACCTGCACGTACGCGCCCGACACGTCCGGCAACCCGAACCTGACCGACGTCGGCACCCCGCCGGACCCGGCCTCCACCCCGGCCAGCGGCACGGTGCAGCTGCTCATGAGCACCGACCAGGGCGACGTCCCCCTGACGCTGGACCGCGCGAAGGCCCCGTGCGCCGCGGCGAGCTTCGCCTTCCTCGCCTCGCAGCAGTTCTTCGACGGCAGCACCTGCCACCGCGAGGTCAACCAGCCGACCTTCGGCGTCCTGCAGTGCGGCGACCCGACCGGCACCGGCTCCGGCGGCCCGGCCTACAAGTTCGCCGAGGAGGTCACGCCGGAGACGACCTACCCGCGCGGCACGATCGCCATGGCCAACAGCGGCACGCCCGGCTCCACGGGCAGCCAGTTCTTCCTGTGCTTCGTCGACACCGACCTGCCGCCGGACTACACCGCGGTCGGCACCGTCGACGAGGCCGGTCTCGCGGTGCTCGACACGATCGCCGCGGCGGGCAACGACGGCTCCTTCGAGCCCAGCCCCGGCGGCGGCGCGCCGAACCTCCCGGTGACCATCACCTCGATGACCGTCGTCGCGTGAGGCCGGCGCGGGCGGGCGCCGGTCTCACCGGCGCGCTGCTGGCGCTGTCGGCCTGCACGAGCACGGTCCCCGGCTCGGCGTCGCCGGTCCCCGACGGGACCGGCGACGCCGCCGGCGGCGGCGCGGGCGCCGCGACCGTGGCCTGCGAGTGGGTGGCCGCCCGCTCCGGCAACCCCTACGCCGTGGAGGTCGCCCCGCCCGACGACGAGGTGCCCGCCGAGGGCACCGCGGCGCTGCGGATGACGACCAGCCTGGGCGAGCTCGTGCTCACCCTGGACCGGGCCGGCGCCCCGTGCGCGGCGGCGAGCATGCTCCACCTGGCCGCCCGGGGCTTCTTCGACGGCTCCTCCTGCCACCGCGAGGTCGACAGCGAGGGCCTGCAGGTGCTGCAGTGCGGCGACCCGACCGGCACCGGCGCCGGCGGGCCCACCTACGCCTTCCCCACCGACGTCGACGGCGACGAGACCTACCCCCGCGGCACGGTGGCGATGGCCAACAGCGGGCAGGGCCTCGACGGCAGCCAGTTCTTCCTCGTGTGGGGCGACAGCTCGCTGCCGCCGGACTACACCGTCGTGGGCAGGGTCGACGACGGCGGCCTGGCCGTCCTCGACGTCGTCGCGGCCAACGGCAACGACGGCTCGCTGGACCCCTCCCCCGGCGGCGGCGCCCCGACCGTCCCGGTGACGGTCACCTCGATGGCGCCCGTCGGCTAGTGGACGAAGGACCCCGTCCTCCCCACCCCTCGCGAGCTCGGGGCGGGGCCCGGGACGGGGCCGAAGGGCACACTCGTGGCGGTGACCGCCCGACCTGATGCCTACGCGGGGTTCCCGCCCGGGTTCTTCGCGCGCGACGACGAGCGGCCCGACGCGGAGTTCTACGGCCCGCCGCGGCTGGTCACCCACATCGACGACGCCGCGGTCGCCGCGGTCGGCGACCTCTACGCCCAGCTCGGCATCGACGGCGCGGCGCCGGTCCCCCGCCGGGTGCTGGACCTCATGTCCTCGTGGGTCTCGCACTTCCGCACCCCGCCGGCGGAGCTGGTGGTGCTCGGCCTGAACGCCCGCGAGCTCGCCGCCAACCCCGCGGCCACCGAGCGGGTCGTGCAGGACCTCAACGCCGATCCGCGGCTGCCGCTGCCGGACGCCGACGTCGACGCCGTGGTGTGCTGCGTGTCGATCGACTACCTGACCCGGCCGATCGAGGTGCTCGCCGAGGCCGGGCGGGTGCTGCGTGCGGGCGGGCCGCTGGCGGTCACCTTCTCGAACCGCTGCTTCCCCACCAAGGCCGTGCACGGCTGGCTGGCCACCACCGACGAGCAGCACGGCGCGCTGGTCGCGGAGCTGGTCCGGCGCACCGGGCTGTTCAGCGAGCCGGAGGTGTCGCTGCGCACCCCGCCCGGCGCCGGGGACCCGCTCCACGCGGTGGTGGCGCTCAGGCGGTGACGCGCTCGACGTCGAAGACGCCCTCGACGTTGCGCACCGTCTGCAGCACCGCGCCGAGGTGCGCGGGGTCGGCCAGCTCGAAGGTGAACCGGCTGACCGCCACCCGGTCCCGGCTGGTCTGCACCGACGCCGAGAGGATGTTGACCCGCTCGTCGGCCAGCGCCTTGGTGACGTCGGACAGCAGCCGGTGCCGGTCCAGCGCCTCGACCTGGATCGAGACGAGGAACACCGAGCCGGGCTGGCTGGCCCACTCGACCTCGACCAGCCGCTCGCTCTTGCGCCGCAGGTCCGCGGCGTTGGTGCAGTCGGTGCGGTGCACGCTCACCCCGCCGCCGCGGGTGACGAAGCCGAGCACGTCGTCGCCGGGCACCGGGGTGCAGCACTTGGCGAGCTTGGCCCAGACGTCGCTCATCCCGTGGACGACGATCCCGGGGTCGCCGCTGGCCGGGCGCCGGTGCAGCGGCCGCCGGGTGGGGATCGCGGTCTCGGCGATGTCCTCGACCGCGCCCTCGGCGCCGCCGAGCGCGGTGATCAGCTTGTCGACCACCGACGCCGCGGAGATCTGGTTCTCCCCCACCGCCGCGTACAGCGCCGTGACGTCGGCGTAGCGGAGGTCCTTGGCCAGCGTGACCAGTGCCTCGCCGCCGAGCAGCCGCTGCAGCGGCAGGCCGGCCTTGCGCATGGCCCGGGTCAGGGCCTCCTTGCCGGCCTCGACGGCGTCGTCGCGGCGCTCCTTGGTGAACCACTGGCGGATCTTGGTCCGCGCGCGGGAGGAGCCGACGAAGGACAGCCAGTCCTTCGAGGGGCCGGCCGTGGGCGAGCGGGAGGTGAAGATCTCGACGACGTCGCCGTTGGACAGCTTGCTGTCCAGGCTGACCAGCGTGCCGTTGACCCGGGCGCCGATGCAGCGGTGGCCGACCTCGGTGTGCACCGCGTAGGCGAAGTCCACCGGCGTCGACCCGCCGGGCAGGCTCATGACGTCGCCCTTGGGCGTGAAGACGAAGACCTCCTGCGGACCGAGGTCGTAGCGCAGGGTCTCGAGGAACTCGCCGGGTTCCTGGGCCTCGCGCTGCCAGTCGAGCAGCTGGCGCAGCCACAGCATGTCGTCGGGCGTACCGACCTTCGAGGCGCCGAACTCGCCGGGGCCGGGCTTGCCGCCCTGCCGCGCCTTCTCCTTGTACTTCCAGTGCGCGGCGATGCCGTACTCGGCGGTGCGGTGCATGTCGTGCGTGCGGATCTGCAGCTCGACCGGCTTGCCCTGCGGCCCGATCACCGTCGTGTGCAGCGACTGGTACATGTTGAACTTCGGCATCGCGACGAAGTCCTTGAAGCGCCCGGGCACCGGCTGCCAGTGCGCGTGCATGATGCCCAGCGCCGCGTAGCAGTCGCGGACGGTGTCGACCAGGATCCGGATGCCGACGAGGTCCCAGATGTCGGTGAAGTCCCGGCCGCGGACGATCATCTTCTGGTAGATCGAGTAGTAGTGCTTGGGCCGGCCGGTGACGACGGCCTGGATGCCGGCGGCCTTGAGCTGCTCGGTGACCGCCGCGGTCACCTCGGCCAGGTAGGTGTCGCGCGACGGCGCCCGCTCGGCCACCAGCCGGACGATCTCGTCGTAGCGCTTGGGGTAGAGCGTGGCGAACGCGAGGTCCTCGAGCTCCCACTTGATCGTGTTCATGCCCAGCCGGTGGGCCAGCGGGGCGAGGATCTCCAGCGTCTCGCGCGCCTTCTTCTCCTGCTTCTCCGGCGGGAGGAAGCGCAGCGTGCGCATGTTGTGCAGCCGGTCGGCGAGCTTGATGACCAGCACCCGCGGGTCGCGGGCCATCGCGACGATCATCTTGCGGATCGTCTCGGCCTGGGCGGCGTCGCCCAGCTTCACCTTGTCGATCTTGGTGACGCCGTCGACGAGGTGGGCGACCTCGGGGCCGAAGTCCGCGCTGATCGCCTCGAGGGTCTTGCCGGTGTCCTCGACGGTGTCGTGCAGCAGCGCGGCGACCAGCGTCGTGGTGTCCATCCCGAGCCCGGCGAGCACGGTGGCCACGGCCAGCGGGTGGGTGATGTAGGGGTCGCCGCTCTTGCGCCTCTGGGTGGCGTGGGCGGCCTCGGCGACGTCGTAGGCCCGCTGCAGCAGCCCGAGGTCGGCCTTGGGGTGGCTCTGCCGGTGCAGCGCGGCCAGCGGCTCGAGCACCGGGCGGACCTCGCTGCGCTGGCCCGCGACGATGCGGCGGGCCAGCCGGTCGCGCACCCGGCGGGGGCGGGCGGGGGCGCCCTCCTCCGGCGGCTCGCTGCCGACGTCGTCGGGACGGCGGACCAGCGGCCGGGACGGCAGCGGAGCGCGCTCGTCCTGCGGCGGGGCGGGGTCCTCCTCGGGCCGCGCGCCAGCCACGCGGGTGGCGGGCGCGTCGGGTGCCACGGCGACTCCTGCGGGAGCAGAGGAGGAACGACCAGCACCATGCTAGCCGCGGGCGCCAGGGGCGCGGCCGCGCCGGGCCGGGGCTCCTCCTCAGGTGGTCCAGAGGGTGTGCACGGCGTGCGGGGCGAGCCGCTCGCGGCCGCCCAGGGCGGCGAGCTCGACGACCACCGACACCGCCGTCACCACGCCGCCGAGCTCCTCGACCAGCGCGACGGAGGCCGCCAGCGTGCCGCCGGTGGCGAGCACGTCGTCGACCAGCAGCACCCGCTGCCCGGGGTGCAGCGAGTCGGTGTGCATCTCGACGGTCGCGGTGCCGTACTCGAGCACGTAGTCCGCGGCGATCCGCTCCCGGGGCAGCTTGCCGGCCTTGCGCACCGGCACGACGCCGACGCCGGCGTGCAGCGCGACCGCCGCGGCCAGGAGGAACCCGCGGGCCTCGACGCCGACCACGACGTCGAAGCCCGGGTCGCCGGGGCGGCCGTCGTCGGTGTGCGCGACCGCCGCCGCGCGCGGGTCCGCGAGCACCGGCTCGGCCAGGCCCTCCACCATGCGGCGGAAGGCCGGGCCGTCGGCGAAGACCGGCGTGAGGTCGCGGAACACGACTCCCGGCTCGGGGAAGTCCGGGACGTCGACGGTCAGGGAGGCGATGAGCTCGTCGAGGGGCGGCAGCGCCTCGGCGGTGCTCACCGGCGCTTCTTCGTCCCGCCCGGCCGCTGCGGCCGGACGCCCGGGCGCGGCGCCGCGGTGGCGCCGCGCGGCCGGCCGGCGTCGGGACCGACCGAGGCCGGCGACTCGACGACGACGTCGGCCTCCGCCGGGCCCAGCGCCCCGGCGTCCCGCTCGGCGAGGGCCACCCCGCCCCGGGCGGCGCCGCCGCGGGCCCGGCGGGCGCTGGCGACCGGCCCGGCCGAGGCGCGGGCGCCCTGGCGGGCGGCGGCCGACCGGCGGGCGAGCACCCGCTTGCGCAGCGCGACGACCTCGGGCTCGCGCTCCTTGAGGTCGGCGACGATCGGCGTGGCCAGGAAGATCGACGAGTAGGCGCCCGCGGCGAGACCGACGAACAGCACCAGCGCGAGGTCCTTGAGCGTGCCGACGCCGAGCAGGCCCGCGCCGACGAACAGCAGCCCGGCCACCGGCAGCAGCGCGATCACCGAGGTGTTGATCGAGCGCATGAGGGTCTGGTTGACCGCGAGGTTGGCCGCCTCGCCCCAGGTCATGCGCGCGGTCTGCGCCAGGCCGCGGGTGTTCTCGTCGACCTTGTCGAAGACGACGACGGTGTCGTAGAGGGAGAACCCGAGGATGGTCAGCAGGCCGATGATCGTCGAGGGCGTCACCTCGAAGCCGATCAGCGAGTAGACGCCGGCGGTGACCACGAGGTCGTGCAGCAGCGCGGCGATGGCGCCGACGGCCATCTTCGGCTGGAACCGGACGGCCAGGAACGCGATGACCGCGGCGAGGAACACCGCGAGCGCGATGAGCGCCTGGTCGGTGATGTCCTGGCCCCACTCGGCGCTCACCGACTCGGGGCTGACGGCGCCCGCGTCCACGCCGGCGGCGCCGGCCACCGCCTCGACGACCGCCCGCTCGCCGTCGTTGTCCAGCGCGCCGGTGCGCAGCAGGATCTCGTCGCCGCCGACCACCTGGGCCGAGGCGACGTCGGCGCCGGCGTCGGTGGCGGCCTCGCGCACCTGCTCCAGCTGCTCGGTGCCGCCCGGCACCCGGAAGCTGTTGCCACCGGCGAAGTCGATGCCGAAGTTGAAGCCGCGGAACACCATCGAGGCGATGCAGACCAGCACGATCACCGCGGTGACCTTGTAGATCAGCCGGCTGCGGCCCACGACGTCGAGGCCGGCCTCGCCGTTGTAGAGCCGGTGCGCCAGGGAGGCCCGGTGCTCGGGACGGCGGGTCGCGCTGCCCTCCGCGGGCAGGCCGGCGTCGGCGAGCGCGGCGTCGTCGGCCGCCGCGGCGGCGTCCTCGGCGGCCGACGCGTCGGCCGCGCGGGCCTCGTCGGCCTCGGTGCCCACCGGCACCGGGGTGTCCTGCTCGCGGCTCATGCCCTGCTCCTGTCCTGCGACGCACGGGTGCCCGCCGCGGCGCCGACCAGCTCGCGCTCGGCGCGGACGGACGGGGCCGCCGAGCGCAGCGACCGGTCGACCTGGCCGAGGCCGGAGAACCGGCTCGACCCGAACGACCGGAACCGGGCGAGCACGGCCATCAGCGGGTGGGTGAAGAGGAAGACGACGACCAGGTCCAGGACCGTGGACAGGCCGAGGGTGAACGCGAAGCCCTTCACGTCGCCGATGGCCAGCCAGTAGAGGATCGCCGCGGCGAGGAAGCTGACCGCGTCGGCCGAGAGGATCGTGCGGCGGGCGCGGACCCAGGCGCGCGGCACCGCCGAGCGCAGCGTCCGGCCCTCGCGGATCTCGTCCTTGAGCCGTTCGAAGTAGACGACGAACGAGTCAGCGGTGATGCCGATGGCCACGATGAACCCGGCGATGCCGGCGAGGCTCAGCGTGAAGCCGATCTCGCGGCCGAGCAGCACCAGGCTCGCGTAGACGACGACCGCCGACAGGATGAGGCTGGCGATCATCACCAGGCCGAGCAGCCGGTAGTAGACCAGCGCGTAGACGAACACCAGCGCGATGCCGATGGCGCCGGCGATCAGGCCCGCCTGCAGCTGCTCGGCGCCGAGCTCGGTGGAGATCGACTGGGCGGTGGCCTGGGTGAAGGTCAGCGGCAGCGCGCCGTAGCGCAGCTGGTTGGCCAGCTCCTCGGCGCTCTGCTGGTCGAACGAGCCGGTGATCGTCGTCTGGCCGTTGATCGCGCCCTGGATGGTGGGCGCGGACACGACCCGGCCGTCGAGGGTGAAGGCGACGTTGGTGCCGACGTTGGCGGCGGTGTACTCCGCCCAGGTGGCGCGGCCCTCGGAGTTGAAGTCCAGCAGCACGACCCACTCGCCGGTGGTCTGCTGCGTGCCGGCGCTGGCGTCGGCGATCTCGGTGCCCTCGATGACCGTGGGGCCGAGCAGGTACTTCTGGGTGCCGTCCTCGCTGCAGGCCGCGACGTAGTCGTCCGGGCGGGCGACCTCGCTGGTGGTGTCCTCGGGGGCGCAGGTCAGCGTCGCGTACCGCGCCGCGGCCTCCTCCTGGGTCACCGCCGGGCGGTCCTGGTCGAGCGCGGGGTCGCTCACCGCGCCGTCGCTCGGGGTCGCGGAGTCCGTCGTCGCGGCGTCGGTCGGGGTGGCCGCGTCGGTCGGCGCCGCGCTGTCGGTGGGGGCCGCGCTGTCCGTGGGGGCCGCGCTGTCCGTCGGCGTCGCGCCGTCGGTGGGCGCGGCGGAGTCGCTCGGCGTGGCGGAGTCGGTGCTCTCGGCGGGGGCGGCCGCCTCGGGGCCGGTCACCACCGGGCGGAACCGCAGCTGGGCGGTCTGGCCCAGCTCGCGGGCCTGCTCGCCGTCGTCGCCGGGCACCGAGATGACGATGTTCGCGTCGCCCTCGGTGACCACCTCGGCCTCGGCGACGCCGAGGCCGTTGACCCGCTGCTCGATGATCTGGCGGGCGAGCTCGAGGTCCTCGGGCGCGGGCGCCTGCCCGTCGGGCGTGCGCGCGGTCAGCGTGACCGTGGTCCCGCCGCGCAGGTCCAGGCCGAGCTGGGGGGTGCGGTCGGAGCCGGTGAGGAAGATCAGGCCGTACATGACGGCCACGATCAGGACCAGCGCGCCGAAGTAGCGGCGCGCCGGCAGGGCGCGGTTGGCCACGGGTCCTCCGTCAGAGGGTCTTGCCGGTGGGACCGTCGCCCGGCCGGTCGTCCCGGGGCGTGGTCTCGTCCGGGGCGGGCTCGACCACGGTCTCCCCGGTCGCCACCGGGCCGGGCACCTCGCCGGCCACCGGGCGGACCTGGAGGACCGCCTGCCGGGCGTAGGTCACGACGACGCCCGGGGCGATCTGGACCTGGATGGTGGCCGGGTCGGCGAGACCGGCCACCGTGCCGTACACGCCGCCGGCCATGGTGACCGGCACGCCGATCGCCAGCGCCGACTGCGTCTGGTTCTGCTGGCGCTTGCGGGCCCGCGCGGGGAGCACGACCAGCGCCACGAACGCCAGCACGAGCAGGAGCAGGGGGAACAGTTCCACGACGGGAGTGCCTCTCTACCGCGCGGCTGCGCGCGGTCGGTGCGGCCCGGGTCGGGACCGCTCGGGTACGTCGGTCGTGGCGCGCGGGGCACCGTCCGCGCCGACACGGGATCGCACGGCCGGGACCGGTCGGCCCGGGGAGGGCCGAGTTGCGCGCCAGCGCCGATGAGTCTAGGCGTCGAACAGGGGTTCCGACGACGCGCCCGGGTCACGCGGGACGGCTGTGACACCCCCGAGGGGGATGCCGCCGCGCGGCACCGGGTGGCCGAGGTGCCGCCAGGCCGCCTCGGTGGCCACCCGCCCGCGGGGGGTGCGGGCGAGCAGGCCGGCGCGCACGAGGAACGGCTCGCACACCTCCTCGACGGTGCTCGGCTCCTCCCCCACCGCGACCGCCAGCGTGGACACGCCGACCGGCCCGCCGGAGAAGCGCACGACCAGCGCCTCGAGCACCGCCCGGTCCAGCCGGTCCAGCCCCAGGTCGTCGACGTCGTAGAGCGCCAGCGCGGCCTGCGCGACGGCGCGGGTGACCCGGCCGTCGGCCTCGACCTCGGCGTAGTCGCGCACCCGGCGCAGCAGCCGGTTGGCGATGCGCGGCGTCCCGCGGGAGCGGCCGGCGATCTCGGCCGAGCCGTCGTCGGTGAGCTCGACGCCGAGCAGCGCGGCGCTGCGGGCGAGGACCTGCTGCAGCTCGGCCGGCTCGTAGAACTCCATCTGCCCGACGAAGCCGAACCGGTCGCGCAGCGGCCCGGTCAGCAGTCCCGCGCGGGTGGTGGCGCCGACCAGGGTGAACGGGTTGATCTCCAGCGGGATCGCGGTGGCGCCGGGCCCCTTGCCGACGACGACGTCGACCCGGAAGTCCTCCATCGCCATGTACAGCAGTTCCTCGGCGGGCCGCGCGATGCGGTGGATCTCGTCGATGAACAGCACGTCGCCGGGGCCGAGGTTGGACAGCATCGCGGCGAGGTCGCCGGAGCGCTCGATCGCCGGGCCGCTGGTGATCTTCACCGAGGTGCCGAGCTCCGAGCCGATGATCAGCGCGAGGCTGGTCTTGCCGAGCCCGGGCGGGCCGGACAGCAGCACGTGGTCCGGCGGCCGGCCCCGGCGCTTGGCGCCCTCGAGGACCAGCGCGAGCTGGCGGGCGACCTTCGGCTGGCCGATGAAGTCGTGCAGCGAGTGCGGCCGCAGCGCGGACTCGACCACCCGCTCCTCGTCCCCGGCCTGCGGGGAGACGGCGAAGTCGCGGCTGACCCCGGACTCCACCTCGCCGGTCAGCGACCGGTCGAACGGGGCGCTCACGACCGGCCCAGCAGCTGCAGCGCCTGGCGCAGCAGCAGCGCGACGTCGACCCGGCCGGTGCCGGTGAGCTGCTCGTCGGCGACCGGCGCGAGGGCGGTGAGGGCGGTGTCGGCCTCCTTGGTGGACCAGCCGAGCCCGACCAGCGCCGAGGACAGCTGGTCGCGCCAGGGCGCCACCGGGGTGACCGGCGCGAGACCGGCCGGGGCGGGCCCGTCCAGCTGCGTGTCGGTGGTGGTCGGGCCCAGCCGGTCGCGCAGCTCGAGGATCAGCCGCTCGGCGCCCTTCTTGCCGATGCCGGGCACCTGGGTGAGCGCCTTGACGTCGGCCATGGACACCGCGCGGCGCACCTCGCGCGGCGGGTGGATGGCCAGCACCGCCTGCGCCAGCCGCGGGCCGACGCCGTTGGCGGTCTGCAGCAGCTCGAACAGCTGCCGCTCGTCGTCGTCGGCGAAGCCGTAGAGGGTCAGGGAGTCCTCGCGCACGACCAGGCTGGTCGCCAGGCGGGCGTCCTCCCCGACGGTGAGCCGGGCGATGGTGCCGGGCGTGCACTGCACGGCCAGGCCGATGCCGCCGACCTCGACCACCGCGCCCTCGGGGCCGACCGCGGCGACCCGGCCGCTCACCGAGGCGATCACCGGGACACCCCCTGCCAGCGCGGCAGTGTCCGCTGCACCACCGGCGCGCCGATGCCGCCGGCGATCGCCGCGACCCGCAGCCGGTCCTGGGCCGGGCCGCGCCACACGTGGCAGACCGCCAGCGCCAGCGCGTCGGCGGCGTCGGCCGGCTTGGGGGCCGACGCCAGCCCCAGCACCCGGGTGACCATGAGGGTGACCTGCTCCTTGTCCGCGCGGCCGTTGCCGGAGATGGCCGCCTTGACCTCGCTGGGCGTGTGCCAGGCGACCGGCCGGTCGGCCTGGGCCGCGGCCAGCGCCGCCACCCCGGCCGCCTGCGCGGTGCCGGTGGCGGTGCCCTTGTTGTTCTGGGTGAACACCCGCTCGATGGCCACGACGTCGGGCCGGTGCTCGCGCAGCAGCGCGGTGACCTGGGTGTGCAGCTCCAGCAGCCGCAGCTCCAGGTCCAGGTCCGCGGAGCTGCGGATCACGCCGACGCCCACGGCGGCCGGGCGTGCGCCGGGACGGCCGTCGACCACACCCCAGCCGCACCGGGTCAGCCCCGGGTCGATGCCGAGCACCCGCATGCCCGCTCCCCCTCTCACCGAACGCGTGTTCGACCGCAACCGTAACCGTCCCCGACGACGGCGCCGTCGCGCAACACGCGGCGCGGTGCGCGGGTCGTCAGGCGACGCCGATCGCCACCAGCGGCGCCGCGCCCGGGTCCAGCCACCGCAGCAGCTCCTGCAGCCGACCGCGCTCGATCGCCACGCAGCCCGCGGTCGGGGCGCCGTTGCTGACGTGCAGGAAGAACGCCGACCCCGCGCCCGGCGTCCCCGCGGGGTTGTGGCCGATGACCACGGCGTAGTCGTAGACGGCGCCGGCCGCGAGCAGGTTCTCCCCCGCCGCCTCGTCGAACGGGCAGGTGCCGGGGGCGCACCGGGCGTGCCGGTTGTACAGCGGGCTGGCGACGTCGGAGACCCACCAGTCCTGCTCGTCCACCTGCCGGTAGGCCAGGCCGGTGCCCGGGTCCGCGGCGCGGCCGAACGCCTCGGTCAGCGGGAGGGTGCCGGCCGGGGTGCGGGTGCTGCCCTCGCGCGCGGCGCCGACGCCGGACGCGCCGACCCGGGCCGGCCACGGGCCGAGCACCGCCGTCCAGCCGCCCGGCCCGAGCTCCCAGGCGGTGAGCTGCGCGGTGGTCGCGCCGGAGGAGGCGGCGACGACGGTGACGACCTGGGCCGACCCGCCGGCGTCGACGTCCAGCGGCAGGGCGGCGGGCGCGGGCTCCGGCGTGGGCTCGGCGACAGCGGCGACGGCGGCCACCGCGGCCTCCGGCGCCTCGGACGGCGGCGGCTCCACGCTGGGCCCCGCGGCCGGCGCCGCGGGCACCGGTGCGGCGGTCACCCGGGGCACCAGCCCCACCGGGGCGCGGCGGCCCACCGGGTCACCGTCGGCCGGTGCGGCCTGGACCGCCGGCGGGCGGACCGTCGCCGCGGCGCCGGGGGTGGGCGGCGCGACGACGCCGAGCACGCCGGCGGCCAGCAGCAGGACCACGCCGGCGCGGACGACCCGCGCGCCACCTGCCCACCCGCGTCCACCGGGCGCCGCGGGAGGCGGCGCGTCGCCCCATGCTGGGGCCGGCGGTCCGGATCGGGCCGCCACCGCTGGGGTGTCCGGGACGCGTGGGGCGGCGGTGGCGCCTCAGCCGACCTTCTCGAGCACCTCGTCGGAGACGTCGTAGTTGGCGTACACGTTCTGGACGTCGTCGAGGTCCTCGAGCGCGTCGATGAGGCGGAACACCTTGCCGGCGCCCTCCTCGTCGAGCTCGACGGTGACGCTGGGCACGAACCCGGCCTCGGCGGAGTCGTAGTCGATGCCGGCGTCCTGCAGCGCGGTGCGGACGGCGACCAGGTCACCGGGCTCGGAGACGACCTCGAAGGTGTCGCCGAGGTCGCGGACCTCCTCGGCGCCGGCGTCGAGGACCGCCATGAGCACGGTGTCCTCGTCGACGCCGTCGGCCTTGGGGACGACGACGACGCCCTTGCGGGTGAACAGGTAGGACACCGAGCCGGGGTCGGCCATCGAGCCGCCGTTGCGGGTCATCGCGGTGCGCACCTCGGAGGCGGACCGGTTGCGGTTGTCGGTGAGGCACTCGATGAGCACCGCGACGCCGCCGGAGGCGTAGCCCTCGTAGGTGATCGACTGGTACTCGACGCCGCCGGCCTCGGCGCCCGAGCCGCGCTTGACCGCGCGGTCGATGTTGTCGTTGGGGACCGAGGACTTCTTCGCCTTCTGGATGGCGTCGTAGAGCGTCGGGTTGCCCGCGGGGTCACCGCCGCCGGTGCGCGCCGCGACCTCGATGTTCTTGGTCAGCTTGGCGAACAGCTTGCCGCGCTTGGCGTCGATGGCGGCCTTCTTGTGCTTCGTGGTCGCCCACTTGGAATGGCCGCTCACTGTGCTCCTCCGAGGTCGGGGGCGCCGGCACCGGCGCCGCTGGGGACTGCGACCGCCCCGCCGGCCACGCGCCGCACGATCTCCACGAACAACGCGTGGACCCGGGTGTCCCCGGTCAGCTCGGGGTGGAAGCTGGTGGCCACGACGTCGCCCTGGCGCACCGCGACGATCCTACCGTCGGCCGCTCCGCCCTCGACCCGCCCGAGGACCTGCACCCCCGGCCCGGCCTCCTCGACCCACGGCGCGCGGATGAACACGGCCGACAGCGGGCCGCCGGGCACGCCCTCCACCGCGACGCGGGACTCGAAGGAGTCGGCCTGCCGGCCGAAGGCGTTGCGCCGCACGGTGACGTCGAGGCCGCCGATCGTCTGCTGGCCGGGCGGGGCGTCGAGGAGCCGGTCGGCCAGCAGCACCAGCCCGGCGCAGGTGCCGTACACCGGCAGCCCGCCGCGGACGGCGGCGCGCAGCGGCTCGAGCAGCCCGGTGCGGACGGCGAGGTTCGCCATCGTGGTCGACTCGCCGCCGGGCAGGACCAGCCCGTCGACGGCGGCCAGCTCGGCGGGGCGCCGCACCGGCACCGCGTCCGCGCCGAGCCCGGTCAGGACCGCGAGGTGCTCGCGGACGTCGCCCTGCAGCGCGAGCACCCCGATCCGGGGCGCGCTCACCAGCCGCGCGCGGCGAACCGCTGCGAGTCGGGCAGCGTGTCCACGTCGATCCCGACCATGGCCTCGCCCAGCCCGCGGGAGACCTTGGCGATCACGTCGGGGTCGTCGTGGAACGTCGTCGCCTGGACGATCGCGGCGGCGCGCCGGGCGGGGTCGCCGGACTTGAAGACGCCCGAGCCGACGAACACGCCCTCGGCGCCGAGCTGCATCATCATCGCCGCGTCCGCGGGGGTGGCGATGCCGCCGGCGGTGAACAGCACGACCGGCAGCTTCCCGGTGCGGGCCACCTCGGCCACCAGGTCGTACGGCGCGCGCAGCTCCTTGGCCGCGACGAACAGCTCGGTCCCGTCGAGGGTGCCCAGCCGCCGGATGCCGGCCCGGATCGCCCGCACGTGCCGCGTCGCCTCGACGACGTTGCCCGTGCCGGCCTCGCCCTTCGACCGGATCATGGCCGCGCCCTCGGCGATCCGCCGCAGCGCCTCGCCCAGGTCGGTGGCGCCGCAGACGAACGGCACGGTGAACGCGTGCTTGTCGATGTGGTGCGCCTC
Source organism: Geodermatophilus sp. SYSU D01036 (assembly GCF_054050435.1). Classification (NCBI taxonomy): domain Bacteria; kingdom Bacillati; phylum Actinomycetota; class Actinomycetes; order Geodermatophilales; family Geodermatophilaceae; genus Geodermatophilus; species Geodermatophilus sp. SYSU D01036. The sequence continues at coordinate 348,755 of NZ_JBJGZJ010000002.1, read as the reverse complement.
GTCGGCCGGGGTGAGCACCTCGGACTCGTCGACGTAGTCGACGCCGAGGCTCTGCAGCACCTGCGCCTCGACGAAGTGCCCGATGCGGGCCTTGGCCATCACGGGGATGGAGACGGCGGAGACGATCCCGTCGATCATGTCGGGGTCGCTCATCCGCGCGATGCCGCCCTGGGCGCGGATGTCGGCGGGCACCCGCTCGAGCGCCATGACGGCGACCGCGCCGGCGTCCTCCGCGATCCTCGCCTGCTCGGGCGTGACGACGTCCATGATGACGCCGCCCTTGAGCTGCTCGGCGAGGCCGCGCTTGACGCGGGAGGTTCCGGTGACGGGGAGGGCGGGGTCGGACACGGCTGCTCCTGGGTGGTGCGGCGGGCAGGCCGCACGACCGCGCGACCCGGCCCAGCGTAGGCGGGTTCAGCCGCGCGGTGTGCCGGCGCCCGTGGGGACCGCGTCCAGGCCGTCCTCGACGTCGAAGAACCGCGGCAGCGGCCGGTCGGCGTGCAGCCGCAGCAGCCGGGGCAGCCGCCGCTGGCGCAGCAGCGCGGTGTCCCGGACGGCGTCGTTGTAGAAGCGCCGGGCCAGGGCCATCCGGGCCTCCGCCTCGGCCAGCCCGGCGAGCAGCTCCGCGGGGACCCTCGGCAGCTCCGCCGGCAGCGCGCGCAGCTCCCTGCCCAGGGCGTTCTCGGCCAGCTCCCGGTCGCCGGCCGGCGTCCGCCGCGCCTCGTAGGCGGCGGCCTTCAGCCGGGTCGCGCGGTCCTCACCGAGCGCGGCGCTGTACCCGGCGGCCAGGTCCTCGGCCAGCGCCGCGCGGGAGCGGAGCCGGTCCTCGAGCACCGTCCGCGCGCGGGCGACCCGGGCCTCCAGCCGCCGCAGCCGGGTGAGCGTCCAGGCGGTCCACGCCAGCACGAGGACGACGACGACCGCGGTGACGAGCAACCAGGCGCCGGGCGTCACACCGGCCCACGCTAGCGGCGGACGCGCCTCAGCAGGGAGGGCAACACCCCGTCGGTGGTGGCCGTCACCTCCGGCCACGCCTCGTCGTCGCCGGCCGTGACCTCCCCTGCGCCGGGGAGCACGACGGTCTCGTAGACGGCGAGCACCCGGCGGGCGACCACCTGCCAGTCGTAGCCCGCGGCCACCTCGCTGCCGGTCGCCGACAGCGCCGCCCGGCGGGCGGGGTCGGCGAGCAGGTCCGACAGCGCCCGCGCCAGCGCCGCGCTGTCCCCGCGGCGCACCAGCACCCCGGCCGCGCCGTCCTCGAGCACCCGCGCGAACGCGTCGAGGTCGCTGGCCACGATCGGCGCGCCGGCGGCCATGGCCTCGATGAGCACCACGCCGAAGGACTCGCCGAGCAGGTTGGGCGCGCAGTAGACGTCCACCGAGCGCAGGAAGGCGGCCTTGTCGGCCTCGGGGATCTCGCCGAGCAGCGCCACGTGCGCGCGCAGGTCCTCCCCCACCGCCTCGCGCAGGGCGTCGGGGTCGCCGCGGCCGGCCACCAGCAGCCGGGCGCCGGGGTGCTCCCGGACGACGGTCCGCATCGCCTCCAGCAGCACCGGCAGGCCCTTGCGCGGCTCGTCGTAGCGGCCGAGGAACCCGATCGTCGGCCCGCCGACGCCGCGCGCGGCCCCGGGCAGGGTCGGGCCCTCGGCGAAGAACCCCACGTGCACGCCGTTGGGGATGATCACCGCGTCCCCGCCGAGGTGCTCGACCTGCACGCGGCGGGCGAAGTCGGACACGGCGATCCGGCCGGTGATCTTCTCCAGCCACGGGCGCACCACCGGACCCCAGGCGGCCAGCCACTTCGACCGCACGGTCGCGGCGTGGAAGGTGGCCACGATCGGGCCCGTGGCGATCATGCACACCAGCAGGCCGATCGACGGCGGCGCCGGGTCGTGCACGTGGACGACGTCGAAGTGCCCCTCGCGCAGCCAGCGGCGCACCCGCGCGGCGGACACCGGCCCGAACTGCACGCTGGCCATCGAGCCGTTGTACGGGATCGGCACGGTGCGCCCGGCCCAGGTGAGCCAGGGGTCGGTGAGCGACTCCTCGTGCTCGGCCGGGGTGAGCACCTCGACGTGGTGGCCGAGCCCGCGCAGCGTCTCGGCCAGGTCGCGCACGTGGTACTGGACGCCCCCGGGGACGTCCCACTGGTAGGGGCAGACCAGGCCGATCCGCATCAGCGACGCTCCCCCGCCGGCGGGTCGGGCGGCACGTCGGCCCAGATGCGCCCGAGCACGTGCCAGTCCTCCGGCTGCCGCGCGATGTCGGCGGTGAACGCGTCGGCAACGCCCTGCATCGCCGTCGCCACCCGGTCCCGCAGCCGGGTCCCGCCGTCCAGCGGCACCTCCTCGCCGACCTGCAGCACCCAGCCGCGCTCGCTGAACCGGCAGGTGACCGGGTGCAGCGAGGCGCCGGTCTGCGCCGCCAGCAGCGCGGGGCCGCCGGGCATGGTGGACGGCCGGCCGAAGAACTCGACCGGCACGCCGCCGGAGCCGAGGTCCCGGTCGACCAGCAGGCACACCGAGCGCCCGGCCTCCAGCCACTCCCGCAGCACCGCCGAGCTCGGCCGCTCCCCGCCGGTCAGCGGCACCACCCGCATGCCGAGGGTCTCCCGGTAGGCGAGGAACCGCTCGTACAGCGACTCCGGCCGCAGCCGCTCGGCGACGGTCATGAACGGCTCGCCGAGCCAGTCGAGGAACCACACCCCGGCGGCGTCCCAGTTGCCGCTGTGCGGCAGCGCCAGGATCACCGGCCGGCCCTGCGCGCGGGCGCGGGCGAGGTGGTCGATCCCGGGGACGACGGTGTCGCGCAGCACCCGCGCGGTGCCCAGGCGGGGCAGCCGGAAGGCCTCCTGCCAGTACCGGGCGTAGGAGCGCAGCGCGCGGGCGGTGAGCGCGTCGAGCTCGTCCTCGGCGAGCTTGCCGCCGGTGGCCACGCGCAGGTTGGCCCGCAGCTGGCGGGTGCCACGGCCCTCGCGGCCGGCGGCGAAGCGGGCGACCGCGTCGAACGCGCCGCGGGCCACCGGCTCGGGCAGCCACTGCACCGCCTGCCAGCCCGCGGCGTAGCCGAGGTCGGTGGCGCGCGCGGCCGCCCGCGCCCGGAGGCCGCTCACGGGGCCGGCGCCGTCGGCGTCAGCGACGTCCCGCGGGCGCCGCGGTGGACGGCGGCCACCCGCTGGGCGACGGTCACCGCGCCGCCCACCACCAGCAGCCACAGCCCCACGTCGACGGCGTACGGGAGGCCCAGGCCGGTGAGGCCCGTGCCGGCGAGCACCAGGATCAGCCGCTCGGTGCGCTCGACCAGGCCGACGTCGCACGGGATGCCGACGCCCTCGGCCCGCGCCTTGATGTAGCTGGTCAGCACGCCGAGGACGAGCCCCACCATCGCCAGCAGCGCGAGCAGCCGGTCGTCGCCCGCGCCGGTGTACCACCACACCAGCGCCCCGAAGACCGCGGCGTCGACGGCGCGGTCGCAGGTCGAGTCCAGCACCGCGCCGAACGCCGACCCGCCGCCGCGGGCCCGCGCGAGCGCGCCGTCGAGCATGTCGAGCAGCACGAACAGCGTGACGGTGAACGCGCCCCAGAACAGGTGCCCGGTGGCGATGAGGGTGACCGCCGCGGCGATCGCGCCGACCGTCCCGGTGACCGTGATCGCGTCCGGCGTCACCCCGGCCCGCGCCAGCCGGGTGACCACCGGTGCCCAGAACCGGCCGACGGCCGCCCGGGCACCCGACCCCAGCACGGTCAGTCCCCCGTCGGCGCGGTCGGCGGTGCCGGCGACGCCGCGCCCGGCCAGGCCGCGGCCAGCAGCCTGCGGGTCTCGGCCAGCACCTGCGGCAGCACCCGGGTGAGGCCGATGACCGGCATGAAGTTCGTGTCGCCGCCCCAGCGCGGCACCGCGTGCTGGTGCAGGTGGTCGGCGATGCCGGCCCCCGCCACCGATCCCTGGTTCATCCCGATGTTGAAACCGTGTGCTCCGGTCACCTGCCGCACCACCCGCATCGCCGTCTGCGTGAACGCGCCCAGCTCGGCGACCTCGGCGTCGGTCAGGTCGGTGTAGTCGGGCACGTGCCGGTACGGGACCACCATGAGGTGCCCGGCGTTGTAGGGGTAGAGGTTCAGCACCGCGAAGACGGTCGCGCCGCGCGCCACGACCAGTCCCTGCTCGTCCGGCATGGACGGGATGAGGCAGAACGGGCAGTCGTGCTCGCCGGTGGGCTTGCCCGAGCCCCGGATGTAAGCCATGCGGTAGGGCGTCCACAGGTGCTCGAAGACGGCGGCCGGCCCGCCGTCGTCGGCGGAGACGGGGACCGTGAAGCCGTCGGGCCCCACGGTCACCGCGACTCCAGGGGCGCGTCCGCCGTCGGGTCGGCGTTGTGCCGCGCGGCCACCCAGGCGGCGACGGCGTCGACGGCCTCGTCGACCGGCACGCCGTTGCGCTGGCTGCCGTCGCGGTAGCGGAAGGAGACCGCGCCGGCCTCGGCGTCGGTGGCCCCGGCGATGAGCACGAAGGGCACCTTCTGCTTGCTGGCGTTGCGGATCTTCTTCTGCATGCGGTCGTCGGAGTCGTCGACCTCGACCCGGATGCCGCGGGCGCGCAGCTTCAGCGCGACGTCGTCCAGGTAACCGACCTGGTCGTCGGTGACCGGGATGCCGACCACCTGCACCGGAGCGAGCCAGGCGGGGAAGGCGCCGGCGTAGTGCTCGGTGAGGACGGCGAAGAAGCGCTCGATCGAGCCGAACAGCGCCCGGTGCAGCATCACCGGCCGCTGGCGGGAGCCGTCGGCGGCGGTGTACTCGAGGCCGAACCGCTCGGGCAGGTTGAAGTCCACCTGGATGGTCGACATCTGCCAGCTGCGGCCGATGGCGTCGCGGGCCTGCACGGAGATCTTCGGGCCGTAGAACGCCGCGCCGCCGGGGTCGGGCACGAGCTCGAGGCCGGAGTCCAGCGCCGCCTGCCGCAGCGCCTCGGTGGCGACCTCCCAGCTCTCGTCCGACCCCACGGACTTGTCCGGGTTGCGGGTGGACAGCTCCAGGTGGAAGTCGGAGAGGCCGTAGTCGGCGAGCAGGCCGAGCACGAAGTCGAGCAGCCCGCGCAGCTCCCCGGCCATCTGCTCGGGGGTGCAGTAGATGTGCGCGTCGTCCTGGGTGAAGCCGCGGGCGCGGGTGAGCCCGTGGATGACGCCGGACTTCTCGTACCGGTAGACGGTGCCGAACTCGAACAGCCGCAGCGGCAGCTCGCGGTAGGACCGGCCGCGGGACCCGAACACCAGGTTGTGCATCGGGCAGTTCATGGGCTTGAGGTAGTAGTCCTGCCCCTGCCTGCGGACGGTGCCGTCGGCGTCGCGCTCCTCGTCGAGCTGCATGGGCGGGTACATGCCCTCGGCGTACCAGTCGAGGTGGCCGGAGATCTCGAACAGCCGGCCCTTGGTGATGTGCGGGGTGTTGACGAAGGAGTAGCCGCCCTCCTCGTGCCGCTGCCGGCTGTAGGCCTCCAGCTCCCGCCGGACGACGCCTCCCTTGGGGTGGAACACCGCCAGGCCCGACCCAATCTCGTCGGGGAAGCTGAACAGGTCCAGCTCGGCGCCCAGCCGGCGGTGGTCGCGGCGCTCGGCCTCGGCGACCTGCTCCAGGTAGGCCTTGTGCGCCTCGCGGCTCTCCCACGCGGTGCCGTAGACCCGCTGCAGCTGCGGGTTCTTCTCGCTCCCGCGCCAGTAGGCCGCCGCCGACCGGGTGAGGCTGAACGCCGGGATGGTCGAGGTGCGCGGCAGGTGCGGGCCGCGGCACAGGTCGGTCCACACGCGCTCACCGGTGCGCGGGTCGAGGTTGTCGTACATGGTCAGCTGCGCGCCGCCGACCTCGACGTCGGCGCCGTCACCGGAGGACGCGGCCTCGCCGCCCTTCAGGCCGATCAGCTCGAGCTTGTACGGCTCGTGCGCGAGCTCGGCGCGGGCGTCGTCGTCGCTGACCTCCCGGCGGGAGAAGCGCTGCCCGGCCTTGACGATCTGCTGCATGCGCTTCTCCAGCGCCTGCAGGTCCTCGGGGGTGAACGGCTTCTCCGGGTCGAAGTCGTAGTAGAAGCCGTTCTCCACCGGCGGGCCGATGCCCAGCCGGGTGCCGGGGAACAGGTCCTGCACGGCCTGGGCGAGCACGTGCGCGGTCGAGTGCCGGATGACCGCGCGGCCCTCGGGGCTGGCGGCGGGGACGGGCTCGACCTCGGCGTCGGCGTCGGGGGCCCAGGCGAGGTCGCGCAGGTCGCCGGTGGCGAGGTCGCGGACGACGACGGCACCGTCGGGGCCCTTGAGCGCGACCCCGGCCTCCTTGAGCGCCTGCTCGGCCGTCGTCCCGGCCGGCACCCGGATCGGGGCGGTTGCGGCAGGGGTGGGCGCGGCGGACACGGGGGCTCCTGGGGGGTCGCGAGGTGCTCGGACGGCGCCCGGCCGGAGGCGGACGCGCACCGGCCAGCCTAACGAGCGTCCGCACCGGCCCCGGGGACCCGACTACGTGGGGAGGACCTCGTCGCCGACCGTGACCGTCCCCGGCTCGGCCACCTCGGCGTAGACGCCCAGGCAGTGCCGCGGCAGCCGCGTGACCTGCAGCACGGCCGAGCCCAGCCGCAGCCGGCGGCCCACCCAGGTCCGCTCGTCGTCGGCGGGCAGGTCGAGGAGCAGGTTGGCCCGCGGGTCCTCGGTGCCGCAGCCGGCCGGGACGACGCCGGCCGCCGCCCGGTCCAGCGCCTGCCGGGAGACCAGGTGCACCGCCGCGGCGCCCTCGGGGCGGCCGGTCAGCGGCTCGAGGCGCACCGGCCGGCCCAGCGCCGCGGCGACGGCGGCGGCGTCGAGGTCGGGGTGGCCGGTGGGGGTGACGCCGGCCAGCTCGGGGGCGTCCCTGCCGCGCAGCACCCGGCCGTCGGCGTCGACGACGGCGGTCTCGCGGTCCCCGGCCAGCCCGGCGGGGCCGACGTCGGCGGACCGCAGGGGCGTCCCGGCGCAGCCGCGGACCGGGTAGACCGAGATGCCGACGACCGTCCCCGCGCTCACGCGGGCCAGGCTAGGCGGACCGGGCGACGACGACACCGCGGCGGCGCAGCCGGCGCAGCTGGGACTCCAGGTACGGCCGGGCCCGGCGCTGCCCGCCGCGGGCGGCGATCGCCTCGGCCAGCCCGGTCAGGACGCGGGCCAGCCGCTCCTCGTCGGCGGGCCAGCCGCGGCGCAGGCACTCCTCCAGCCACTCGACCGGCGCGGTGTGCCCGCGCTCACCGTTGCACCGCCGGCAGGCGGCCACCTCGTTCTCCAGCCACGACGGGCCGCCCTTGACCCGCGGCACGACGTGCTCGGTGGTCGGGGGAACGTGCCCCGTGAGCCCGCGGCCGCACCAGATGCAGGTGGGGCCGTCCCGCTCCACGGCCGCGTCCAGCCGGGCGACCCTGTCCAGTGCCATCACCCCCATGGTGCGCCCGATCCGGACGCGGGCGGCGGGTGCGCCCGGCTTGGCGCGTCAGTCGCGGCGGGCGCGCCCGGCCACCCGCGGGGGCCGCGGCAGCAGCGCGGCCGTGAGGGCGGCCTGCCGGCGGCGGCGGACCGCCCGCCGGAGCCGCTCCCGGCCGGGGCCGCCACCGGGCGGGGAGGCCGACCACACGAGGTCGCCCGCCCCGGTGCCGTCGTCGCCGGCGCGGTCCCGCAGGTGCGCGAGGACGCGGCCGGCGAGGTCGTCGTCGGTGAGCAGCGCCGCCCAGCCCTCGGGGTCCCGGCCCTCGGCGGCCAGCGCCTCGCCGATCCAGCCGAACACCCCGGGGCCGAAGGCCCGCACCGCCAGGTCCCCGACGACGGCGTGCGCGGCGTCGACCGCCGTCCCCGCCTCGAGCGCCACCTCCAGCTCGACGACGGCGCGCAGCGTGTACGCATCGGGCACCGGCGGGGTCGACTCCATGCCCGCATCGTGCAGCACGGCGGGTCCGCCACCGATGAGAAACGGGATCGGCCAGTGTCTGCCCCGACGAGACCGGCCGACAGGGGCCGGCCGACCGACCGAGGAGCAGACATGGGCGTCATCCGGGTGCACGAGTTCACCACCGTCGACGGGGTCGTCGACGCACCGATGTGGACGGTCGACTACGGGTTCCCCGACGACCTGGCCGCCTCCATCGGGTCGATCACCGCGCCGGCGACGGGCATCCTGCTCGGCCGCACGACCTTCGAGATGTTCGCGCCGGCGTGGTCCACCCGGACCGTCGAGGACGACCCCGGCGCGCCGTTCTTCAACGACACGACCAAGTACGTCGTCTCCTCGACGCTGGCCGACGCCGAGGGCGTGTGGCGGAACTCCACCTCCCTCGGCGGCTACGACGCCGACCGGATCCGGGAGCTCAAGGCCGACCGGGACCTCTACGTCAGCGGCAGCGCCACCCTCGTGCGGGCGCTGGTCGCCGACGGGCTGGTCGACGAGCTGCACCTGTACGTGTACCCGGTCGCCGTCGGCGAGGGCATCCACCTGTTCCCCGAGGGCACGAAGCAGAAGCTGTCGCTGGTCGGCGTCGAGGCGCTGAGCAACGGCGTCGCGCACCTCACCTACGGCCCGGCCGCCTGAGCCGCCGGTCACCGCGCGAGAGGCCGGGCTCCCCGTCGTCGGGAGCCCGGCCTCTCGTCGTCCAGGAGGGCGGCAGCAGGCAGGACCCGCCGCCCTCGGGGCCGGCCTGCACCACCCGGCCGGGGCGGCCGGGCCAGGGGCGACGACGCCGTTCCCTCCGTTCACGACGAGAGGGCCGGGCCCCCGTCGGGAGCCCGGCCCTCTCGTGCCGGTGGGCGATACTGGGTTCGAACCAGTGACCTCTTCGGTGTGAACGAAGCGCTCTACCACTGAGCCAATCGCCCGTTGCGCCGTCCATGATGCCAGACGGTCAGCGCCACAGGGGCACCCACCCCGGCACCCAGTCCGGAACGCCGGTGACGTGCAGGGTGACGACCAGGACGCCGTAGACGAACGCCGCCGTCAGGACGCCGATGCCCAGGCGCACCCACACCGGCTGGCGGCCCAGCCAGTCGGTCCAGGCCTTGACGTGCCGCTTGGTGAACTCCAGCAGCCGCTCGGCCCAGGTGAACTCGGTGGCGAGCACGAACAGGCCGGCGATGACGGTGAGCCAGCCGGGCCCCGGCAGCGGGATGGTGACCAGGCCGACGGCGACGACGAGGCCGCCGACGATGCCGACGACCATCCGGTAGGCGTGGTCGACCGAGCGGCGGGCGGCCAGGCGCCGGCGCCACCGGGACTCCGCGACCCGCTCGCGCAGGCTGTGGACGCCGTCGTGGTCGAAGTGCTCCCGCCGCTGCTCCGCGGTCGGGCGTGCCCGCCGCTCCCGCGGGGGCGGCGGCACCGTGTCCTGTCCGCTCAGCTGGTCACCTGCCCGTTCGCCACCACGTCCGACGGTCCCGCCGGAGCCTGCCGCCCGGGCTCGATGCTGATCGCGTACGCCGCGTAGTCGTCGAGACCGGTCGAGGCGGAGCCTACGGTCCGGAGGTCGGTCCGTGGGGAGACGACGTCGAAGGTGCCGAGCGCCACGGGTGCGTCGTCGACCACCCCCCACACCACGTAGACGCTGTCGCGGCTGTCGTTGACCCGCAGGCCGTGCGCGACGACCTCCAGCTGCGCGTCACGGGCGACGACGGTGGCCACCGGGTCGCCGTCGCCGTCCTGGACGGGGGCGATGGTCGCCCGGCCCGGCTGCAGCAGCGCCTCGAGGACCTGCTGCTGCTCCGCGGCGGCGGCGCGGGCGTCGTCCCGGGCGGAGCTCAGCACGACGTTCCACGTGCCGAGCGCCAGGATCGCGGCGACGGCCGCGGCGACCAGCGCGTTGGGCAGCACCCGCCGCCACACCGGGCGCGGGTCCGGCGCGGGCTCCCCCGGCACGGGCACGTAGCCGGGGAAGCCGGTGGCGACGGGACGGTCGGTGCGGCGGCGGCCGCCGGGGGTGTCCGGCGCCGGCGGCGGCACGGGCGCCGCGGCCGGGGCCGCGGGGTCGACGCCGGCCGGCGGCGGGAGCTGCTCGGTCTCCTCGACCGCGGCCCGCAGCCGCTCGCGCAGCCGGTCGTCCGGCTCGGCCTGCGGCAGGTCCGTGGCCAGCGCCGCCATCACGTCGGCGGTCTCGGCGACGGTCCGGGTGCACCGCGGGCAGGTGGGCAGGTGGGCGCCGAACAGCGCCTCGTCCTCGGGCTCGAGCGCGTGCAGCGCCCACCCGACGGCGAGCTCGTCGAAGGGCTCGTGGGAGTCGGGGCGCGGGCTCACCGGGCACCTCCGTCGACCGCGGCGGGACCGCTGAGCGCGCCACCGGCGGTGGGCCCGGCGACCCCGCCGAGCTCCTCCTTCAGCCGGCGCATGCCGGCCAGCATGCGGGTCTTCACCGTCCCCAGCGGCGCGCGGGTCAGGGCCGCGACCTCCCGCTGCGTGTACCCGCCGTAGTAGGCGAGGGTGAGTGCCTCCCGCTGGGCGTCGGGCAGCGCCCCGAGCGCGGTGCGCACCCGCTCGGACACCACCCGGTCCCACGCCTCGTCCTCGACGTCGCGGGCGCTGGTGGGGGCGCTCAGCGCGAGGTCGTCCTCGGCGCGGGCCCGGCGGCGGCGGTGCGACTCCTCCCGGCGGACGGCGTCGACGGCCTTGTGGTGGACCATCGCCATCAGCCAGGCGGAGAAGCTGCCGCGGGCGCCGTCGTAGGCGTGCGGGTCGCGCCAGACGGTGAGGAACACGTCCTGGACGACGTCCTCGGCGAGGGTGTCGTCGGCGAGCACCCGCCTGGCCAGCGCGAACGCCGGCCGGCGGAACCGGTCGTAGAGGTCGTCCACGGCACCCCGGTCGCCCGCCCGTACGCGCGCCACGAGGTCCAGGTCACCGGGGTCGCCCTCCGGACGTCGTGCCGGACGCGTCACGGTTCCCATGGTCACACGTCGCATTCGCAACACCGCGCATCACGGTTCACCACGCCGGGTAGGGGCATCCCCGGATGGTCGCCGCCCCTGAACCCGGCGGGACCGCGCGGACCGGTCGGGAAGATGACCGCCGCGGCCGGCCGGCCGTGGCGACACGCCCGACAACAGGCCGGCGCAACATCCGACTCCGCTCGTCGTTACACGTTGCATGGATCGAGGCGACATGGCACACCGCTCCCCGTCCGGGTACTCCGTCCCGACGACGCTGTACCTGGTCGGACCGACCTCGTGGACCGAGGTGCCGGCCGCCCTCTCCTACGCGGTGCACGACCCCTTCGCGGTGCGGATCGGCTTCGGCGAGGGCGGGGAGGGCGCCGACGACGGCATCACCTGGCTGCTCGGCCGCGAGCTGCTCGCCGCCGGGCTCGAGCGGCCGGCCGGCGACGGCGACGTCCGCATCTGGCCGGCCCGCACCAGCGGTGACGTGCTGTACCTGCACCTGCGCGCCCCGTCCGGGGAGGCGCTGTTCGAGCTGTCCCGCGCCACGGTGGCCGCGTTCCTGCAGCGCACCGAGGAGCTCGTGCCCTCCGGGCAGGAGACGGCGGCGCTCGACGTCGACGACGAGCTGGCCGCGCTGCTGTCCGGCGGCGGGGCCGACCCCGGGGCGCGGTGACCCCGGGGGGACCCCCCGTGAAACCCCCGCCAGGGGTCGGGTATGGTTCTCCCTGCACGACAGCGACACAACAGAACGACACAACAGAACACAGCAACGCGGACGTGGCTCAGTTGGTAGAGCATCACCTTGCCAAGGTGAGGGTCGCGGGTTCGAATCCCGTCGTCCGCTCGGGACCTCGGGCGCTGGTCGCGAGACCGGCGCCCGTGTGTGCGGTGGAGTGGCCGAGAGGCGAGGCAACGGCCTGCAAAGCCGTCTACACGGGTTCAAATCCCGTCTCCACCTCGGCTCCTCGCCGAGCGCGTGGAGCGGGCCGGTCGGCAGGCCGGACTCGGGCGATTGGCTCAGTGGTAGAGCGCTACCTTGACACGGTAGAGGTCACTGGTTCGAACCCAGTATCGCCCACCAGCACGCAGAGCCCCGGACCCCAGCGGTCCGGGGCTCTCGTCGTTCCCGGGGCCGGTCACCCCGCGCCGGCGGGGCGGGCGCTCACCGCCGCTCCCCCACCGCCGGCGCCACCCGCTCCTCCCAGAACCGCTCCACCTGGGCGGCGAGCGCCTCGGGGGCGCCGCTGTTGTCGAGGACGACGTCGGCCACCGCCCGGCGCTGCTCGTCGGTGGCCTGGGCGGCGATGCGGGCGCGCGCGTCGTCCTCGGTGAGCCCGCGCAGGACCAGCCGGGCGACACGGGTGTCCAGGTCGGCCTCGACGACCAGCACGAGGTCGTACGCGCCGGCCTGGCCGGTCTCCACCAGCAGCGGGACGTCCTGGACGACGACGGCGTCCTCGGCAGCCGCCTGGACGACCTCCAGGGCCCGGGCACGCACCAGCGGGTGCACGATGCCGTCCAGCCGCGCCCGCGCCTGCGGGTCGGCGAAGACGACCGCGGCCAGCGCCGGGCGGTCCAGCGCGCCCTCGGGGGTGAGCACCTCCGGCCCGAAGGCGTCGACGACGGCGGCCAGCCCCGGCGTGCCGGGCTCCACGACCTCCCGGGCGATGCGGTCGGCGTCCACGACCAGCGCCCCGCGGGCCGCCAGCAGCGCGGCCACCGTGCTCTTCCCCGACCCGATCCCGCCGGTCAACCCGATCCGCAGCACGGACGGACGGTAACGAGCGCGCGGACCGCGGTCACGGACGGGTAACACCCGTCCCCCGTGTCCGGCGCGTCGCACCAGTCACACCCGTCACTCCTCATAACGTCCGCCCCGTCGGTTCCCCATGGAGGGGGACGCAGCCGAGGAAGGCAGGCAGCCCGATGTCGCAGCCCCGTACCGCCGTCGCGACGGTCCCCGCCGGTCCCCGCACCCCGGGCCGGCACCGGGCGGAGCGTGCAGGCGGGATCCGGGTGGCCGACATCCCCGCCGTCCGCGCCCGCATGGCGCTGCAGCAGGCCGAGCCCTCGCGCCGCGGGGCGTTCCTCCGCTGGCTGCTCGACGCCGCCCCGGCCGGCCGCCACACCTGGCAGTCGCTGGCCGCGGCCGGCGGCCGCCCGCGCTCGGCCTTCGCGATCATCCTCAGCCTCTGAGGGAGCGCCCCTCCGCCGCACGTCGGCGGACGGGGGCTGATCGGACCGGGTGCCCGCCCGGACGGGGACGGCGGGCGGGCACCCCTCTGCGCCACCCGGTGCGCGCACGACAGAGGCCCAGGACCTCGCAGGTCCTGGGCCTCCGTCGTTCGTTCAGACCGTCAGCGCACGGTCAGCGGGTCACTCCCCGCCGGCGAGCTTGGCCCGCAGCGCGGCGAGCGCCTCGTCGCTGGCCAGGGTGCCGCCGCCACCGGTGGTGGTGTCCGCGGGGGCGTCACCGCCGGAGGAGTAGTTGCCCCCGGCCGCGGCCTCCGCGTCGGCCGCGCGGGCCTCGGCGATCTGCTTCCGGTGCGCCTCGAAACGGGCCTGGGCCTCGGCGTACTGCCGCTCCCAGGTCTCCCGGGCCTCCTCGTAGCCCTCGAGCCACTCGCCGGTCTCCGGGTCGAAGCCCTCGGGGTAGATGTAGTTGCCCTGCTCGTCGTACGAGGCGGACATGCCGTAGGCGGCCGGGTCGAACTGCTCCTCGTCGCCGATGACGCCCTCGTTGGCCTGCTTGAGCGACAGGCTGATGCGGCGCCGGTCGAGGTCGATGTCGATGACCTTGACGAGGATCTCGTCGCCGACCTGCACGACCTGCTCCGGGATCTCCACGTGGCGCTCGGCCAGCTCGGAGATGTGGACCAGGCCCTCGATGCCCTCGTCGACCCGGACGAACGCACCGAAGGGCACCAGCTTGGTGACCTTGCCCGGCACGACCTGGCCGATCTGGTGGGTGCGGGCGAACTGGCGCCACGGGTCCTCCTGCGTCGCCTTCAGCGACAGGGAGACCCGCTCGCGGTCGAGGTCGACGTCGAGGACCTCGACGGTGACCTCCTGGCCCACCTCGACGACCTCGGACGGGTGGTCGATGTGCTTCCAGGACAGCTCGGAGACGTGCACGAGGCCGTCGACGCCGCCGAGGTCGACGAACGCACCGAAGTTGACGATCGAGGAGACGACGCCGGTGCGCACCTGACCGCGGGCGAGCTTGTTGAGGAACTCGCTGCGGACCTCGGACTGCGTCTGCTCCAGCCACTGCCGGCGGGAGAGGACGACGTTGTTGCGGTTCTTGTCGAGCTCGATGATCTTCGCCTCGAGCTCGCGGCCCACGTAGGGCTGCAGGTCGCGGACACGGCGCATCTCGACCAGCGACGCGGGGAGGAAGCCGCGCAGGCCGATGTCGAGGATGAGGCCGCCCTTGACGACCTCGATGACGGTGCCGGTGACGACCTCGTCGGCTTCCTTCTTGGCCTCGATCGTGCCCCAGGCGCGCTCGTACTGGGCGCGCTTCTTGGACAGGATCAGGCGGCCTTCCTTGTCCTCCTTCTGGAGGACGAGAGCTTCCACCTCGTCGCCGACCTTGACGACCTCGTTGGGGTCGACGTCGTGCTTGATGGACAGCTCGCGCGAGGGGATGACGCCCTCGGTCTTGTAGCCGATGTCCAGCAGCACCTCGTCCCGGTCGACCTTGACGATGACGCCTTCGACGATGTCGCCGTCGTTGAAGTACTTGATCGTCTGGTCGATCGCGGCGAGGAAGTCCTCGGCGGTGCCGATGTCGTTCACCGCGATCTGGGGGGTGCTGTCGGGACGGACCTGGGTGGAGGTCATGTGGTCGAGTGCTCCGGACGGGGGATGCGTAGGGACAGGTGGACCGCGGCCGGGTGACCGCGGGAGCGGGGAGAGCCGGCGCGCGCCGATCCCTTGCGGGTAACAGCACTGACAGACCTCTGGCGCACCCCCATGGTACGGACGCGCGCGCACCGGGGTCCACCGGGTGGGCGACCTCTGCCGATCCGCCGCGGCGTGTCACGCTGGGCGTGTCATGATGCCGCCGCCCGCGCTCCCCCTCGGGCCCGACGGCTACCCCGCGGCCGGGGGCGTCGAACGCCGGCCGGCCGGGTCCGCCGAGTCGGTCCGGGCCAACCGCGGCTGGTGGGACGCCGCCGCGCCGGCCTACCTCGCCGAGCACGGCGAGGACCTCGGCGACGTCGACTTCCTGTGGTGCCCGGAGGGGCTGCGCGAGGCCGACGCGCACCTGCTCGGCGACGTCGCCGGCCGCCGGGTGCTCGAGGTCGGCTGCGGTTCGGCGCCGTGCGCGCGGTGGCTGCGCCGGGCCGGGGCCGACGTCGTCGCGCTGGACCTGTCGGCCGGGATGCTCGCCCGCGCGGCGGAGCTCGGCCGCGGCACCGGGATCGCGGTCCCGCTGCTGCAGGCCGACGTCGGCGCGCTGCCGCTGGCCGGCGGGTCGTTCGACGTCGTCTGCTCGGCGTTCGGCGGGCTGCCGTTCGTCGCCGACGTCGAGGGGGCGCTGGCCGAGGTGGCGCGGGTGCTGCGCCCGGGCGGGCGGTTCGCCGCGTCGGTCAACCACCCGTTCCGCTGGCCGCTGCCGGACTCCCCCGACCCCGGGGACCTGCGGGTCGTCTCGTCCTACTTCGACCGCCGGCCCTACGTGGAGACCGACGGCGAGGGGCGGACGGTCTACGTCGAGCACCACCGCACGGTCGGCGACTGGGTGCGCGCCGTCGTCGGGGCGGGCCTGGTCCTCGACGACCTGGTCGAGCCGGAGTGGACGCCGGGCCGCACGCAGGAGTGGGGCCAGTGGTCGCCGGCCCGCGGCGCCCTCGTCCCCGGCACGCTGGTCCTGGTCGCGCACCGCCCTCGCTGAAGGGCCCCGGTGCCCCCCACGCCTCGCAGGCTCGGCGCGGGCCCCTGCACCGGGGCCGCTCGTGCCGGCACCTGACCCTCTGCTCGAGGTCGAGGGTCAGTGGGCGGCGGCGTCCCAGCTGCGGCCGACGCCGACCGAGACCTCCAGCGGCACCGACAGCTGCGCGGCCCCCGACATCTCGCGGCGGACCAGCGCCTCCAGCGCCTCCCGCTCCCCCGGCGCCACCTCGAGCACGAGCTCGTCGTGCACCTGCAGCAGCATCCGCGAGCGCAGCCCCTCGGCCTCGATCGCCCGCTCGACGCCGAGCATCGCGACCTTGATGACGTCGGCCGCCGAGCCCTGGATCGGGGCGTTGAGCGCCATCCGCTCGGCCATCTGCCGCCGCTGCCCGTTGTCGCTGGTGAGGTCGGGCAGGTAGCGGCGCCGGCCGAGGGTGGTCTCGGTGTAGCCGCGCAGCCGGGCCTCCTCGACGACGCCGTCGAGGTACTCGCGGATCCCGCCGAAGCGCTCGAAGTAGGCGTGCATCTGCTCGCGCGCCTCCTCGGTGGAGATGCGCAGCTGCGTCGCCAGCCCGTAGGCGCTCAACCCGTAGGCCAGGCCGTAGCTCATCGCCTTGATCCGGCGCCGCATCTCCGGGTCGACGTCCCCGATCGGGATGTCGTAGGCCCGCGAGGCGACGAACGAGTGCAGGTCCTCCCCGGAGGTGAAGGCCTCGATGAGCCCCTCGTCCCCGGACAGGTGGGCCATGATCCGCATCTCGATCTGGCTGTAGTCGGCCGTCATCAGCGACTCGAAGCCGGGGCCCACGACGAACGCCTGCCGGATCCGGCGCCCCTCGGCGCTGCGGATCGGGATGTTCTGCAGGTTCGGGTCGATCGAGGACAGCCGGCCGGTGGCGGCGATCGTCTGCTGGAACGTCGTGTGGATGCGGCCGGCGTCGTCGACCATCGGGATCAGCCCGTCGATGACCGTGCGCAGCCGGGTGACGTCCCGGTGGCGCATCAGGTGCTCGAGGAACGGGTGCCCGGTCTGGGCGAGGAGGCCGGTGAGCGCGTCGGCGTCGGTGGTGTACCCGCTCTTGATCTTCTTGGTCTTCGGCAGGCCCAGCTCGTCGAACAGCACCGCCTGCAGCTGCTTGGGCGAGCCGAGGTTGATCTCCCGGCCGATGACGGCGTACGCCTCGGCGGCCGCGGCGGCCACGCCCTCGGCGAACTCGCGCTGCAGCTCGCTGAGCAGGTCCGTGTCGACGGCGATGCCGCGGAGCTCCATCCGGGCGAGCACCCGGGTCAGCGGCAGCTCCATCCCCGCGAGCAGGTGGTCCCCGCCCTTCTGCGCGAGGACCTGCTCGAGGGCGTCGGAGAGGTCGTTGACCGCGACCGCCTTGACGACGTCGGCGTGCGCGGCCTCGGCGGCGAGGTCGGCCTCGCTCGGGCCCAGCCCGTCGAGGGTCATCTGGCCCGCGGGCTCGGCGGCGTCCCTGAGCTCGCGCTTGAGGTAGCGCACCGAGAGGTCGCCGAGGTCGAAGGAGCGCTGCCCCGGCGTCGCCAGGTAGGCGGCCAGCGCGGTGTCGCTGGCCAGGCCCTGCAGGTCCCAGCCGCGCGCCCACACCGCCAGCAGCGGGCCCTTGACGTCGTGCGCCACCTTCTCGGCGGCCGGGTCGGCCAGCCAGTCGGCCAGCGCCTGCTCGTCGGCGACGTCGAGGTCGGGGCCGCAGTCGACGAACACGGCGTGGTCGTCGGCGGCGGCCAGCGCCAGCCCGGCCAGCTCACCGGTCCCCCGCCCCCAGGTGCCGCGGAAGATCACACCGGTCCGCCCGGTGCGGGCGTGCGCGTCCAGCCACGCCGACAGCCCGCCGGCCGGGACGTCGTCGGCGGTGACGTCGAAGCCGCCCTCGACCTCGGGCTCGGCGCTGCTCAACGTGGCGAACAGCCGCTCGCGCAGCACCCGGAACTGCAGGTTGTCGAAGAGGGTGTGCACCTCGTTGCGGTCCCACGCGCGGACGGCGAGGTCCTGCGGGCCCAGCTCCAGCGCGACCTGCCGGTCCAGCTCGGTCAGCCGCCGGTTCTGCAGCACCGAGGACAGGTGCTCGCGCAGCTTCTCGCCCACCTTGCCCTTGACCGTGTCGACCCGGTCCACCAGCTCGTCGAGGGAGCCGTACTCGCGGACCCACTTGGCCGCGGTCTTCTCCCCCACGCTCGGGATGCTGGGCAGGTTGTCGCTCGGGTCCCCGCGCAGCGCGGCGTAGTCCGGGTACTGCTGCGGCGTCAGGCCGTACTTGGCCTCGACCTCCTCCGGCGTGAACCGGGTGAGGTCCGAGACGCCCTTGCGCGGGTACAGCACGGTGACGTGCTCGTTGACCAGCTGCAGCGCGTCGCGGTCGCCGGTGCAGATGAGCACGTCCATGCCCTGCTCGACGGCCTGCACGGTGAGCGTGGCGATGACGTCGTCGGCCTCGTAGCCCGGCGCGGTGATCACCGGGACCCGCAGCGCGGCGAGCACCTCCTGGATGAGGCTGACCTGCCCGCGGAAGTCGGTGGGGCTCTCGGAACGGTTCGCCTTGTACTCCGCGTAGATCTCGCTGCGGAAGGTCTGCCGGCCGACGTCGAAGGCCACCGCGAGGTGGGTGGGCTGCTCGTCGCGCAGCACGTTGATCAGCATCGACGTGAAGCCGTAGACGGCGTTGGTCGGCTGGCCCGTCGTCGTGGAGAAGTTCTCCACCGGCAGCGCGAAGAAGGCGCGGTAGGCCAGCGAGTGCCCGTCGAGGAGGAGCAGCCGCGGCCGCGTCCCCGGACTCGAGGGGGCGGTGGGCGCGGGGGTGGTCACCGGAGCGGACATCGCGCACGATCCTAGGTGCGCCCGCCCACGGTTCCGAGGCCCCGCACGGAGGGCCGGCCCGCCCGCCGTTACGGTGCCCGGCGTGACCTCCGCTCCCCCGGACTGGCTGGCGCCCAGCGCGAGCAGCCCGCTCGACGACAAGCTCGGCATCACGATCGTCGACTACGACCCGGCCCGGCTGGTGGCGACGATGCCGGTGGAGGGCAACCAGCAGCCCTTCGGCCTGCTGCACGGCGGGGCCACGTGCTCGCTGGTCGAGACGATCGGCTCCTGGGCGGCGATGCTCAACGCCGGCCCGGGGAGGAAGGCCGTCGGGGTGGAGCTGAACGCCAGCTACCTGCGCGCGGCGACGTCGGGCACGGTCACCGCCGTCTGCACGCCGGCCCGCGTCGGCCGCACGCTGTCGACGTTCCTGATCGAGGTCACCGACGACCGGGGGCGGACCACCGCCACCGCGCGGCTGACCTGCGCGATCCTCCCCGCCTGATCAGGCGCCCAGGGCCGGCACCGCCCGGGACACCGGACGACGTCGTGGCGGCCGGGGCAGCGGGACGCCGCCGCGCTGCCAGGCGGCCAGCGACCGGGCCAGCGTCTCCCGCGGCACGATCCGGCGGGTGGTGAGCGGCGCGAAGCCCATCCGCGCGAAGAACCGCTGCCGCTCGGCCTCGTGCCCGCCGACCGCGGCGACGACGTGCTCGGCGCCCACCTCCGCGGCGTGGTCGGCGGCCGCGGCCAGCAGCGCGGCGCCGGCCCCGCACCGGCGGTGGTCCCGGTGCACGACGAGGTTGTCCACGGTGACCTGCGGGACGCCGAGCACCGCCGACAGCGGGTCCAGCCCCAGCACGGCCAGGCCGACGGCGACCTCGCCCACGGTGGCCGCGGTCGCGGCGTTGGCGCCGGGCAGGACGGCGAGCACCACCCGGTGCGCGGGGTCGGCCAGCAGCCGCCGGAAGCCCGCCGCCGCGGCCGCCCCCGGTGTCTGCCCGGTGAGGACGCCCTCCGCGTGCGCCTCGGCGCGGTGCTGGCGCACCAGGGCGAGGACGGCGGGCAGGTCGTCGGGGCGCGCCGTGCGCGTGACGACGCGGGACCGCTGGCCGGTAGCAGACACGTGAGCCCTCCCTGGACGGCGCCGCCGAGCGTGCACCTCCCGCCGCCCGCGGCCACGCCGACGCGCCGGTCCTGGGACGGGAGTGATCACCAGGACGGGTGCGTCGGCGCGTCGCGCTTCGGTCACAGTGCGGCGACGAGGGAACGGGGACGCAACACGCCTGGGTTACCGTCACGCCTCCACTGCCACGACCTGGGAGGTTGTGTGAGGCACCCGTCAGCCACTGCCGGGCGGCCCGAGCTGCACCGGAGCGCGATCCGCCCGGGGCGCCGGAGCGTCGTCCGCGGGGTGCTGCTGCGACTCCTGCTGGTCCTCGTCGCCGCCACCGGACTCGCCGTCCTGGTCCCCGGGGTCGCGAACGCCGAGGGCGAGCAGGTGCTGGGCACGCTGCAGACCAGCCGGTCCGGCCCGATCGAGGACGTCCAGGTGACGGTCACCACCGCCGCCGGCGACGAGGTCGACACCGTCGAGACCGACGAGAACGGGCGCTGGTCGGTCGACCTGCCCGGCCCCGGCGACTACGTCGTCACCATCGACGGCGACGACCTGCCCGAGGGCGTCGAGCTCGCCGGCGCGGACAACCGCGCGGTCACCGTCGACACCGGCCGGCGGGAGCCGGTGATCATCGGCCTCGAGGACGGCAGCCGCGGCGAGGGCGGCAGCACCGTCCGCGCCGTCCAGCTGCTGGTCGACGGGATCCGCTTCGGCCTGCTCATCGCCATGTGCGCCGTCGGTCTCTCGCTGATCTTCGGCACCACCGGGCTGACCAACTTCGCGCACGGCGAGCTGGTCACCATCGGCGCCGTCGCCGCCTGGTACGTCAACGTGTCGGGCGGTGTCCCGCTCATCGCGGCGACGGTGATCGCGATGGTGGTCGGCGCGGCCGTCGGCGCCCTCAACGAGCTGGCGCTGTGGCGGCCGCTGCGCCGCCGCGGCACCGGCCTGGTCGCCGCGCTGGTCGTGTCCATCGGCCTGTCGCTGCTGCTGCGCTACCTCATCCAGATCATCTACGGCGGCCGGTCCAGCCCGTACCAGGTGTCCACCGGCCGGGCCGTCGACTACGGCCTGTTCACGCTGACCAACCGGGCGCTGATCTCGATCGTCGTCTCGATCGTCGTCCTGGTGCTGGTGGCCCTGATGCTGCAGCGCACCAAGATCGGCAAGGCGATGCGCGCGGTCGCCGACAACCGCGACCTCGCGGCCTCGTCGGGCATCGACGTCAACCGCGTGATCCTGGTGGTCTGGATGATGGGTGGCGCGCTGGCCGCCCTCGGCGGCGTGCTGCTGGGCCTGTCCGACCAGGTGCAGTGGGACATGGGCTTCCGTCTGCTGCTGCTGATGTTCGCCGGGGTCACCCTCGGTGGCCTCGGCACCGCCTACGGCGCCCTGGTGGGCAGCCTGATCGTCGGTGTGTTCGTCCAGATGTCGACCCTCGTCATCCCGAATGACGTCAAGTACGTCGGGGGGCTCCTGCTCTTGATCGTCATCCTCGTCATCCGGCCCCAGGGCATCCTGGGCAGCCGGGTCCGGATCGGCTGAACCCATGGGCGACCTCATCGACGCCCTGGCCGTCGCCCTCAAGGCCGGCCTCGGGTTCCAGGCGATCTTCTTCGCGCTGCTCGCCATCGGCATCAACGTCCAGTTCGGCTACGCCGGCCTGCTCAACTTCGGGCAGATCGCCTTCGCCCTGCTGGGCGGCTTCGGCATCGCCATCTCGGTGAGCCAGTGGGGCCTGCCCTTCTGGGTGGGCGTGGTCGTCGGCCTCGCCGCCGCCGTCGTCCTGGCCCTGCTGCTCGGCCTGCCGACCCTGCGGCTGCGCGCGGACTACCTGGCCATCGCGACCATCGCGACGGCGGAGGGGCTGCGGCTGCTGTTCCGCTCGGTGTCGGCCACCCCGGTCACCAACGGCACCCGCGGCCTGTCCGCCTTCAACGGCGACTTCATCGCCCTCGCCCCGTGGGCGACCAACGAGCGCTACCGCATCCTCGGCACCAGCTGGTCCGGCGGCGAGCTGTGGGTCACCCTCGTCGGGTGGGTGATCGTGGCCCTGTCCTGCCTGCTGGTCTGGGCGCTCATGCGCAGCCCGTGGGGCCGCGTGCTCAAGTCCATCCGCGAGGACGAGGACGCCGTCCGCGCGCTGGGCAAGAACGTCTACGTCTACAAGATGCAGGCGCTGGTGCTGGGCGGGATCATCGGCGCCCTCGGCGGCATGGTGTACGCCGTCGGCACCGGGTCGGCCGTCCCCGACCAGTACCAGAACGCCAACACGTTCCTGGCCTACGCCGCCCTGATCCTCGGCGGCGCCGCGCGGGTGCTCGGGCCGGTGGTCGGCTCCATCATCCTGCTGTTCATCCTGCAGTTCGCCGACACCGGGCTGCGGCTCCTCATCGACAACGGGATCATCCCGGAGGGGCTGCTGTCGTCCACGGACGTGGCGCAGATCCGTTTCGTCCTGGTCGGGATCGGGCTCATGCTGCTGTTGGTCTTCCGGCCGCAGGGCATCTTCGGCGACCGACGAGAGGTGATGCTCGATGCCCGCTGACAACACGCCCACCGGCGCCCACGCGGCGTCGCTGGACAAGGGCGGCTCCGGCCGCGCCCCGCAGCGGCTGGCCCAGGCGGCGCTGCGCGACATCCCGTGGGAGGTCGGCGTCGCCAAGCCCGACCCGGCGATCGTCGTCGACGGGGTCACCCGGACCTTCGGTGGCCTGACCGCGGTCGCCGTCGACCACCTCGAGGTGCAGCGCGGCGGCATCACCGGGCTGATCGGGCCCAACGGCGCCGGCAAGACGACGCTGTTCAACCTGCTCACCGGCTTCGACCAGCCCAACACCGGCACGTGGAGCTTCGACGGCCGGCCGCTGGGCAAGCTCGCGCCGCACCAGGTCGCCCGGCTCGGCGTCGTCCGGACCTTCCAGCTCACCAAGGCGCTGTCCCGGCTCACCGTGCTGCAGAACATGCTGCTCGGCGCCCAGGGCCAGCGCGGCGAGAGCTTCCTGCGGGCGCTCGTGCCCGGCATCTGGCGGTCGCAGGAGAAGGCCAACACCGACAAGGCCATGGACCTGCTCCGGCGGTTCAAGCTCGACGCCAAGAAGGACGAGTTCGCCGGCACCCTCTCCGGCGGTCAGCGCAAGCTGCTGGAGATGGCCCGCGCGCTGATGAGCGACCCCAAGGTCGTCATGCTCGACGAGCCCATGGCCGGCGTGAACCCGGCGCTGACCCAGAGCCTGCTCGGGCACGTCAAGGACCTCCGCGAGGAGGGCATGACGGTGATCTTCGTCGAGCACGACATGGACGTCGTCCGCGACATCAGCGACTGGGTGGTCGTCATGGCCGCCGGCCGGGTGATCGCCGAGGGGCCGCCCGAGTCCATCAGCCAGAACCAGGCCGTGGTCGACGCCTACCTCGGCGCGCACCACGACGCCCCGCTGACCGTCGAGGAGGAGGACCAGGTCCTCGCCCAGGCCGAGGCGCAGATCGCCGCCGAGGAGCACGGCGGCGGCGAGGTCCTGGGCTCCGACACCCGCAGGGAGACCGACCGATGAGCGAGCCGCTGTTCCGGGTCGACGAGTCCGGCGAGGACGTCACCCGCGCCGAGGAGGCCGCCGCGGGCGCCGCGGAGCTGTCGCCGGCGGAGAAGGCCGCCACCCGCGAGGAGCACCTGCGCCTCGCCGAGGGCGCCCTGGTGCGCGCCGACGACCTCGTCGCCGGCTACGTGCCGGGGGTCAACATCCTGCGCGGCGCCGACTTCTACCTGCAGGACGGCGAGCTCGTCGGGATCATCGGCCCCAACGGCGCCGGCAAGTCGACGCTGCTCAAGACGCTGTTCGGGCTCATCCCGGTGCGCTCGGGGTCGGTGAAGCTGCGCGGGGAGGACATCACCTCCGCGCCGGCGCACCGGCTGGTGTCCATGGGCGTCGGCTACGTGCCGCAGAACAACAACGTGTTCCCCTCGCTCACCATCGAGGAGAACATGCAGATGGGCGTCTACCTGCGGCCGAAGACGTTCAAGGAGCGCTTCGACTACGTCATCGACCTCTTCCCGCTGCTCGGCGAGCGGCGCAAGGGGAAGGCGGGCGCGCTGTCCGGCGGCGAGCGGCAGATGGTGGCCATGGGCCGGGCGCTGATGATGGACCCGTCGGTGCTGCTGCTCGACGAGCCGTCGGCCGGCCTGTCCCCCGCCTACCAGGACGAGGTGTTCATCCGCTGCCGGCGGATCAACGCCACCGGGGTCTCGATCATCATGGTCGAGCAGAACGCCCGGCGGTGCCTGCAGATCTGCGACCGCGGCTACGTGCTCGACCAGGGCCGCAACGCCTACACCGACACCGGCCAGTCGCTGATGACCGACCCGAAGGTCATCGAGCTCTACCTGGGGACCCTCGCCAAGGCGCACTGACCGCCCGCGGGCCCCTGACGAGGCCGGCGTCCCTCGACGGGGCGCCGGCCTCTCGTCGTCCGGGGTCCGGGTGGGTAGGAGCCGGTCCGTGAACTGGACCTGGGACCTGCGCGGCCGCGACGGCGGCATGAACGGCCTGGACTTCTGCCGGGCGCTGACCGCCGGCGGCTTCTCCCGCGTGCTCGTGCACGCGGCGCCCGCCCGCCTGGCGGTGCGGGTCACCGCCGACGACGACACCGTCGTGGCCCGCGGCGACGCCGACCGCGACGGCGACTACTCCCCCGTCACGCTGCTCGAGCTGGCCGACGGCGGCCTGCGGCGCAGCGAGGTGTGGCCCGACGAGAGCCACCGGGGCCTGCCGGTGCTGCTGCCCGGCGGGGAGGTCGGCGTCCTGCTGCGCTGGGAGCACGCGCCCGACCGCAGCTGGTGGCGCTGGGCGGTGGAGTTCTCCAACCACCGCGGGCGCCCGGCCGACTGGGCGCCCGAGGGCCAGTCGCTGCAGCGCTGAGCACACGACAGCGGCCCGGCACCCCGCGAGGGGTACCGGGCCGCTGCCGGATGGTGACTACCTCACCGCCGCGGGGTCACCGCTGCGGGCCGACGCCCTGGTCGTTGAGGCCCTGCAGGATCCGCGAGGACTCCTCGAACCCGATGACGACGATCGCGTCCGGGTTGAAGTCGGCCATCTGCTGGACCTCGGCGTCGAAGTTCGCCGCCTGCGGGTCGTACGTCACGCTGACGATGTCGTCCTCGGAGAGGCCGGCGCTGACCAGGTTGTTCTTGGTGTTCTCGGCCAGGCCCGTGCCGTAGGGGTCGTTGAGCGCGAGGATCCCCACGGTGTTGTTGCCGTCCGCGATGATCAGGTCCGCGAGGGCGCGGGCCTGCAGCGTGTCCGGCGGGGCGGTGCGGAAGTACAGCCCGTTGTCGTTGTAGTTCGTGAACTGGTCGGACGTGTTCGCCGGGGAGAACTGCAGGACACCGGCGCCGGTGATGGCGTCGATGACCGTCAGGCTCACACCGGAGGACGCGGCACCGATGATCGCGTTCACGCCGGACTGCAGCAGCCGGTCCACGGTCTGGGTGGCGGTGTCGGTGGAGGCGTCACCGGAGTCACCCTCGACGAGCTGGACCGGCTGGCCCAGCACGCCGCCGGCGGCGTTGATGTCGTTGACCGCCAGCTTGGCGCCGGCGACCTCCGGCGGGCCGAGGAAGGCCAGGTTGCCGGTCAGCGGCAGCAGCGTGCCGATGACCAGCGGGCCGCCGGTCGTGCCGGCCGGCGCGTACGCCGGGCCCTCGTCGGTGGCGGCGTTGGCCTCGTCACCGGCGATGACGTACTCGGTGGCGTCGTTGTCCAGCGCGTTGTCGTCGCCGAACTGCAGCAGGCCGAAGCTGGCCGCCGCCGGCTCACCGGCGTCGGTGAAGGCCAGCGGGCCGGAGATGCCGTCGTAGTCGACGTTGCCGCCGTTGTTGATGATCTCCAGGCACGCGGCGAAGTCGGTGCACTTGTCGCCGCCGGTGGTGATCCCGTTGACGTACGCCTTGAAGGTGTTGGCGTCGTTGGTGCCGGCGGCCTGCGCGGCCAGCGCCGTGACGATCACCGCGTCGTAGGTCTCACCGGCGTAGTTGTAGTCCTGCAGGTTGGGGTCCACCTCGAGCAGCCGGTCGGTGAACTCCGGGCCCAGCTCGGTGAGGGGCGTGGTGCCCCGCATGCCGGCGAGCGCGCCGTCGTCGGTGAAGTCCTCACCGAGGGCGTTGCCCATGTTGCCGTCGGTGCCGTAGATGTTGACCTGCTTCTCGCCGCCGCCCGAGGCGTCGCCGCCCGAGCCGCTGCCACCGTCGTCCCCGCCACCGCACGCGGTGAGGGCGACGAGCGCGGCGGAGGTGACGGCGATGCTGCGGGCGTAGGTACGCGTGCGCATCCAGCAACTCCCAGTTGTCGTACGTCGGTCCGGCGGGCCCCGGACGTGCCGGGGCCCCGTCAGTCCGGTGAACGTAACTGCTGGGTGCGGGTATAGATGCGGGACGGTTGAGACCGTGATGGGGTCGTGACCTGGCCTGTTCCGGCCGGGTTACGCGTTCCCCCGGGAGGGTGCACCCTCCGCAGCAGCCCCGTCCGTGGCGAGGATCCGCTCGGCGAGCGCCTTCATCGACGTGCGCTCGTTCATGGCCGTGCGCTGGATCCAGCGGAAGGCCTCGGCCTCGGTCATCCCCTGCTCGGCCATGAGCCGGCCCTTGGCCTTCTCCACGACCTTGCGGGCCTCGAGCCGCTCCTCGAGCGTGCGCACCTCGCCGTCGAGCGCGGCGATCTCGGTGAACCGCGCGCGGGCCACCTCGATGGCCGGCACCAGGTCGTTCTTGGAGAACGGCTTGACCAGGTAGGCCATGGCGCCGGCGTCGCGCGCCCGCTCGACCAGCTCGCGCTGGCTGAAGGCGGTGAGCACGATGACCGGCGCGATCCGCGCCGAGGCGATCTGCTCGGCGGCCGCCAGCCCGTCGAGGACCGGCATCTGGATGTCGAGGATGACGAGGTCCGGCGTCAGCTCCCGGGCCCGGTCGACGGCGGTCTGCCCGTCCCCGGCCTCGGCGACGACGACGTACCCCTCCTCCTCGAGCATCTCCTTGAGGTCGAGGCGGATGAGGGCCTCGTCCTCGGCGATGAGGACCCGGGTCGGCTCGCTGCTCACGCGCAGGAGCCTAGCGACGACGGCCGGGAGTGGCGTCCCGGTTACGCTGACCGGGTCGTGACGTCGGTCGCGGCGCCTGCCCCCGTACCCCAATCGGCAGAGGGAGCGGATTCAAAACCCGCGCAGTGTGCGTTCGAGTCGCACCGGGGGCACTCCGTTCGACCGTCGTCCTCCGGACGACACCGCCACCGCGTGCCGTCCCCGACCTGCGCTGAGCCGCACCCGGCGCTCGCTCGCGGGAGCCTCCGGCCCCCACTCCTCCCACCGCACCGCAGGGCGGCTCTCGTCCCGGCGTCGTCCCGCGGTCATCCCGGGAGCACCGCATACGGTGTCGGGGTGAGCGAGCCCGTGCCCCACATGACCCCCGAGCAGTTCCGGCAGCACGGTCACGAGGTGGTCGACTGGATCGCCGACTACTGGGCGCGCATCGAGTCCTTCCCCGTCCGCTCGCGGGTCTCCCCCGGCGACGTCCGCGCGGCGCTCCCGCCGTCGGCGCCCGAGCAGGGCGAGCCGTTCTCCGCGGTCCTCGCCGACCTCGAGCAGGTCGTCCTGCCGGGTGTCACCCACTGGCAGCACCCCGGCTTCCTCGCCTACTTCCCGGCCAACACCTCCGGCCCCTCGGTGCTCGGCGACCTGCTCTCCGCGGGCCTGGGCGTCCAGGGCATGTCGTGGGTGACCAGCCCGGCGGCCACCGAGCTCGAGCAGCACGTCCTGGACTGGCTGGCCGACCTGCTCGGGCTGCCGGAGGCGTTCCGCTCCACGGGCAGCGGTGGCGGCGTCGTCCAGGACTCGAGCTCGGGGGCCAACCTGGTCGCCCTGCTCGCCGCGCTGCACCGGGCCAGCGGCGGGGCCACCGTCCGGCACGGCGTGGTGCCCGAGGAGTACACGGTCTACGTCTCCTCCGAGACGCACTCCTCGATGGAGAAGGCCGTCCGGATCGCCGGGCTCGGCACCGACGCCATCCGGGTCGTGGAGGTCGACGGCGACCTGGCGATGCGCCCGGCCGCCCTCGCCGCCCGGCTGGAGCGCGACACCGCCCGCGGGCTCGAGCCGGTGCTGGTCTGCGCCACGGTCGGGACGACGTCGACCACCGCGGTGGACCCGCTCGCCGAGATCGGGGCGATCTGCCGCCGCCACGGCGCCTGGCTGCACGTCGACGCCGCGTACGCGGGCGTGAGCGCCGTCGCCCCGGAGCTGCGGCACCTGCAGGCCGGCGTCGAGGAGGCCGACAGCTACACCACCGACGCGCACAAGTGGCTGCTCACCGGCTTCGACGCGACGCTGTTCTGGGTCGCCGACCGGGCGGCGCTCACCGGCGCGCTGTCGATCCTCCCCGAGTACCTGCGCAACGCCGCCACCGAGGCCGGCGCGGTCGTCGATTACCGCGACTGGCAGATCGAGCTGGGCCGCCGGTTCCGCGCGCTCAAGCTGTGGACCGTGCTGCGCTGGTACGGCGCCGAGGGGCTGCGCGCGCACGTCCGGTCCGGTGTCGCGCTGGCGCAGGAGCTCGCCGGCTGGGCCGACGCCGACGACCGCTTCGACGTCGCCACCCCGCACCCGCTGTCGCTGGTGTGCCTGCGGCCGCGCTGGCCGGCCGACGTCGACGCCGACGTCGCGACCATGACGCTGCTGGAACGGCTCAACGACGGCGGCGAGGTCTACCTCACCCACACGACCGTGCGCGGCTCGGTGGTGCTGAGGGTGGCGATCGGCGCGCCGGCGACGACGCGGGCCCACGTCGAGCGGGCGTGGGCGCTGCTGTGCGAGGGCCACGACTGGCTGGCCGCCGACTTCGCCGAGCAGGCCGCCGAGCGCGCCCGCGCCGAGGCCGAGCGCAAGGAGGCCGAGCGGCGGGCGGCCGAGGAGGAGGCGGCCCGGCGGCACGCCGCCGAGCAGGCGGCGGCCGAGCAGCAGGCCGCCGAGCGGCAGGCGGCCCCGGAGGAGACCCCGGAGGAGACCCCGGCCGGGGCGGAGCCGGCCGAGGCCGTCCCGGCTACTCCCCCAGTGACCGGATGAGCCCCTCCTGGGCCACCGTGGCCACGTGCCGGCCGTCGGCGGTCCAGATGTTGCCGAAGCACAGCGCGCGGCCCTCGGATGCGGCCGGGCTGTCGGTCTCGTAGAGGAACCACTCGTCGGCGCGGAACGGCGCGTGGAACCAGATGGCGTGGTCGAGGCTGGAGCCGACGTAGCGCCCGCCCCACCCGCCGCCCAGCCGCGCCAGCCCCGCGGACAGCAGCGTCAGGTCGCTGACGAAGGTCAGGGCCGCGGCCTGCACCCCGGCGTCGTCGGGGAGCCGGCCGGCCACCCGGAACCAGGCGTGCGACTGGGTGGCCGGCGGGGTCTTCGGCTCCGGCGCGAACGGGTTGACCAGCGGCCGCTGCTCCACGGCCCGGCTGATCTCCAGCGCCGGGGCCGCCAGGTCGCCGTGCCCGGCGGCGTGGTCGGCCAGCGACCGCAGCTCCTCGGGCCGCGGCACCTCGGGCATCGGCCGGGAGTGGGTGACGACGGCCGGCTCGCCGGCGTGGAAGTCCGCGGTCAGCGCGAAGACGGCGACGTCCTCACCGCGCCGGGTCTGGCAGGCGATGACCCGGCGGGTGGAGAAGGACCGGCCGTCGCGGATCCGCTCGACGGTGTAGCGCAGCTCCTCGTGCGGGTCACCGGGCCGCAGGAAGTAGGAGTGCAGCGAGTGCACGCCGCGCTCGCCCGGCACCGTGCGCGTGGCCGCCATGAGCGCCTGCCCGGCCACCTGCCCGCCGAAGATGCGCTGCAGCGTGGTCGTCGGGGTCTGCCCCACGAAGACGTCGGGCGAGCGCTCCTCGAGGTCGAGGACGCTCATCAGCGCGGCGGCCTGGGTCCCGCCGCCGGTCACGAGTCGGTGCCGACTTCGTGCACCCGGATGAGGTTGGTCGACCCGACCGTGTTCGGCGGGCTGCCCGCGACGACGACGACGCGGTCGCCGACCCGGAGCCGGCCGATGGACAGCAGCGAGAAGTCCACCTGCTCGACCATGTCGTCGGTGTGCTGCACCGAGGGCACGAGGAAGGTCTCCACGCCCCACGACAGCGCCAGCTGGCTGCGGACCCGGCCGTCGACGGTGAAGGCCAGCAGCGGCTGGCGGGGGTGCAGCGCGGCCAGCCGCCGGGTGGTCTCGCCGGTCTGGGTGAAGGTGCACAGCGCCTTGACGTCGAGCGCCTCGCCGATGTCCCGGGCCGCGCGGACGATGGCACCGGAGCGGGACCGGGACCGGCGGGTGATCTCCGGGGCCCGCGCGTCGGAGCTCTCGACGGCGTCGATGATCCGCTCCATGGTGCGCACCGTCGCGATCGGGTAGCGCCCGACCGAGGTCTCGCCGGAGAGCATCACCGCGTCGGCGCCGTCGAGGACGGCGTTGGCGACGTCGGAGGCCTCGGCGCGGGTGGGCCGCGAGTTGGTGATCATCGACTCGAGCATCTGGGTGGCGACGATGACCGGCTTGTTGCGCTCGCGGGCGGCCTGCACGGCGCGCTTCTGCACCAGCGGCACCTGCTCGAGCGGCAGCTCCACGCCGAGGTCGCCGCGGGCCACCATGACCCCGTCGAAGGCCTCGACGATCGCCTCCAGGTTCGCCACCGCCTCGGGCTTCTCCAGCTTGGCGATGACGGGGACGTGCACGTCCTCCTGGCGCATGATGTCGCGCACCAGCTCGACGTCGCTGGGCGAGCGGACGAACGACAGCGCGACGAAGTCGACCGACAGGTGCAGGGCGAAGCGGAGGTCCTCCTCGTCCTTCTCCGACAGCGCCGGCACGCTCACGGCGACGCCGGGCAGCGACAGGCCCTTGTTGTTGGAGACCTCGCCGCCCTCGACGACCAGGCACCAGACGTCGGGCCCGTCGACGGAGACGACCGACAGGGCGAGCTTGCCGTCGTCGACCAGCAGCCGGTCGCCGACGCGGGCGTCGTTGGCCAGGCCCTTGTAGGTGGTCGAGACGCGCTCGGCGGTGCCCTCGACGTCGTCGACGGTGATGCAGACGCGGCTGCCGGTGGCCCAGTGGACCGGGCCGTCGGCGAACGTGCCGAGGCGGATCTTGGGGCCCTGCAGGTCGGCCAGGACGGCGACGGCGCGGCCGGTGCGGTCCGACGCCTGGCGCACGTGGAGGTAGGCCTTCTCGTGGTCGGCGTGCGCCCCGTGGCTGAAGTTGAGCCGGGCGACGTCCATCCCCGACTCGACCAGGGCGGTGATCTGCTCGAGGGAGCTGGTGGCCGGGCCCAGGGTGCAGACGATCTTCGCGCGGCGGGACATGGGGGAAACGCTAGTGGGCCGCCTCCGGCGGAACGGACAGGGGCCGGGTCCCCGCGGGTGTCGCGAGGGCCCGGCCCCTGGGTGGTCCGACGAGCGGGGGCCCGGAGGGTCCCCCGAGGAGGACACGACCGCGGGGCTCCGCCTGGTGGGACGGCACGTGGCCGCGGTGCGGTCCGGAGGACCGCGGTGTTACCGCAGCGCCACCGCGGTCGGGGTGACCGGCCGGGGCAGCATGGAGCTGCCGGTCAGCCACTGGTCGACAGCGCCGGCGGCGGCGCGGCCCTCGGCGATGGCCCACACGATCAGCGACTGGCCGCGGCCGGCGTCGCCGGCCACGAACACGCCGGGCACGGTGGACATGAACTCGCCGTCGCGGGCGACGTTGCCGCGCCCGTCGACGTCGAGACCCAGCGCCTCGACCAGGCCCTCGCGCTGCACGCCGGTGAAGCCCATGGCCAGCAGGACCAGCTGGGCCGGCAGCTCGCGCTCGGTGCCCTCGACCTTCTGGAACCGGCCGTCGACCCTCTCCACCTCGTGGATGACCAGGGCGCGCACGCGGCCCTCGTCGTCGCCGAGGAAGCGCTCGGTGTTGACCGAGTACAGCCGCTCGCCGCCCTCCTCGTGCGCCGAGGAGACCCGCATGATCATCGGGTAGGTCGGCCAGGGGTTGCCCTCGGCCCGCTTGTCCGGCGGCGCGGGCATGATCTCCAGCTGGGTGACCGAGCGGGCGCCCTGCCGGTGCGAGGTGCCCAGGCAGTCCGCGCCGGTGTCGCCGCCGCCGATGATCACGACGTCCTTGCCGTGGGCGGAGATCGGCGGGTCGTCGAGCTCGCCGAGCGCCTGCCGGTTGCCGAAGGGCAGGAACTCCATCGCCAGGTGGATGCCGTCGAGCTCGCGCCCGGGGGCGGGCAGGTCGCGGCCGATGGTGGCGCCGGCGGCGATCACGACGGCGTCGTGCTCCCCGCGCAGCTGCTCGGCGGAGAGGTCGCCCTCCCCCGACCCGCCGACCTCGACGCCCGTGACGAAACGGGTGCCCTCGGCGCGCATCTGGTCCAGCCGCCGGTCCAGGACGGCCTTCTCCATCTTGAACTCGGGGATGCCGTACCGGAGCAGCCCGCCGACCTTGTCCGCCCGCTCGTAGACGGTGACGTCGTGCCCGGCGCGGGTGAGCTGCTGGGCCGCGGCGAGGCCGGCCGGCCCGGACCCGACGACGGCGACCTTCCTGCCGGTGCGCTCGGCCGGGGTCTGCGGCTCGACGTACCCCCGCTCGAAGGCCTGGTCGATGATCTCCCACTCGATCTGCTTGATCGTGACCGGCGAGTCCTGCAGGTTCAGCACGCAGGCGCCCTCGCAGGGGGCCGGGCACAGCTTCCCGGTGAACTCCGGGAAGTTGTTGGTCGCGTGCAGCCGCTCGATCGCGTCGCGCCAGTCGTCCCGGCGGGCGAGGTCGTTCCACTCCGGGATCAGGTTGCCCAGCGGGCAGCCGTGGTGGCAGAACGGGATGCCGCAGTCCATGCACCGCGCGGCCTGCTGGCGCAGCGCGGCGACCGGGTAGACGCCGTCCTCCCCGTTCTGCCGGGAGAGGTAGACGTCCTTCCAGTCGAGGATGCGGACGTCGACCGGCCGCCGGGGCGGCAGGGCCCGCTCGTACTTCAGGAACCCCGTGGAGTCAGCCACGTGCGGCCTCCATCACTGCTCGATCCACATCCGTGCCCGCGGCCTCGGCGGCGCGCCGGGCCTCGAGAGCGCGACGGTAGTCGCGCGGCATGATCACGCTGAACTGCTCGGACCAGCGGCCCCAGTCGGCCAGCAGGGCCGCCGCGACCGGCGACTCGGTCTCGGCGTGGTACCGGACCAGCACGTCGCGCAGCCACTGCGCGGACTCGCCGTCCAGCGGCTCGACGTCGACCATCTCCGGGTTCACCCGGTGCCGGGCGAGGTCCAGGACGTAGCCGATGCCGCCGGACATGCCGGCCGCGACGTTGCGGCCGGTGGGCCCGAGGATCACCGCGCGGCCGCCGGTCATGTACTCCAGCGCGTGGTCCCCGGCGCCCTCGACGACGGCCAGCGCGCCGGAGTTGCGGACGCAGAACCGCTCGCCGACCCGCCCGCGCAGGAAGATCTCCCCGCTGGTGGCGCCGTAGCCGATGACGTTGCCGGCGATGACGTTGTCCTCGGCGGCGAAGGTCGCCTCGAGCGCCGGGCGGACGACGATCCGGCCACCGGACAGGCCCTTGCCGACGTAGTCGTTGGCGTCGCCGAGCAGCCGCATGGTGACGCCGCGCGGCACGAAGGCGCCGAAGGACTGGCCGGCCGACCCGGTGAAGGTCAGGTCGATCGTGCCGTCGGGCAGGCCCTCGCCGCCGAAGCGGCGGGTGACCATCGAGCCGAGCATGGTGCCGACGGTGCGGTTGACGTTGCGCACCGGCAGCTCCAGGCGCACCGGCCGCGCGTCGAGCAGGGCGCCCTCGCACAGCTGGATCAGCGTCTGGTCCAGCGCGACATCGAGGCCGTGGTCCTGGGTGCGGACCGCCCGGCGGGACGCCCCCTCGGGCAGCTCGGGCTGGGCGAGCATCGGCGAGAGGTCCAGGCCGCTGGCCTTCCAGTGGTCGACCGCGCGCCGGGTGTCGAGCAGCTCGGTGTGCCCGACGGCCTCGTCGACCGAGCGGAAACCCAGCTCGGCGAGGTACTGCCGGACCTGCTCGGCGAGGAACTCGAAGAAGGTGACGACGAACTCCGGCCGCCCGGTGAACCGCTTGCGCAGCTCCGGGTTCTGGGTGGCCACGCCGACCGGGCAGGTGTCCAGGTGGCAGACCCGCATCATGATGCAGCCCGACACCACCAGCGGAGCGGTGGCGAAGCCGTACTCCTCGGCGCCGAGCAGCATCGCGACGAGCACGTCGCGGCCGGTCTTCATCTGGCCGTCGGCCTGCACCACGATCCGGTCGCGCAGCCCGTTCGCGAGCAGCGTCTGCTGGGTCTCGGCCAGGCCGAGCTCCCACGGCGAGCCGGCGTGCTTGAGCGAGGTCAGCGGGGCGGCGCCGGTGCCGCCGTCGTGCCCGGAGATCAGGACGACGTCGGCGTGCGCCTTGCTGACGCCGGCCGCGACCGTCCCCACCCCGACCTCGGCGACCAGCTTGACGTTGACCCGCGCCTCGGTGTTCGCGTTCTTGAGGTCGTGGATGAGCTGCTTGAGGTCCTCGATCGAGTAGATGTCGTGGTGCGGCGGCGGGCTGATCAGGCCGACGCCCGGCGTCGAGTGCCGGGTGCGGGCCACCCACGGGTAGACCTTGCCGCCGGGCAGCTGGCCGCCCTCGCCGGGCTTGGCGCCCTGCGCCATCTTGATCTGGATGTCGTCCGCGTTGACCAGGTACTCGCTGGTCACGCCGAAGCGGCCGCTGGCCACCTGCTTGATCGCCGAGCGGCGCAGGTCGCCGTTCGGGTCGGGCACGTAGCGGTCGGGGTCCTCGCCGCCCTCACCGGTGTTCGACTTGCCGCCGAGCCGGTTCATCGCGATGGCGAGGGTCTCGTGCGCCTCCTGCGAGATGGAGCCGTAGCTCATCGCGCCGGTCTGGAAGCGCTTGACGATCTCGCTGGCCGGCTCGACCTCCTCGAGCGGCACCGACGGGCGCACGCCCTTCCTGATCTCGAACAGGCCGCGCAGCGTCGCGGCCTCCTCCGACAGCGCGTCGACGGTGTCGGTGTAGCGCCGGAACACCTCGAACTGCCGCGAGCGGGTGGCGTGCTGGAGCAGGAACACCGTCTCGGGGTTGAACAGGTGCACCTCGCCCTCGCGGCGCCACTGGTACTCGCCGCCGGTCTCGAGCCGCCGGTGCGCGCGCTCGGTGGGGTTCTCCGGGTAGGCGCGCCGGTGCCGCATGGCGACCTCCTCGGCGAGGACGTCCATGCCGACGCCGCCGAGGGGACAGGAGGTGCCGGTGAAGTACTCGTCGACGACGTCCTGGGACAGGCCGACGGCCTCGAAGATCTGCGCCATGGTGTACGAGCCGACGGTGCTGATGCCCATCTTGCTCATGACCTTGAGGACGCCCTTGCCGAGCGCCTTGACGACGTTGCGCACCGCCTGGGCGGGCTGCACGCCGGTGAGGACGCCGTCGCGGATGAGGTCCTCGATGGACTCGAAGGCCAGGTAGGGGTTGACCGCGGCTGCGCCGTAGCCGAGCAGCAGCGCGACGTGGTGCACCTCGCGGCAGTCGCCGGACTCGACGACCAGGCCGACCTCCATGCGGGTGCGCTCGCGCACCAGGTGGTGGTGGACGGCGGCGGTCATGAGCAGCGACGGGATCGGCGCGCGGTTCTCGTCGCAGTCGCGGTCGGACAGCACGATGACCCGCGCGCCGGCCGCGATCGCCTTGCTGACCTTGTTCCGCAGCTCCTCGACCGCCTGCACCAGCGCGGGGCCGCCGCCGGTGACGTCGAAGTGGCCGGTGATCCGGACGGCGGCGAAGCCGGGCAGGTCGCCGTCGTCGTCGATGTGCAGGATCTTGGCCAGCTCGTCGTTGTCGATGACCGGGTAGGGCAGGTACACCTGCCGGCAGGAGGCCGGGGTGGCCGTGAGCAGGTTCTGCTCGGGGCCGAAGGTGCGCCCGAGGCTGGTCACCAGCTCCTCGCGGATGGCGTCCAGCGGCGGGTTGGTCACCTGGGCGAACAGCTGCCCGAAGTAGTCGTAGAGCTGCCGCGAGCGGTCCGACAGCGCGGCGATCGGGGTGTCGGTGCCCATGGAGCCGATCGGCTCGGCGCCGGTGGCGGCCATCGGCGTGAGCAGGACGCGCAGCTCCTCCTCGGTGTAGCCGAACAGCTGCTGGCGGCGCACCACCGACTCGTGGCTGGGCCGCGCGCGCCGCCGCTCGGGCAGCGAGGGCAGGTGCACCAGGCCGGCGTGCAGCCAGTCCTCGTAGGGGTGCTCGGCGGCCAGGGCGCCCTTGACGTCCTCGTCGGACACGATCCGCCCGGAGGCGGTGTCGACGAGGAACATCCGGCCCGGCTGCAGCCGGCCCTTGGCGACGACGTCGCCGGCCGGGATGTCGAGGACGCCGGCCTCGCTGGCGAGGACGACGAGGTCGTCCCTGGTGTGCCACCAGCGGCCCGGGCGCAGGCCGTTGCGGTCGAGGACGGCGCCGATGAGCGTGCCGTCGGTGAACGCGACGCAGGCCGGCCCGTCCCAGGGCTCCATGATCGAGGAGTGGAACCGGTAGAAGGCCCGGCGGGCCGGGTCCATCTCGTCGTGGTTCTCCCACGCCTCCGGGATCATCATCAGCACCGCGTGCGGCAGCGAGCGGCCCGACAGGTGCAGCAGCTCGAGCACCTCGTCGAAGGTCGCCGAGTCGCTGAAGTCGCTCGCGGTGACCGGGAAGACCCGGTCCAGGCCGAGCTCGGAGGCCGGGCCGGCGGGGCCGTCGAACAGCTCGGTCTCGAGCTTGGCCTCGCGGGCGCGCATCCGGTTGCGGTTGCCCTTGATGGTGTTGATCTCGCCGTTGTGGGCGATGAACCGGAACGGGTGCGCCAGCGGCCAGCTCGGGAAGGTGTTGGTGGAGAACCGGCTGTGCACCAGCGCGATCGCCGACTCGTAGCGCTCGTCGCGCAGGTCGGGGAAGAACGCGGGCAGCTGGTCGGTGGTCAGCATGCCCTTGTAGGTGATGGTGCGGCTGGACAGCGAGACGACGTAGAGGGAGCTGCCGGCCTCGCGGGCCTCCCGCTCGGCGCGCTTGCGCAGCACGAACGAGCGCCGCTCCAGCCGGGTGACGCCGTTGACCTCGCGCGGGCCGCCGAAGGCCTGCTGGTCGGCGCGGGCGCCCATGGTCTCGGCGACGAACAGCTGCCCGAAGTGCGGCATGACCGCGCGGGCGGTGGGACCGAGGTCGGCGCCGTCGGGGTCGACCGGCACGTCGCGCCAGCCGAGGACGGTCAGGCCCTCCTCGGCGGCGATCCGCTCGACGTCGGCGTAGCGGGCGGCCCGCTCCTGCTCGTCGACCGGGAGGAAGGCGATGCCGACCGAGTACTCGCCGAGCGGGGGCAGGTCGAAGTCGACGCCCGCCCGCAGCAGCGCGTCGGGCACTTGGGTCAGGATGCCGGCGCCGTCCCCGGAGTTGGGCTCGGAGCCGGCGGCCCCGCGGTGGTCGAGGTTGTGCAGCGCGGTGAGGCCGGCGGCCACGATCGCGCGGGAGCGGCGGCCGCGGGCGTCGGCCACGAAGGCGACGCCGCAGGCATCCGAGTCGTTCGCCGGGTCGTAGAGACCGGAGGCCGCGGGCGTCGCCGAGAAGGGGACGGCCGAGCCGGCGGTGGTGCGGGGGGCGGGGGTGCGGGACCCGGACATGATCACTCCCGTCGTCGGCCTGCGCGCGGTCCCGGGAGGACGTCGCGGGGCGCGGGGCCCGGCCGGTGGTCAGAGGGTGCGGTGCACGGAAGCAGTGGAGGACAGCGGAGCCGGTGACCGGCCGGGACACGGTGGCCCGGACAGGCGGAGGACCGGCGGCCCCACGGGTGGTTGCGCGGGGTCGTCGTCCCGCGGGGCAGCGCTGGCCCGGTTACGACGCGAGCGACCCGCCGGG
Organism: Geodermatophilus sp. SYSU D01036; assembly: GCF_054050435.1. NCBI lineage: Bacteria > Bacillati > Actinomycetota > Actinomycetes > Geodermatophilales > Geodermatophilaceae > Geodermatophilus > Geodermatophilus sp. SYSU D01036. The sequence continues at coordinate 311,061 of NZ_JBJGZJ010000002.1, read as the reverse complement.
ATCACCGGCCGGTCTGGACAGGAGGGTACACAGCGGCGGGACCCGGCCCACCGCCGCGAACCGATCCGTCGGCGCGTCCTGTCAGGGCGTCCCCGGCGCGTCGTGAGACCGGTCACCCCGCCGCTCCGCAGCGGGCGCGTCGGTGCTGGTCGGGGCGTCGTCGGCGGTGCCGGCGTCGGCGGCCGGGGTGTCGTCGTCGTCACGTCCGCCGCCGGCGTCCCGGTCGAGGACCTCCCGCGGGCGGCCCCGCTGCCAGACCATGTAGGCCACGGCGAGCAGGCCCACCACGATGCAGGTGAACACGTTGAGCCGGACGCCGAAGAAGCGGTTGGCGTCGTCGATGCGCAGGACCTCGATCCACAGCCGGCCGGCGCAGTACAGCGCGACGTAGAGCGCGAACGCACGGCCGTGGGACAGCCGGAAGCGGCGGTCGGCCCACACCACGACGGCGGCCGCGGCGAGGTTCCACAGCAGCTCGTAGAGGAACGTCGGGTGGAAGGTGGCGAACGCCTCGTAGCCGTCGGGGCGGTGCGCGAGGTCGATCTCCAGGCCCCAGGGCAGCGTGGTGGGCCCGCCGAACAGCTCCTGGTTGAACCAGTTGCCCAGCCGGCCGACCGCCTGGGCCACCAACAGGCCGGGGGCGATGGCGTCGCCGAAGGCCGGCAGCGGGATGCCGCGGCGGCGGCAGGCGATCCAGGCGCCGACGCCGCCGAGGGCGATCGCGCCCCAGATGCCGAGGCCGCCCTCCCAGATGGCGAACGCCCGCAGCGGGTCGCCGCCCTCCCCGAAGTAGGGCTGCGGCGTCGTGATCACGTGGTAGAGCCGGCCGCCGAGGATGCCGAAGGGCACCGCCCAGATCGCGATGTCGAGCACCTCGCCGGGCCGCCCGCCGCGGGCCACCCAGCGCCTCTCGGCGATCCAGCAGGCCGCGACGATGCCGGCGATGATGCACAGCGCGTAGGCGCGCAGCGGGAACGGCCCGAGGTGCCACACCCCCTGGGCCGGGCTCGGGATGCTGGCGAGGACGGTCACGCCACGGCCACCCGGCGGCGCACGCCCGCGGCGAGCTCCTCGGACAGCCGGCGCACGCCGTCGGCGCCGCGGCCCTCGAGCAGCTCCCGCACGTACGCCGACCCGACGATGACGCCGTCGGCGAAGCCGGCCACCTCGGCGGCCTGGTCGCCGTTGGAGACGCCGAGGCCCACGCACACCGGGACGTCGGTGACCGCGCGGGTGCGGGCGACCAGGCGCTCGGCGGCGTCGCCGACGGTGGCGCGGGTGCCGGTGACGCCCATCGTGGACGCGGCGTAGACGAACCCGCGGCAGGCCGCGGTGGTCGACGCCAGCCGCGCGTCGGTGGACGACGGCGCGACGAGGAAGACGCGGTCGAGGTCGGCGGCCTCGGCGGCGGCCAGCCACGCGGCGGCCTCGTCGGGGATGAGGTCGGGCGTGATCGCGCCCGCTCCCCCGGCCGCGGCCAGGTCGGCGGCGAACCGCTCGACGCCGTAGCGCTCGACCGGGTTCCAGTAGCTCATCACCACCGGCACCGCGCCCGCGGCGTCGACCGCCTCGACGGCGCGCAGCACGTCGCGCATGCCGACGCCGGCGCGCACGGCGGGCTCGACCGCCTGCTGGATGACCGGGCCGTCCATGCCGGGGTCGGAGTACGGGACGCCGATCTCCACGACGTCGGCCCCGCCCTCGACCGCCGCGACCATGGCCGCGATCGAGTCGTCCACGCTGGGGTAGCCCACCGGCAGGTAGGCGACCAGCGCGGCGCGGCCCTCGGCGCGGGCGGCGCGGATGCGCTCCTCCAGCCGGCTCATGCCTGGCTCCCCGCGGCCTGGCCGGGCACCGCGTCGCCGGACGCGACGGCGCCCTCGGTGGGCTGCTGGTGGGTGTCCATGCCGGGCCCGGGGTCCACCTCGTCGCGGTCGCCGAGGCCGAACCAGCGCGACGCGGTCTCGACGTCCTTGTCGCCCCGGCCGGAGAGGTTGACCAGCAGCAGCGGCGGTTCGCCTCCCCGCCCACCGTCCCCCTGGGCCACCAGCTCGCGGCCGAGCCGCATGGCGCCGGCGAGGGCGTGCGCGGACTCGATCGCCGGGATGATGCCCTCGGTCCGGCACAGCAGCGCGAAGGCCTCCATCGCCTCGGCGTCGGTGACCGGGCGGTACTCGGCCCGGCCGACGTCGTGCAGGAAGCTGTGCTCCGGGCCGACGCCGGGGTAGTCCAGCCCGGCGCTGATCGAGTGCGACTCGATCGTCTGGCCGTTGTCGTCCTGCAGCAGGTAGGAGCGGGCACCGTGCAGCACGCCGGGAGCTCCCCCGGTGATCGTCGCGGCGTGCCGGCCGGTCTCGACGCCGTCGCCGCCGGCCTCCAGGCCGACCAGGCGCACGCCCTCGTCGGGGACGAACGCGGTGAAGATCCCGATGGCGTTGGAGCCGCCGCCGACGCAGGCGAGGACGGCGTCGGGCAGCCGGCCCTCCCGCTCGAGCACCTGGGCGCGGGCCTCGTCGCCGATCACCCGCTGGAAGTCGCGGACCATCGCCGGGAACGGGTGCGGGCCGGCGACGGTGCCGAAGACATAGTTGGTGGTCTCGACGTTGGTCACCCAGTCGCGGAAGGCCTCGTTGATGGCGTCCTTGAGGGTGCGCGAGCCGGTGCTCACCGGGATCACCTCGGCGCCGAGCAGCCGCATGCGGGCGACGTTGAGCGCCTGCCGGCGGGTGTCCTCCTCGCCCATGTAGATCGTGCAGGACAGGCCCATGAGCGCCGCGGCGGTCGCGGTGGCGACGCCGTGCTGGCCGGCGCCGGTCTCGGCGATGACCCGCTGCTTGCCGATCCGCCTGGTGAGCAGCGCCTGGCCCAGCACGTTGTTGATCTTGTGCGAGCCGGTGTGGTTGAGGTCCTCGCGCTTGAGCAGCACGCGGGCGCCGCCGCAGTGCTCGGCGAAGCGCGGCACCTCGGTGACCGGGCTCGGACGGCCGGTGTAGTCGCGCTGCAGGGCGGCGAACTCGGCGACGAACGCGGGGTCGACCCGCATGGCCTCGTAGGCCTCGGTCAGCTCGTCGAGGGCCGCGATCAGCGCCTCGGGGACGAACCGGCCGCCGAAGACGCCGAAGTGACCGGTGGCGTCGGGCCACGCCGGGCGCGCCGGGTCGCTGCGCTGCTCGGGCGGGTGGACGGCACTCGTGGTCATGCCCCCCAGTGTCCCGCGCGGCGACCCCCAGGTGGTGGAGGGGGTCAGCGCGTGGTGCGCGGGACCGCGGGGTGCGAGCCGGCGGTGACCAGGTCGGCGACCGCCTGGCGCGGGTCGCCGGCGGTGACCAGGCCCTCGCCGACCAGCACCGCGTCGGCGCCGGCGGAGGCGTAGGCGATGAGCTCGCGCGGGCCGCGGACGCCGGACTCGGCCACCTTGACCACGCCCGAGGGCAGCCCGGGCGCGATCCGCTCGAACGTGCCGAGGTCGACGTCGAGCGTGGTGAGGTCGCGGGCGTTGACGCCGATCACCGAGGCGCCGGCGGCCAGCGCGCGGTCGGCCTCGGCCTCGGTGTGCACCTCGACCAGCGCGGTCATGCCCAGGGACTCGACCCGCTCGAGCAGGCCCAGCAGCGCGTTCTGCTCCAGCGCCGCGACGATCAGCAGGACGACGTCGGCGCCGTGGGCGCGGGCCTCGTGCACCTGGTAGCTGCTGACCACGAAGTCCTTGCACAGCACCGGCACGTCGACGGCGGCGCGGACGGCGGCCAGGTCGGCGTGCGAGCCGCCGAAGCGGCGCCGCTCGGTGAGGACGCTGATCACCCGGGCGCCGCCGGCGGCGTACTGGGCGGCGAGGACGGCGGGGTCGGGGATGTCGGCCAGCGCGCCCTTGCTCGGGCTGCGGCGCTTGACCTCCGCGATGACGCCGACGCCGGGCTCGCGGAGCGCGGCCAGGGCGTCGCGGGCGGGGCGGGCGTCGCGGGCGGCGGCCCGGACCTGGGCCAGCGGGGTGGCCGCCTCGCGCGCCGCGACGTCCTCACGGACGCCGGCGACGATGTCGTCGAGGACGGTCACTCCGCCTCCTCGCTGCTCGGTCGGCCGGTCCGGTGCCGGTCGGGACGGGTGGACCCACCCTAGCGACGGCGGCCCCGGGGTCCGGCCGCCGGGTCACCGGCCGGGCCCGGTGTCGCGTCGTCCGCGGGGTCGGCGGGGTCGGCCGTGGGGTCGTCGCCGCGGTCGAGGGCGCGCCAGGCGTCCAGCGCCCGGTCCTCGGCGGTGCGGGCGCGGGCCGGGGCCGGCGCGGCGGCCGCGCCGGGTGTCCGCTCGTAGCGGCGGCCCATGGCCGGCCAGCGCCGGCCGCGCACCGCGACCAGCACCCCGGCGGCCAGCGCGACGACGGCGGCTCCCAGGCACAGCACCGGCCAGGCCGCCGCGAGGTCGGCGGTGCGCCGCTCCCCCGGCGCCGCCGCGGTCGTGTCCACCCCGCCGGCCAGCACGCGCACCGACGACCAGGCCAGCGCCGCGCCCGCCAGCGCCACCAGCGCCCCCACCGCGACCCGCCCGGCGCCGCGCACCGCGAGGACGGCGACCGCCGCGGCGAGCAGCAGCAGCCCCGCGGCGGGCACCAGCGGCGCCACGGACGACCCGGTGAGCGTCTCGGTGACCGGCGGCAGCGGCGGGCGGCGGGCGGCCGTGACCGTGGCCCAGGTCTGCCCGCCCGCCGACAGCGCCAGCCCGCCGGCGACCGCGCAGCCGGCGAGCGCCGTCCCCAGCTCCCGCCGGGCGTTCACCGCACCTCCCGCATGCCCTCCGCGGTCGCAATCGCCGAGAGCACCGCCCGCGCCTTGTGCCGGGTCTCGGCCTCCTCGGTGGCGGGGTCGCTGTCGGCGACGATCCCCGCGCCGGCCTGCACGTACGCCCGGCCCTGGTGGAGCACCGCGGTGCGGATGGCGATCGCCATGTCCATGTCCCCACTGGCGTCCAGGTAGCCGACGGTGCCCGCGTACAGCGCCCGCCGGGTGGGCTCCAGCGACTCGATGATCTCCATCGCCCGCGGCTTGGGGGCGCCGGAGACGGTGCCGGCCGGGAAGGTCGCGTCGAAGACGTCGAGCGCGTCGCGGCCGGGCGCCACCTCGCCGCCGACGGTGGAGACCAGGTGCATGACGTGGCTGTAGTACTCGATCCGCATGAAGTCGGGCACCTCGACGGTGCCCGGCACGCACACCCGGCCCAGGTCGTTGCGCGCGAGGTCGACGAGCATGACGTGCTCGGCGCGCTCCTTGGGGTCGGCGAGCAGCCCCTCGGCCAGCCGCAGGTCCTCCTCCTCGGTGGCGCCGCGCGGGCGGGTGCCGGCCGGGGGGTGGACGACGGCCGAGCTGCCGGTCACGGTCACCAGCGCCTCCGGCGAGGAGCCGACGACGTCGAAGGGCGTCTCCCGGCCGGCGAAGCGCAGCAGGTACATGTACGGCGAGGGGTTGGTGGCCCGCAGCACCCGGTACAGGTCGAGCGCGTCGACGTCGGTGTCGGTCTCGAACCGCTGGGCCAGCACGACCTGGAAGGCGTCGCCGGCGCGGATGTGCTCGCGCACCGTCTCCACCCCGGCCTCGTACTGCCCCGGCGCCATTGTGCTGCGCACCGGCGGCGGCTCGGCGGGGGTGAACGTGGCCACGCCCGGCGGCACCGCCTTGGTGAGGTCGGCGGCCATGGCGTCGAGGCGGGCGACGGCGTCGTCCCAGGCCGTGTCGGCGTCCCCGGAGCCGGTCAGGGCGTTGGCGATGAGCAGCACGGTGCCGTCGGTGTGGTCGAGGACGGCGAGGTCGGTGACCAGCGCCAGCGACAGCTCGGGCATGCCGAGGTCGTCGGCGGCGGTGACCGGCAGCCGCTCCAGCCGCCGGACGACGTCGTAGCCGAGGTAGCCGACCAGCCCGCCGGTCAGCCGCGGCAGGTCCTCCCGGCGCGGCGAGCGCAGCCGGCGGGTCAGCGTGCGGACCGCGGCCAGCGGGTCCTCGGGCAGGTCGTCGGTGAGCCCGGGCAGCGGGTCGCCGAGCCACAGCGTCCGGCCGTCGCGCTCGGTGAGGACCCCGGCGCTGCGCACGCCGACGAAGCTGTAGCGCGACCAGCGCTTGCCCTGCTCGGCCGACTCGAGCAGCACGGTGCCGGGCCGGTTGCCGGCCAGCTTGCGGTAGATGCCGACGGCGGTCTCGCCGTCGGCCAGCAGCCGCCGGGTGACCGGCACGACCGGCTGGTCGAGGGCGGCGAAGGCCTCGCGGGAGGGGCTGGTCTCACCGAGCCGCACGGGGAACCTCCAGGTCGCGGTGGAAGCAGCTGCGCTCGCCGGTGTGGCAGGCCGGGCCCTCCTGGTCGACGAGCACCAGCAGCGCGTCGCCGTCGCAGTCCAGCCGCACGTCGCGGACCCACTGCCGGTGGCCGGAGGTCTCGCCCTTCACCCAGTACTCCTCGCGGCTGCGCGACCAGTAGGTGGCCCGGCCGGTGGTCAGGGTGCGGTGCAGCGCCTCGTCGTCCATCCAGGCGACCATGAGGACCTCACCGGTGTCGTGCTGCTGCACGACGGCGGCGACCAGCCCCGCCGGGTCGCGGCGCAGCAGCGCGGCGACGGCGGGGTCGAGGGCGGAGTCGACGGCGGGCACGGCGGGCATGCCGGCGATTCTCCCCCGCCGCGGGGACCGGCCGGGTCAGCGCCCCCGCGCGGTCACCCCGCGGCCGGTGGCGCGTCCGCGCCGGCGACCCACCGGCGGACCGCGCCGGCCAGCAGCAGGCCCAGGCCGACGGCCGGGGCGGCGGCGTAGAGCAGCACGCCGACGACGAGCACGCCGGTCGGGTCGGAGCCCGCGAGGTCGGCGAGGGAGGTCAGCCGGACCAGCCAGTAGACGGCCAGGGCGAGTTGCACGCCGAAGCCGACGAGCAGCGTCGACCACACCCCCGGGCTGCGCCGGTTGAGCACCAGCACCCCCGCGACGACCAGCAGGACCGCCGAGAGCAGCTGCACCGCCGACAGCACGGTGACCTCGGTGACCAGGGCGGAGACGTCGTCGCTCCCGCCGCCGGAGTGGTCGGGGATGCTCGCGAACAGGCCGAACGCGCTGGCCAGCAGCAGCACGTAGGCCGACGACAGCGCGACGACGGCGGCCTGCACGAAGGCGAGGACCGCCGCGGCGACCACCTGCCCCGGCCGGCGCGGCCGCCGCGGCACCGGCGGGCCGTAGGCGGGCCAGTACGGCGCGGCCGGCCAGCCCGGCGCCGGCGCGTACGGCCCGTACACCGGGGGCGGCGCGGCGTACGGGGCGGTGACCGGCGGCCCCGCGTAGGCGACCGGTTCGGTCCCCGCGGCCGGGTCGGCCCAGGGGCTGCCGGGCGGGCTCACAGGGCCGCCGCCAGCGCCCGGCCCGCGACGCGGCCGGAGAACAGGCAGCCGCCGAGGAAGGTGCCCTCCAGCGACCGGTAGCCGTGCATGCCGCCGCCGCCGAAGCCGGACGCCTCCCCGGCCGCGTACAGGCCGGGGAACGGCTCGCCGCTCGCGCGCAGCACCCGGCCGGACAGGTCGGTCTCCAGCCCGCCGAGGGTCTTGCGGGTGAGCAGGTTGAGCCGGACGGCGATGAGCGGGCCGGCCGCGGGGTCGAGCAGCCGGTGCGGCGGGGCCACCCGGATGAGCTTGTCGCCGAGGTAGCTGCGGGCGCCGCGGACCGCGGTGATCTGCAGGTCCTTGGTGAACGGGTGGGCCACCTCGCGGTCGCGGGCGACGACCTCGCGCTCCACGGTCTCCAGCGACACCTCGGGCGCGCCGCCGGTGATCCGGTTCATCCCGGTGACCAGCTCGGGCAGCGACGTCGCCGTCACGAAGTCCTCGCCGCGGTCGAGGAATGCCTGCACGGGCGCGGAGACGCCCGCCTTGACCCGGCCCAGCAGGAGCCGGACGTCCTTTCCCGTCAGGTCGGGGTTCTGCTCGGAGCCCGACAGCGCGAACTCCTTCTCGACGATCTTCTTCGTCGTCACGAACCAGGTGTGCTCGTACCCGGTCTGCCCGATGTGGGCGAGGGTGCCCAGGGTGTCGAAACCGGGGAACAGCGGGACCGGCAGCCGCTGCCCGGTCGCGTCCAGCCACAGCGAGGAGGGGCCGGGCAGGATCCGGATGCCGTGCCGCGCCCACACCGGGGAGTGGTTGGCGATCCCCTCGGTGTAGTGCCACATGCGGTCGCGGTTGATCAGGTTGGCGCCGGCGGCCTCGGTGGCCTGCAGCATGAGCCCGTCGACGTGCGCGGGCACGCCGGACAGCAGCCGCTGCGGCGCGGGGCCCAGCCGGGCCGGCCAGTTCTGCCGGACCAGGTCGTGGTTGCCCCCGATGCCGCCGGAGGTGACGACGACGGCCTGCGCGGCGACCTCGAAGTCCCCGACGGCGGTGCGCGAGCTGGCCTCGCCGCGGGCGGCGCCGCTGGGCTCGAGCACCTCGCCGCGGACGCCGGTGACCGCGCCGTCGGTGACGACCAGCGAGGTCACCCGGTGCCGGAAGCGCAGCTCGACCAGCCCGCGCTCGACGGCGGCGCGGACCCGGCGGGCGAACGGCTCGACGATGCCGGGGCCGGTGCCCCAGACGATGTGGAACCGGGGCACGGAGTTGCCGTGGCCGGTGGCGGTGTAGCCGCCGCGCTCGGCCCACCCGACGACGGGGAAGAAGCCGACGCCCTGCTCGCGCAGCCAGGCCCGCTTCTCCCCCGCCGCGAACTCCAGGTACGCCTCGGCCCACTGCCGGGGCCAGTGGTCCTCGGCGCGGTCGAAGGCGGCGGTGCCGAACCAGTCCTGGCGGGCCAGCTCCAGCGAGTCGTGCACCCGCAGGCGGCGCTGCTCGGGCGAGTCGACGAGGAACAGCCCGCCGAAGGACCACCACGCCTGCCCGCCGAAGGACGCCTCCGGCTCCTGCTCGACGAGCACCACCCGCCGGCCGGCGTCGGCCAGCTCGGCGGTGGCCACCAGCCCGGCCAGGCCGGCCCCCACCACGACGACGTCTGTGTCGATCACGGCGGGCACGCTAGCGGGCGCGGCCGCCCCGGGGGGTCCGCCCCGGCTGCACCGGGGCCGGTGTCGCCCGGCCGGGACGGGTCCACTCCCGGATCGGGCGGCGCACCGTCAGCGCCAGGCAGCCGGCCGGGCCGACCAGCAGCGCCAGCGCCCAGCCGGCCGACGAGCCGTCGCCCAGGGCGCCGAAGAGCAGGGCCACGCCGAGCAGCAGGAGCAGCGGCAGCACCGCGGCCACGGCGAGCACCCGCCACCCGCGGCCCCGGCCCAGCCACACCAGCACCGACCCGGCGACCGCGAGCACCGCCAGTCCGGCGGAGGCGGCGAGGTACCAGCCCCAGCCCGGGGGCAGCCCGTCCCAGAGCAGCCGGCCGAGGTAGAGGTCCTCGGCGGCGACGAGCAGGCCGAACACCGCGGCGAACGGCGCGGTGAGCGGGCGGCCGGACGCGGGGGGCGGGGCGGTCCGCCGGACGGCCGACGACGGCGCGGGCGCCGCCCGCGGGGAGCGGCGGGTCGTCGTCCGGCGGGGCGGGGACGACGGCATGCCGGTCAGCGTAGGAGCGCCGGCTGGGCGGCCCCCGTCAGCCCGTGCGGCGCCGCCCGGCGAGCCAGGCCGTCACCCGGGGGCTGAGCGCGAGGCCGGCGGCCACCAGCGGGCAGACGGCCACGACGACCGGCGCGGCGCCCACGTCCTCGCCGACCGCGGCCGCCGTCGCGATGACGAGGAGGGCGAAGCCCAGCGAAGCCACGGCGCCCAGGAGCAGCGGCCACCGGCCCCGGCGGGAGACCAGCCAGACGACGCCGAAGACCTCGATCACGGGCAGCAGGAGCAGCGCGTAGACCCACCACTCCCGGACGTCGTCGGACTGCACGCCGCCGAGGACGAAGGGCAGGACGGTGACCAGGGCCAGCGGCAGCACGCCGATGGCGCCGACCGCCGCGGCGGCGATCGCCGTGCCGGGCATGCGGGAGGGGCTCGTGGACGACGCGGTCACACCGCGGAGCCTAGGACCGGCGCCCGCTCAGGCGACGCGCTCGGGCTCCCCCGCCGACGACCGGCGCCACGAGGCGTGCAGCCGCGCGTAGGGGCCGACGGCGTCGACCAGGTCCGCGTGCGTGCCGCGCTGCACGACCCGGCCGGCGTCGACGACGAGCACCTCGTCGGCCCGCTCGGCGGTGGACAGCCGGTGCGCGATGGTCAGCGTGGTGCGGCCCTCGGTGAGCCGGTCCAGGGCCAGGGTCAGCCGCCGCTCGGTGGCCGGGTCGACGGCGCTGGTGGCCTCGTCGAGCACCAGCAGGTCGGGCGCGGCCACGTGCGCGCGGGCGATGGCGACCAGCTGCCGCTCCCCCGCCGACAGCGACTCCCCGCGCTGGCCGACCGCCGTCGCGACGCCGTCGGCCAGGCCGGCCAGCCAGTCGCCGAGGCCGAGCTCGGCGAAGGCCGCGGTGACCTGCTCGTCGGTGAGGTCCGGGCGGCCGTAGCGGACGTTGTCGGCGACGGTGGCGTCGAACAGGAAGCCGTCCTGCGGCACCATGCCGACCCGCCGGCGCAGCGAGGCGAACGCCACGTCGGGCAGCGGCACCCAGCCGGTCGCGTCGGAGCCGAGCAGCACCCGGCCCTCGGTGGGGTCCATGAGCCGGGTGACCAGCTTGGCGAACGTCGTCTTGCCCGACCCGGTCTCCCCGACGACGGCGTAGCGGCGGCGCGGCGCCAGCGCGAGGTCGACGTCGTCGAGGGCCGCCCGCGCGCCCGGGGCGTAGCGGAAGGTGACGTGCTCGAGCCGGACGCCCAGCGGCCCGGCCGGCAGCTCGCGCGCGGTGCCGGTGGCGGCGGGGTCGCGGACGTCGGGCTCGGTGTCGAGGACGTCGAGCACCCGGCGGAACCCGGCGACCGCGTTCTGCCCCTCGTTGAGCACCTCGCTGGCGGTCTGCACCGGCGCGACGAAGAGCGTGACGAGGAACAGGAACGCCACCAGCGTGCCGGCGGTGACCTCCCCGGCCAGGCCGAGCAGCACGCCGACCACGACGACGGCGGCGTTGGCGACCGCGGCCGCGAACTCGCCGGTGACGAAGACGGCCGCGGTGACCTTCTGCGCGTCGACCTGGGCGCGGTAGTGCCGGCCGATGGCCCGGTCCAGGCGGGCCGCCGTCCGCTCGCGGATGCCGTAGGCGCGCACCGTCGGCGCGCCGACGACGGACTCCGACACCGCGGCGAGCACGTCGCCGACCCGCTCGCGGACCACGCCGTAGGCGACCTGCAGCCGGCGGGCGAACCAGCGGACGGCGAAGGCCAGGGGCAGGAAGCAGAGGAGCACCAGCAGGGTCAGCTGCCAGGAGTAGACCGCCATGACGACGGTGGCCACGACCAGCTGGCCGAGGCTGACCACGCCGAGGACGCCGCCCCACTGCATGAAGGTGGACAGCTGGTCGACGTCGCTGGTGACGCGGGAGACCAGGGAGCCGCGGCGCTCGCCCTGCTGGTGCAGCACCGACAGGTCGTGCACGTGGCGGAACGCCCGGGCGCGCAGCCCGGCCAGCGCGGTCTCGGTGGTGCGGAACAGCCGGACGTTCATCCGGTAGACCGCCACCCCGGTGACCAGGACGACGACCGCGCAGACCAGGACCAGCGTGCGGACCAGGCCGAGGTCGGGGCCGCCGGGGGCGAGCAGGCCGCGGTCGATGACCTGCTGGACGGCGATCGGCACGACCACCCGCCCGGCGGTGGCGAGCAGCGCGAGCGCGAAGGTGGCCGGCAGCCCGCGGCGGAACTCCGGCATCATCCGCAGCCCGCGGCGCAGCGTGGCGAACGCGCCCTCCCGCCGCTCGGTGTCCACGGCGCTCACGCCGCCACCTCCGCCTGGGCGTAGGCGCGGACCAGCGCGGCGTAGCCGGGCACGGTGGCCAGCAGCTCCTCGTGGCTGCCGCGGGCGGTGACCCGGCCGTTCTCCAGCCACACCACCTCGTCGGCGAGGGCGATGGTGGCCTGCCGGTAGGCGACGACGACCACCGTCGAGGGCCGGTCGGCCGAGCGCAGCGCGTCGAGGATGCGCGCCTCGACGGCGGGGTCGACGGCGCTGGTGGCGTCGTCGAGGACGAGCAGCCGGGGCCGGCGGATCACGGCGCGGGCCAGGGCCAGCCGCTGCCGCTGGCCGCCGGACAGGGTGGCGCCGCGCTCGCCGACGCGGGTGTCCAGACCCTCGGGCAGCCGGTCGACGAAGTCCTCGGCGGCGGCCACGCGCAGCGCGGCGCGCACCTCGCCGTCGCCGTACTCCCCGCCCAGGGTCACGTTGCCGCGGACGGTGTCGTCGAAGAGGAAGGTGCCCTGCGGGACGAACGCGGCCTGACCGCTGACCTCGCCCTCGCGCAGCCGGCGCAGGTCGACGCCGTCGAGCAGCACCTCGCCGCCGGCCGGGTCGACCAGCCGCACCAGCAGCCCGGCCAGCGTGGACTTGCCCGAGCCGGTCGGCCCGACGACGGCGACCGTGCTGCCGGCCGCGACGTCGAAGGTGACCTGCGACAGCACCGGCTGCGACGCGCCGTCGAAGACGTGGTCGACCGCGCGCAGGCCCAGCCGGGCGCCGCCGTCACCGGTCGGTGCGGTCTCCGGGCCGTGCGGGGTCTCGCCGGTGGCGTCGAGCACCGGGGTGACCCGGTCGAAGCCGGCGAGGGCGCGCGGGAGGTCGGCGAGCACCCAGCCGATCGCGCGGATGGGCAGTGCGAGCAGCGTGAACAGGTAGGCGATGCTCACCAGGTCGCCGGCGTCGGTGGCGCCGGAGGCGACCCGGCCGGCGCCGACCACCAGCACGGCGAGCGTGCCGAGGTTGGGCAGCGCCTCCATCAGCGGGTCGAACAGCCCCCGCACCCGGCCGACCGACACCAGCCCGTCGCGGAGCTCCCGGGCGCGCTCGGTGAACCGGGCGCTCTCGACGTCCTCGCGGCCGAGGGTCTTGACCACCAGGCCCGCGTCGAAGCTCTCGTGGGCGATCTCGCTGACCTCGGCGCGCAGCTGCTGCGCCCGCTGCATCCGCGGGCTCATCACCTGCGAGTAGACGGCGTTGACCACGAAGACCAGCGGGAAGACGACGAAGCCGACCAGGGCCAGCAGCGGGTCGGTGGCCACCAGCGCGACGACGGTGATGGCGATCATCACGAGCGTCCCGCAGGCGAACGGCAGCGGGGAGACGAAGTACCAGGCGGCCTCGACGTCGGAGTTCGCGTTGGACAGCAGCTGCCCGGTGGGGTGGCGCTGGTGCCAGGCCAGCGGCAGCCGCAGGTACTGCGCGGTGACGCGGCGGCGGTAGTCGGCCTGCAGGCGGTAGGCCATCACGCCGGCGAACAGCCGGCGGCCGAGGATGCCGACGATCTTGAGCACCGAGACGCCGAGGATCACGACGACGGCGAGGGTGAGCGCGCCGGCGGTGGTGTCGCCGTCGGCGAAGGCCGGCAGCACCACCCGGTCGGTGACCTCGCCGATGACGAACGCCGACAGCACGGTCATCGCGGCGTAGAGGCTGCTGGCGGCCACGGCCAGGGTGAACATCCCGCGCTGCTCGCGGATGGACCGGGCGACGTGGCGCAGTCCCCGCCGGACGACGGCGTCTCGGGCGCGGGGCACGGATCTCCTCGGGGTTCGCGACCGCGGCACTCGCAGTCGTTAGTCAGGCTAACCGGCGGCACCGACAGGGGCCTGCGGGTTTTCCGGGTGGACGGGATCGGTAACCCGCCGCGGTGACCTCCTCTTCCCGCCCGCTCGCCGCCCGCGAGCGCGCGGCCCTCGCCGACCTCCTCGACGACCTCGGCCCCGACGCCCCGACCTGCTGCGCGGGGTGGACGACGGCGCACCTGGCCGCCCACCTGGTGACCCGTGACCGCCGCCCCGACGCGCTGCCCGGCTACGCGCTGGAGCGCACGCCGGTCGGTGGCCGGCTGCACGCCCACGCGGAGCGGGTCGAGGAGCGGCTGCGCACCGCGACGGCGTATCCCGAGCTGGTGGCCCGGGTGCGGCAGGGCCCGCCGGCGTGGCTGCCGATGGGCTGGCCCGGGGTGTCGGCGCTCGCGGACTCCGCCGAGTTCGCGATCCACCACGAGGACGTGCGGCGGGCGCAGCCCGGCTGGGCGCCGCGCGCGCTGCCGCTGGCCGACGCCGACCGGCTCTGGGGCGCGGCGCAGCTGTTCGCCCGCATGGCGGCCGCGCAGCACCCCGGCGGCCTGGTGCTGCAGCGCAGCGACGTCCCCGGGCCCGGGAGGCGGGTCCGCGCCGGGTCGGCACCCACCACCGTCGAGGGCGAGCCGATGGAGCTCCTGCTGTGGGCCACCGGCCGCGGCGACGTGGCCGAGGTGGCCGTGCGGGGAGGCACCCCCGTCGACTGACGGTCCCGTGCACTTCCGCGGAAGCGCCCCGTGCACTTCCGCGGAACTGCACGGCCCCTGGCCGCCGTCAGCGCAGGGGCGTGTCCGCGGCGGTGCGCACCGGGACGCCGGCGCCGGCCAGCGCGGCCTTGACGTCGCCGATCCGCAGCGTCCCGAAGTGGAAGACGCTGGCGGCGAGCACCGCGTCGGCGCCGGCCTCGACCGCGGGCGGGAAGTGCTCGACCGCGCCGGCGCCGCCGCTGGCGATCACCGGGACGCTCACCTCGCGGCGCACCGCGCGGATCAGCTCGGTGTCGAACCCGGCGCGGGTGCCGTCGGCGTCCATCGAGTTGAGCAGCACCTCCCCCACCCCGAGCTGCGCGGCCTGCACCACCCACTCGACGGCGTCGCGGCCGGTGCCGCGGCGCCCGCCGTGCGTGGTGATCTCGAAGCCGGAGTCGGTGGCCGCACCGTCGCGCACCCGGCGGGCGTCGAGGGACAGGACGAGCACCTGGTTGCCGAAGCGGTCGGCGATCTCGCTGATCAGCTCGGGCCGGGCGACCGCGGCGGTGTTCACCGCGACCTTGTCCGCGCCCGCGCGCAGCAGCCGGTCGACGTCGTCGGGGCTGCGCACGCCGCCGCCGACGGTCAGCGGGATGAACACGCTCTCGGCGGTGCGCCGGACGACGTCGTAGGTGGTCTCGCGGTCGCCGGAGCTGGCGGTGATGTCGAGGAAGGTGAGCTCGTCGGCGCCCTCGGCGTCGTAGACGCGGGCCATCTCCACCGGGTCGCCGGCGTCGCGCAGGTCGACGAAGTTGACGCCCTTGACCACCCGGCCGGCGTCGACGTCGAGGCACGGGATCACGCGGACGGCGAGGCTCACGAGGACCTCACCGCGTCGGCCTCGACCTCGACGAGCATGTCGGGGTGCAGCAGGGAGGCGACGCCGATCATCGCGGTGGCCGGCCGGACGGCGCCGAACACCTCGCCGTGCACCCGCCCGACCTCCTCCCAGCGGCTGGTGTCGGTGACGTACATCCGGGTGCGGACGACGTCGGCGGCGGTCAGGCCCGCCGACTCCAGCGCGTCGACCAGCACGCCGAAGGCCACCCGGGCCTGCGCGGCCATGTCGCCGGGGTGCACGACCGCGCCGTCGACGGTGGCGGTGCAGCCGCTCACCCAGGCGGAGTCGCCGTGCACGACGACCCGGCTGTAGCCGACGACGTCCTCCCAGGGCCCGCCGGAGCCGATCCGCCGCGCGGTCACGACGACGCCTCGCGGGTGACCGCCAGCGCCTCGGGCAGCGTGAACGCGCCGGCGTAGAGCGCCTTGCCGACGATCGCGCCCTCGACGCCGACCGCGGTCAGCCCGGCCAGTGCGCGGATGTCGTCGAGCGAGCTGACCCCGCCGGAGGCGACCACCGGCCGCGGGGTGGCGGCGCACACCTCGCGCAGCAGGTCCAGGTTGGGGCCGCGCAGCGTGCCGTCCTTGGTGATGTCGGTGACCACGTAGCGGGCGCAGCCCTCGGCGTCGAGGCGGGCGAGGGTCTCGTAGAGCTCGCCGCCCTCGCGGGTCCAGCCGCGGGCGGCCAGCCGGGTGCCGCGGACGTCGAGGCCGACGGCGATCCGGTCGCCGTGCTCGGCGATCGCGCGGGCGCACCACTCGGGCGACTCCAGCGCCGCGGTGCCCAGGTTGACCCGGCGGCAGCCGGTGGCGAGTGCCGCGGCCAGCGACTCGTCGTCGCGGATGCCGCCGGACAGCTCCACGTCGACGTCGAGCTCGCCGACCACCCGGGCCAGCAGCTCGCGGTTGCCGCCCCGGCCGAAGGCGGCGTCGAGGTCGACCAGGTGCACCCACTCGGCGCCGTCGCGCTGCCACTGCAGGGCGGCGTCGAGCGGGTCGCCGTAGGAGGTCTCGCTGCCGGCCTCCCCCTGCACGAGCCGGACGGCCTGGCCGTCGGCGACGTCGACGGCGGGGAGCAGCTGGAGGGTCGGCACGTCCCCAGCCTAGGGACCGGCCCGCTGTGTCCTGGCTCGCCCACGGCAGGCTGCGGGGGTGGAGTTCACCGACGTCGTCCGCAGGCGCCGCATGGTGCGCGACTACGACCCCGACCGGCCGGTGCCGCCGGAGGTGCGCGAGCGGCTGCTCGAGCACGCGATCCGGGCGCCGTCGGCCGGGTTCACCCAGGGCTGGGCGTTCCTGGTGCTGGAGACGCCCGCGGAGCGGGACCTGTTCTGGTCGGTGACCGCCTCCGGTGCCGTCCCCCACCCGCCCGGCCCCGACGCGTGGCTGACCCGGATGCGGCGGGCGCCGCTGCTGGTGGTCCCGCTGTCGTCGAAGGACGCCTACCTCGACCGCTACGCCGAGCCGGACAAGGGCTGGACCGACCGCGACGAGGCCCGCTGGCCGGTGCCGTACTGGGACGTCGACGCCGGGATGGCGGCGCTGATGGTGCTGCTGACCGCCGTCGACGAGGGGCTGGGCGCCTGCCTGTTCGGGGTCCCGGCCGAGCGGGTGGACGCCTTCCGGGACGCGTTCGGGATCCCCGGCACCCACCGGCCGGTCGGCGTCGTGTCGGTCGGCTACCCGGGCGCGGACGACCGGCGCTCGCCGTCGCTGAGGCGGGGCCGGCGGGGCGTGGAGGAGGTCGTCCACCGCGGCCGCTGGAGCACGGCTGGTTGACTGCCCGCCCGTGACCTCCTCCTCCTCCTCGCGCGCCGTCCTCGTCACCGGTGGCTCCCGCGGCATCGGCCGCGCGATCGCCCGCGCCTTCGCCGGGCGCGGCGACCGGGTGGCCGTCCACTGGGGCACCTCGGAGGAGCGCGCCGAGGCCGTGCTCGCCGAGCTGCCCGGGTCCGGCCACGCGCTGGTGCAGGCCGACATGACCGACGCCGAGGCCGTGGGCGCGATGGTCGACGCCGCCGCGGAGGCGCTGGGCGGGCTGGACGTGCTGGTCAACAACGCCGGCGTCTTCGTGGCCTCCCCGCCGCTGACCGCCTCCTTCGAGGAGTGGCGGGAGGTGTGGGAGCGGACGCTCGCGGTCAACCTGCTCGGCGCCGCGCACGCCACCTTCCGCGCCGTGCCGCACCTGCGCGCCGCCGGCGGCGGCGCGGTGGTCAACGTGTCCAGCCGCGGCGCCTTCCGCGGCGAGCCGCAGAACCCGGCCTACGGCGCCTCGAAGGCCGGGATGAACGCCTTCGCGCAGTCGATGGCGCTGGCGCTGGCGCCGCTGGGCATCTCGGTCACCGCCGTGGCGCCGGGCTTCGTGCAGACCGAGATGGCGCGCGAGGTGCTCGACGGCCCCGGCGGCGACGCCGTCCGCGCGCAGTCGCCCTTCGGCCGGGTCGCCCGCCCGGAGGAGGTGGCCTCGGCGGTGCTGTGGCTGGCCTCGCCCGAGGCCCGGTTCAGCACCGGCACGATCGTCGACGTCAACGGCGCGTCCTACCTGCGCAGCTGAGCCCGGTCAGCCGCCGTGGGCGGCGGCCCAGTGCGGGCTGGTGATGAGCCCGAGCAGGTTGCCGAACGGGTCGGCGACCACCGCGGTCGACCAGCCCTCCCCGCGCACGGTGGGCGGGGAGACGACGGTGGCGCCGGCGTCCTCGAGGCGCCGCAGCGCGGCGGGCAGGTCGTCGACGTGCCAGTGGACGACGGCGCCGGCCGGCCGGCCGCTCGCCCAGGTGGCGTAGCGGGCGTCCATGATGCCGAGCTCGTCCTCGTCGTCGCCGAGGCGGAACTCGACGTAGGCGGCCGGTCCCTCGACGGGGCGGGTGAAGTAGGGCTCGGCGTCGAGGACGCCGGCGTACCAGCGGGCGGCCGCGGGGACGTCGTCGGCGAGCAGGGTCACGGTGGCCAGGCCTCGGAGCACGGGAGGGTCCCTCCGTCGGGCGGTCCGCCGGCTGCGGCCCGCTCCAGGACGACACTGCCGGGCGAAGTGCTCACCTCCTGAGCACTTTCCGCGGCATCCTCGGGGGCGTGCGCGCCGACCGGCTGGTCGCCCTCCTCCTGCTGCTGCAGGCCCGCGGCCGGGTCACCGCCGCGCAGGCCGCCGCCGAGCTGGAGGTGTCGGTGGCGACCGCGCGGCGCGACCTGGAGGCGCTGTCGGCGGCGGGCGTCCCGGTGTACCCGCAGGCCGGTCGGGGCGGCGGGTGGCGGCTGGTCGGCGGGGCGCGCACCGACCTCACCGGCCTGACCGGGCCCGAGGCGCGGGCACTGTTCCTGCTGCTCGGCCCCACCACCGCGGCCGGGCCGGACGCGCGGGGCGCGCTGCGCAAGCTGCTGCGGGCGCTGCCGGGGACCTTCCGCGCCGAGGCCGCGGCCGCCGCGGAGGCGGTCGTCGTCGACCCGGCCGGCTGGGGAGAGCGCGCCCGCGAGCGGCCGGAGGTGGCGCTGCTGCTCGACGCCGTCGTCGCCCGGCGGGTGGTGGAGTTCGACTACGCGGGGCGCGGCGGCACCCCCGGCCGGCGGCGGGCCGAGCCGTGGGGGCTCGTGGACAAGGACGGCACCTGGTACCTGGTCGCCGGCACCGCGGCGGGGCGGCGCACCTTCCGCGTCGACCGCATGGGGTCGCCGGCGGTGACCGGGGAGGTCTTCGAGCGGCCGGCCGGCCTGGACCTGCCCGGCGTGTGGGACGAGGTGGTCGGCGCGGTCGAGGACCGGCGGTCCCCCGTGACGGCGACGGTGCTGGTGGCCGGGCGGCTGGTCCCCGTGCTGCGGGACCGGTTCGGCCGGCACTGCGCCGTCGAGGGCGGCCCGGACGGCGACGGGCGGGTGCGGCTGCGGGTGGCGGCGCACACGGTGCGCGCGGTCGCCGAGCAGCTGGCCGGGTTCGGCGCCGCGGTGGAGGTGGCCGGGCCCGCCGCGGTGCGCGCCGAGCTCGCCGCGATCGGCGCCGAGCTGCTGGCCCGCCACGGGGACCCGCCGGGTGCCGACCTGCCGCGGCCTCGGCCGTCCTGAGACCGCAGCAGGTCGACACCCGGCGCGCGCCGGTCAGCCGAGCTCCGTCGTCGCCCCCACGACCACGAGGTCGGAGCTGTGCGTGCCGGCCGCGTCCACGCCGGGCGGGCGCTCCTCGAAGCCGGGCAGGTCGCCCAGCCCGTCGCTGCCGTCGACCACCCGCAGCCGCAGCGGCCCGTCGCCGTCCACGGTGAACGTGGCCTCCACGCCCTGCGCGGGCGGCGCGTGGAAGGTGACCCACAGCCGGTCCTCCCCCAGCGCCTGCGCCGGGACGTCGCGCGCCTCCACCCGGGCGCCGCCGACCGTCCCGCCGTCGGTGGTGAGGTCCAGCACCACCAGCCGGACCTCGCGCTGCGGCGTGACCCGCACGGTCACCGTCCGCTGCCCGCCGGAGGAGCGGTCGTCGAGGACCTCGACCCGCGACGTCGGCAGGTTCGCGACCTCCGCCGGGCCGGCCGCCACCGCCTCCCCGGCGAGGTAGGGGTAGTCGTGCGGCAGCGTCCGCGGGGTGCCGACGTAGCGCGCGGTGTACTCCCCCGGGGCGTCCTCGGTGCTGGCCCACCACGCCTCGCCGGTGTCGGCCTCCAGCGCGTAGACCAGCTGGCTGGGCACCGGGTGCTGCGGGTCGAAGCGGTCCACGGCCAGCCCGACGGCGGTGAGCAGCACGGTCAGTGCGACGGCGACCCCGGGCACGGCGAGCGTCCGCAGCCGGGCGCGGCCGGCCGGGAACAGCCCCTCCACCACCGGCAGCAGCGCCAGGGCGAGCATCGTGGCAACCGCCGCGGGCGCGGCCCCGCCGGCCAGGCCGAGCGCCGGGAAGAACAGCGCCACGGTCGGCGCGAGGACGACGACCGCGACCGCCCCGGCGACCAGCGCGCCGGCGAGCCCGGCCCGCCGCGGCAGCAGCCCGGCGAGCGCGCCGGCCAGCGCCGGCAGCGCGGCCAGGTACGACCCGCCGGGCGCCAGCGCCGCGAGCAGCACCGCGAGGACGGCGAGCAGCGCCAGCGCCCCGGTGCGCAGCGCCGCGGCACCCAGGCGGCGGCGCAGCAGCGCGTACCAGGCCAGCACCACCGCCGCGACCAGCGCGACCGCCGCCAGCCGGAACCAGCCCGGCTGCCACGGGTCGATCATCGAGGCGTAGCCGGGCCGGACGAGCACCAGCAGCCGCCACAGCCCGACGACGGCCAGCGGTGCGAGCACGAGCGGCAGCAGCGCGGCGGCCGTGCCGAGCAGCGTCCGCGGCAGCGACGAGCCGCGCCGCCGGTCCACCAGCGCCAGCACGGCGACGCCGAGCACCGCCGCCCCCGCCAACGGCCACACCAGCGCGCCCGGGTACCGCGCGAGCCCGGTGGGCAGCGGGAAGTAGGTGGCGTCGCCGTCGCCGGGGCGGGCCAGGTCGGCCAGGTCGGCGTCACCGAGCTCCCGGGTGAGGGCGAGGGTGTTGTCGCCCAGCGCCTGCAGCGTGCGCTGGTCCAGCCGGGCGGGGGTGTCCTGCGGGGTGTGGTAGGCGGCGTTGCCGTCGATGAACGCGGTGTTCAGGCCGGTGAAGTCGCCGTCGCCGAGCAGGACGCTGAAGTCGGTGTCGTTGGGCAGCGTCCGGTACACCTCGACGGCGAAGCTGCTGGCCACCGGGTGCGGCACCGCGGCGGCGTACCGCGCGGCCAGCCCGGCGTTGCCCAGCGACGTCTCGAACATGATCGGCGGGCCGGTGGTGCCGCGGGCCTCGAGGTTGAGCACCACCCCGCCCTCGCTCGCCAGCGGGTGGCTGTCGGCGAACGCCTCGGCGCCGCACAGGCAGGCCTCCTCGGCGTCGGTGATCACCACGACGACGTCGTTGCGCAGCGGCTCGCCCTCGCCGAGGGCGCGCACCGTCTCGAGGATCGCGGCCACGCCGGCGGCGTCGTCGCTGGCGCCGGGGCCGGTCTCCACCGAGTCCGAGTGCGCCATGAGGAACAGCCGGCCGGTGCTGTCGGTGCCGGGCAGCACGGCGACGACGTTGCGCACCCGCGCCATCTCCGCCGCCCCGGGGCCGGCCTGCCAGGTGCCGACGGCCTTCTGCACCCGGGTGTCCAGGCCCAGGTCGGTGAGCGTGGCGACCAGCCCGTCGACGACGCGCTCGTGCGCCGGGCTGCCCGCGACGTGCACCTGCGCGGCGATCTCCTCCACGTGCGCGAAGGCCCGCCCGGCGCTGAACGAGCCCGCCGGGGCGTCGGCGGGCGCGGGGGCCGGCGGCCGGAGCGCCAGCACGCTCCAGACGGTCAGCCCGGCCAGCAGGACCAGCGTGACGAGCGGGCCGGCCGGCCCTCCGCGGCGCTCGGGTGCCGTGGCGGGGGTGCGCGACGCGGGCAAGCGGGTCCTCCTCGACCGGATGCGGGACCGGGTCACCCTAGGCGCGGGCGGAGGACACTCCGGGGATGCTGCGCGGTGCGCTCCCCGCCCGTGCCGGGCGCCGGACCAACCTCGGGCTGCTGGTGCTCCTGCTGGTGGCCGGCGGGACCGGGGTGCTCGCGTTCGGCGTCGGGACGCCGCTGCCCTCGCGGCTGGTGGCCGCCGCGCACGGGGCGGCGGGGCTGGGCCTGCTGCTGCTCCTGCCGTGGAAGGCCGTCGTCGTCCGCCGCTCGCGGGCGCGCACCCGCGGCCGCCGCGACCCGACGGCGGCGTGGGGCCTCGCGGTCCTCGCCGGGCTGACCGTCGCGACCGGTGTGCTGCACACCGTCGCGGGGCCGGGCCTGGCCGTGGGCGGCGTGGCGCTGCTGCAGGTGCACGTCGCGACGGCGGTCGGCACCGCGGTGCTGCTGGCGGTGCACGCCGTGGGCAGCCGGCAGCGGCCGCGGCGCAGCGACGCCTCCCGCCGCGCGCTGCTGCGGGCCGGCGGCCTGGCCGTCGCCGCGGCCGCGCTGTGGGGCGCGGTCGAGGGCGGCCTGCGGCTCACCGGCGCGCCGGGCGCGCGGCGGCGCGGCACCGGCTCGCACGAGCGCGGCAGCGGTGACCCCGCGGCCATGCCGGTCACCCAGTGGTTCACCGACGCCGTCCCGGACGACGCCGGCGGGACCGTCGAGCTGGTCGCGGGCGGCCGCACGACCCGGCTGCGCGCGGCCGGCCTGGACCGCGGCGACACGGTGACCGCAGTCCTGGACTGCACCGGCGGCTGGTACGCCGTCCAGCAGTGGCGCGGCGTGCGGCTGGACCGGCTGCTGGCCGGCCTCGACCTGCCCGACGGCGGCAGCGTCGACGTCGTCAGCGTCACCGGCTACCGGCGGCGGCTGCCGCTGGCCGACGCGGGCGCGCTGCTGCTGGCCACGCACTGCGCGGGCCGGCCGCTGTCGGCCGGGCACGGGGCGCCGGTGCGGCTGGTCGCGCCGGGCCGGCGCGGCTACTGGTGGGTGAAGTGGGTCCGCCGGGTGGAGGTGGTCGACGCGCCGTGGTGGCTGCAGCCGCCCGTCCCCCTGCAGTAGAAGGACCCCCTACCCCCCACCGCTCGCACGCTCGCGGCGGGACCCTGCAGGGGGCCGACGGAGCGGACCCTGCCGGGGCCGACCCTCAGAGGGTGGCCAGCCAGTTGGTGAGCAGCTGGGCGCCGGCGTCACCGCTCTTCTCCGGGTGGAACTGCGTCGCCGACAGCGCGCCGTTCTCCACGCCGGCGACGAACCGGTCGCCGTGCTCGGCCCAGGTGACCTTCGGCGGCGCCAGCCGCGACGGCGGGCCGTCCTGGCCGAGGGGAAACGAGCGGACGCCGTAGGAGTGCACGAAGTAGAAGCGCTCGTCGGCCAGGCCGTCGAACAGCACGCTGCCCTCGGGGACCTCGACCCCGTTCCAGCCCATGTGCGGCAGGACGGGCGCCTCAAGCTGCTCGACCGTGCCGGGCCACTCGCCGCAGCCCTCGGCGTCGTGGCCGTGCTCGACCCCGCGCTCGAAGAGGACCTGCATGCCGACGCAGATGCCCAGCACCGGCCGGCCGCCGGCCAGCCGCCGGCCGATGGTGCGCGGCCCGTCGACGGCGCGCAGCTCCTGCATGCAGTGCGCGAACGCGCCCACGCCCGGCACGACGAGCCCGTCGGCCTCCAGGGCGGCGTCGCGGTCGGCGGTCACGGTCACGTCGGCGCCGACGCGGGCCAGGGCCCGCTCGGCCGAGCGCAGGTTGCCCGACCCGTAGTCGAGGACGACCACCTTCTTCACGTCTGCCACGGTACGTGGCAGCGCAGGTGCGCCCGCCGGGATTCCCCGGCACCGCGGGTGGGCGCCGGTCGTTGCCCGGGCGTGGACAGGGACGTCCTGCGGCAGGCCGCCGTGGTCGCCGGCGTGCTCGGCGGCATGGTCAGCGGGGTCACCGGCGACCACGGCGACGGCGCGGAGAGCGACAGCCGGGTGCTGCCGGCCGACTGGGCGTTCGGCGTCTGGTCCCCGGTCTACGCGGGCTCGCTCGCCTACGCCGCCGAGACCGCCCGCCCCTCCCGCCGCCGCGGGCCCAGCTGCCGGTCGTGGCCGCGACGACGGCCGCCGACGCCCAGCGCCGGCGCCCGCTCGAGCACCGCGGCCACCGTCGGGCCGCCGAGGACGAGCCCGAGGAACCGGTCCCCGGGCGTCAGACCAGCCTGAGGATCCCCGACGCGGTGGCCAGCAGTGCCGCCACCAGCAGCACCACCGCGATCACGACCTGCGGGCCGGTGCGGCCCTTCGTGTCGTGGTCCGCCTTCCACATGCTCCACGCCCCGCCCAGCAGGAACCCGCCGAGGACGACGAGGACGACGCCGAACTCCATCCGTTACAGCGCGCCCTTGGTGGAGGGGACGTCGGCGACCCGCGGGTCGATCGCGACGGCGGCGCGCAGCGCCCGGGCGAGCGCCTTGAACTGGCCCTCGACGATGTGGTGGGCGTCGCGGCCGGCGTAGAGCACCCGCACGTGCAGGGTGATCCGCGCGTTGAAGGCGAACGACTCGAGCACGTGCTTGGTCAGCGACGTCGGGTAGTCCGGCCCGATCATCGGCGTCATCGTCTCGGGCTCGGCGTGCACGAAGTACGGCCGGCCGGACAGGTCGACGGCGGCCTGCACGAGCACCTCGTCCATGGGGATCGTGGCGTCGCCGTAGCGGGTGATGCCCTTCTTGTCCCCGAGCGCCTCGCCGAACGCCTGACCGAGGGCGATGGCGACGTCCTCGACGGTGTGGTGGGCGTCGATGTGCAGGTCGCCGTCGGCCTGCACGGTGAGGTCGATGCCGCTGTGCTTCGACAGCGCCGTGAGCATGTGGTCGTAGAAGCCGACGCCGGTGCTGATCGAGCTCTTCCCGGTGCCGTCGAGGTCCAGCTCGACGACCAGCTTGGTCTCGCTGGTGGCGCGCTCCACGCGGGCGGTACGGCTCATGGGTCTCAGTCTCCCAGGCGGTGGTCGGGGGCCACCTCACCCAGCGCGGTGAGGAAGGCGTCGGTCTCCGCCGGGGTGCCGGCGGTGACCCGCAGCCAGCCGGGGATGCCGACGTCGCGGACGAGGACGTCGTGGTCCAGCAGCGCCTGCCAGGCGGCGTGCGCGTCGGCGAACCGGCCGAACAGGACGAAGTTGGCGTCGCTGGGCACGCTGGTCAGGCCCAGGGACGGCAGCGTGGCGACGATCCGGTCGCGCTGGGCCTTGACCGCGTCGACGGTGGCCAGCAGCGCGTCGGTGTGCGCCAGCGCGGCCCGCGCGGCGGCCTGGGTCAGCGAGGACAGGTGGTAGGGCAGCCGGACCAGCTGCAGCGCGTCGACGACGGCGGGGTCGGCGGCGAGGTAGCCCAGCCGCAGGCCGGCCATGCCGAACGCCTTGCTCATCGTGCGGCTGACCACCAGCCGCGGGCGGCCGGGCAGCAGGGTCAGCGCCGACGGCGTGCCGGCGCGGGCGAACTCCTCGTAGGCCTCGTCGACGACGAGCACGCCGTCGGTGGCGTCGTACAGCTCGGTGATCGTCTCCAGCGCCACCGCGGTGCCGGTCGGGTTGTTCGGGCTGGTCACGAAGACGACGTCGGGCCGGACCTCGCGCACTTGGGCGGCGGCCTGCGCGGCGTCGATGGTGAAGTCCTCGCGGCGGTGCCCGTCGACCCACGCCGTCCCGGTGCCGGCGGAGATGATCGGGTGCATCGAGTAGGACGGGGTGAAGCCCAGCGCCGTGCGCCCGGCGCCGCCGAAGGCCTGCAGCAGCTGCTGCAGCACCTCGTTGGAGCCGTTGGCCGCCCACACCTGCGCGGGCTCGATCCGCTCCCCGCCGCGGCCGAGGTAGGCGGCGAGGTCGGCGCGCAGCGCGACGGCGTCCCGGTCGGGGTAGCGGTTGAGCTCGACCGCCGCGTGCCCGAGCGCCTCGCCGAGCGTGGCCAGCAGCTCCGCAGGCAGCGGGTGCGGGTTCTCGTTGGTGTTGAGCCGGTGGGTGACCTGCAGCTGCGGGGCGCCGTAGGGCGTGCGGCCGCGCAGCTCCGGCCGCAGCGGGAGATCGTCGAGCGATGTCCTCGGCGTGGTCGTCACGGCTTCTGCCGCACCCGGACCGCGGCCGCGTGCGCGGGCAGGTCCTCGGCGTGGGCGAGGGCGTCGACGTGCCCGGCCACCTCGGCCAGCGCCTGCTCGTCGTACTCGACGACGTGGATGCCGCGCAGGAACGACTGCACCGACAGACCGCTGGAGTGCCGGGCGCAGCCGCCGGTGGGCAGCACGTGGTTGGAGCCGGCGATGTAGTCGCCCAGCGACACCGGCGACCAGGCGCCGACGAACACCGCGCCGGCGTTGCGCACCCGCAGCGCCACCTCGCGCGCGTCCCGGGTCTGGATCTCCAGGTGCTCGGCGGCGTAGGCGTCGACCACCGCGAGGCCGGCGTCGAGGTCGTCGACCAGCACGATCCCCGACTGGCTGCCGTCGAGCGCGGTGAGGATGCGGTCGGAGTGCTTGGTGGCCGCGACCTGGCCGGGGACGAGGCCGAGGACGGCGTCGGCCAGCTCCTCGCTCGTGGTGACCAGCACCGCGCCGGCCAGCGGGTCGTGCTCGGCCTGGCTGATCAGGTCGGCGGCGACGTGCACCGGGTCGGCGGTGTCGTCGGCGAGGATCGCGACCTCGGTGGGGCCGGCCTCGGAGTCGATGCCGATCAGCCCGCGCAGCAGCCGCTTGGCGGCGGTCACGTAGACGTTGCCCGGACCGGTGACCACGTCCACCGGCTCACACGAGCCCGCGCCGTAGCCGAACACCGCGATCGCCTGCGCGCCGCCGACGGCGTAGACCTCGGTGACACCGAGCAGCGCGCACGCGGCCAGCACGCCGGGGTCGGGCAGGCCGCCGTGGTCGCGCTGCGGCGGGGAGGCGACGGCGATCGACGCGACGCCGGCGATCTGCGCCGGGACGACGTTCATCACCACGCTGGACAGCAGCGGCGCCAGCCCGCCGGGGACGTAGAGGCCGACGCGGCGCACCGGCACCCAGCGCTCGGTGACCGTGCCGCCGGGGACCACCTGGGTGGTGACGTCGGTGCGGGCCTGGTCGGCGTGCACCCGCCGCACCCGGGCGATGGCCTCCTCGAGCGCGGCCCGCACGTCGGGGGCCAGCCCGTCGAGCGCGGCCCGGATCGCCTCCACCGGGACGGCGAAGTCCTCGAGGTCGACGCCGTCGAGGCGGGCGGTGATCTCGCGGACCGCCTGGGCGCCGCGGACGCGGACGTCCTCGCACAGCGGCCGGACGGTGGCCAGGACGGAGTCGATGTCGGTGGCGGCGCGCGGCAGCAGGCCGGCCAGGTCACGGACCCCCGGCAGCGCGGATCCACGCAGGTCGATGCGGGCGAGCACGGGGAGGCCTCCGGAACCAGGCGAGGGACGACTCCCCAGCCTAGTCGGGGCGCGGTCGCCCGCCGTCACGCCGCCGGGGGCGCACGGCGCCCGTAGGCTCGCCGGTGTGGGCGACCTCATCCCGCTGTTCCCCCTCGGGTCGCCGCTGTTCCCCGGGATCGTGCTGCCGCTGCAGGTCTTCGAGCCCCGCTACCGGGCGCTGGTGCGGGACCTGCTCGCGCAGCCGGAGGACGGCGACGGCCGGTTCTTCGGGGTGGTCGCGATCCGGCAGGGGTGGGAGGTCGAGCGGGTCTCCCCCGCCCAGGCGCTCTACGACGTCGGCTGTACCGCGCACCTGCAGACCGTGCGGCCGCAGCCCGACGGCGGGTTCCGCGTCACCACCGTCGGCGGCGACCGGTTCCGGCTGCTCGACGTCCTGGTCGGCGGGGACGGCGAGGACGGGGACGGCCCGCCCTACCTGCGCGCCGAGGTCGAGTGGCTGGCCGAGGAGGAGGCCGCCGAGGAGGCGGCCGGCGACCAGGAGGTCGGCTCCGCCCCGGCCGGCGGGGGCCCGGACGAGGGGCTGGTGGCCGAGGTGGCCCGCGGGTCGCTCGGCGTGCTGGAGCGCGGGGTGGGCTCGCTGTTCACCCGCTACGTGACCGCCGTGGCGGGCCTGCAGACCGGGAGCGCGGAGACCGCCGTGGCCGGCGACGCGCAGGAGCTCGACGGCGTCGACGCGCTGCTCGACGTCGTCGACGGCGACGCCCGCGCGCTGTCCTACCTGGTGGCCTCGGCGGCGCTGCTGACCACCGAGGACCGGCAGGCGCTGCTGGCCGAGTCGGCGACCCGCCGCCGGCTGGTGGCCGAGACGCGGATGCTGCGCCGGGAACTCACCCTGCTCGAGACGGTGGGTGCCGTGCCGGCGCCGCTGCAGCAGTTCGCGGGCCCCACCAGCCTCAATTGAGCGGCGAGCCCCCGGCGAGCCGCTCCGTGTCCCGGCCGAGGTCGTCGCGGGCGGCGAACAGCGCCGCGACGACGTAGACCAGGAGCGCGGCGAACGGGGCCACCGCCAGCGCCGGCGGGCTGGACAGCTCCAGCCCGGTGGTCACCCGGGTGCCGACGTCGCCGAGCTGGGCCGGCGTGGGCCCGGGCGCGAGCAGCTCCCCGAGCTGCCAGGCGAGCACCCCGGCCAGCGCGGTGCCGACCGCGGTGCCCACCACGGTGGCCACGCCCCGCCGGCGGCGCATCGCCCAGGCGATACCGCCGGCGAGCAGGCCCAGGCCGGCGAGGACGAGCACCAGCACCGAGTCGTCGGCGACCAGCAGCTCCGCCGACGGGCGCCCGACCGGCACCGCGCCGCCCTCGACCACCTCGAACCGGGCCCGCGGCGCCAGCCAGACCCACAGCAGGCCGGCCGGGATACCGGCGAGCGCGACGAGCGCGGCCCACAGCGCCGCCCCCCGCAGGTCCCGCCGCAGCTCCGCCAGCACCGCGGCCCGGGCCCGCCGGGCGGGCGGCACGGCGGCGGGCACGGCCGCGGGCGGGGCGTCCGGAGCAGGGGCCGCGGCGCCGACCACCGCGGCGGGCGGGGCGTACGGGCTGTCGGGGAGCGGAGACGGGCTGCTCACGGCCCCCAGTGAACCCCGCGGAGCGGACGACCCGCTCCCGGGTGCGCCGGTCACAGCAGGGCGACGCTGGTGGGCCCCAGCAGTGCCTTGATGTCGCCCATCAGCGCCGTGCTCGGCCGCACCCGCAGCCCCTGGTCCAGCCGCAGCACCGTCTCGCGCCCGTTGTTGAGCAGCTTGAGGTGCACCTCGGTGGTGCCCGGGTGGCTGCCCAGCACCTCGCGCAGCCGCTCGACCACCGGCGGGGTGCAGCGGGCCGCGGCCATCGACACCAGCACCGGGCCGCGGGGGCCCTCGGTGAGCTCGGGGATGGTCACCTCGGAGCCGAACAGCGAGGGCTGGTCGTCGCGGCGGCTGATCCGGCCCTTGACCACGACGATCTGGTCGCGGACGACCTTCTCCGAGACCTCCGCCCACGTCTTGGGGAAGAACAGCACCTCGATGCCGGACTCGAGGTCCTCCAGCGTCGCGATCGCCCACGGCGCGCCCTGCTTGTTGGTGCGGGGCTGCACCGAGGTGAGGATGCCGGCGATCGTGACGTTGGCGCCGTCCTCGACCCCGCCGGCGTTGATCTCCGCGATCGGGGTGTCGGCGTTCGCGGCGAGCACGTGCTCGACGCCGTGCAGCGGGTGGTCGGAGACGTAGAGGCCGAGCATGTCGCGCTCGAAGACCAGCCGCTCGGACTTCGACCAGTCCGCCGTCGGGACGGCGATGTCCAGCGCGCCGCCGAACGGGTCGTCGCCGCCCCCGTCGCCGCCGAAGCTGCCGAACAGGTCGAACTGGCCCTCGGCCTCCTTGCGCTTGAGCGACATGGCGGCGTCGACGGCCTGGGCGTGGATGGCGGCGATGCCCTGGCGGGAGTGGCCGAGGGAGTCGAAGGCGCCGGCCTTGGCGAGGGACTCGATGACCTTCTTGTTGCAGGCGACCGTGTCGATCTTGCGCATGAAGTCGGCGAAGTCCTTGAACGCGCCCTTCTCCTCGCGCGCCCGGACGATCGAGTCGACGACGTTGGTGCCCACGTTGCGCACCGACGCCAGGCCGAAGCGGATGTCGGTGCCGACCGCGGTGAAGTCCCAGGAGGACTCGTTGACGTCCGGCGGGAGCACCTTGATGCCCATCCGGCGGCACTCGGCCAGGTAGACCGGCCGGCGGTCCTTGTCGTCGCCGACGCTGGTGAGCAGCCCGGCCATGTACTCGGCCGGGTAGTTGGCCTTGAGGTAGGCCGTCCAGTACGAGACCAGGCCGTAGGCCGCCGAGTGCGCCTTGTTGAACGCGTAGTCGGCGAACGGGACGAGGATGTCCCACAGCGTCTTGATCGCGGCGTCGGAGTAGCCGCGCTCCTTCATGCCGGCCTCGAAGCCGACGAACTCGGCGTCGAGGACGGACTTCTTCTTCTTGCCCATCGCGCGGCGCAGCAGGTCGGCCTTGCCGAGCGAGTACCCGGCGACCTTCTGCGCGATCGCCATGACCTGCTCCTGGTACACGATCAGGCCGTACGTGCCGCCCAGGATGTCCTCGAGCGGCTCGGCCAGCTCGGGGTGAATCGGCGTGATCTCCTGCTGGCCGTTCTTGCGCAGCGCGTAGTTGGTGTGCGAGTTCGCGCCCATCGGGCCCGGCCGGTAGAGCGCGCCGACCGCGGAGATGTCCTCGAAGTTGTCCGGCCGCATGAGCCGCAGCAGCGAGCGCATCGGCCCGCCGTCGAACTGGAAGACGCCGAGGGTGTCACCGCGGGCCAGCAGGTCGTAGGTGGCCTTGTCGGTGAGGTCCTTGCTGATCTCGTCGAGGTCGATCGGCTCCTTGCCGTTCGCGACGATGTTGCGCAGGGCGTCGTCGATGACCGTGAGGTTGCGCAGGCCCAGGAAGTCCATCTTCAGCAGGCCGAGCGTCTCGCAGGTCGGGTAGTCGAACTGCGTGATGATCGCGCCGTCGTTCTCGCGGCGCATGATCGGGATCGAGTCGATCAGCGGGTAGCGGCCGATGATGACGCCGGCCGCGTGCACGCCCCACTGCCGCTTCAGGCCCTCGAGCTTGCGCGCCTGGTCGACCACCTCGGCCGCGCCCGGGTCGGACTCGTAGCGGGCGCGGAACTCCGCCGCCTCCTTGTAGCGGGGGTGCGCCGGGTCGAAGACCCCCGCCAGCGGGATGCCCTTGCCCATCACGTCCGGGGGCATGAGCTTGGTCAGCTCGTCGCCCACCGAGTAGGGGCGGTCGAGCACCCGCGCGGCGTCCTTGATCGCGGCCTTGGCCTTGATGGTGCCGTAGGTGACGATCTGGCTGACCCGCTCCTCGCCGTACTTCCGCGAGACGTACTGGATGACCTCGCCGCGGCGGCGGTCGTCGAAGTCGATGTCGACGTCGGGCATCGAGACGCGCTCGGGGTTGAGGAACCGCTCGAAGATCAGCCCGTGCTGCAGCGGGTCGAGGTCGGTGATGCCCATCGCGTAGGCGGCCAGCGAACCCGCGGCCGAGCCGCGGCCGGGACCGACGCGGATGCCGTTGTCCTTGGCCCAGTTGATGAAGTCGGCGACCACGAGGAAGTACCCCGGGAAGCCCATCTGCGTGATGATCCCGACCTCGTAGTCCGCCTGCTTGCGGACGTGGTCGGGGATGCCGTTCGGGTACCGCTTGTGCAGGCCCCGCTCAACCTCCTTGACGAACCAGGAGGTCTCGTCCTCCCCCGGCGGCAGGGGGAACCGCGGCATGAGGTCGGCGCCCTCGGTGAAGGACACCTCGCACTGCTCGGCGATCAGCAGCGTGTTGTCGCACGCCGAGGCGAGGTCACCGGGGAACAGCGCGCGCATCTCGGCGGCGCTCTTCAGGTAGTAGCCGTCGCCGTTGAACTTGAAGCGGTTGGTCTCGTTCAGCCGCGAGCCGGTCTGGATGCACAGCAGGGCGTCGTGGGCCTCGGCGTCCTCCTTGTGCGTGTAGTGGAGGTCGTTGGTGGCCAGCAGCGGGATCCCGAGCTCCTTGGCGATCTCCAGCAGCTGCGGGCGGGTCTTCTGCTCGATGGACAGCCCGTGGTCCATCAGCTCGGCGTAGAAGTTCTCCTTGCCGAAGATGTCCTGGAAGTCGGCCGCCGCCTGCCGGGCCCGGTCGAGCTTGCCCGCGCGCAGCCACATGTTGACCTCGCCGGACGGGCAGCCCGTCGTCGCGATGAGGCCCGTGCCGTAGCGCTCGAGCAGGTCGCGGTCGAAGCGCGGCTTGCGGTACTGGCCCTCGAGGCTCGCCAGCGAGGAGATGCGGAAGAGGTTGTGCATCCCCTCGGTGGTGCGCGCCAGCAGGGTCATGTGCGTGTAGGCGGCCTTGCCGCGCGAGGACCCGCCCTCGCCGTCCTCGTCGATGAGGTTGTCGCCGAAGTCGAACGGCGCGCGGTCGAACCGCGAGCCGGGCGTGTAGTAGCCCTCCATGCCGATGATCGGCTTCACGCCGGCGGCCTTGGCCTGCTTGTAGAAGTCGTAGGCGCCGAAGACGTTGCCGTGGTCGGTCATCGCCAGCGCCGGCATGCCCTGCTCGGCCGCGGCCTTCGTCACCTCGGGCAGCTTGGCCGCCCCGTCGAGCATCGAGTACTCGGTGTGGACGTGCAGGTGCGCGAACGAGTCGGTCGACGGGCTGCTCACGGTGCTGCGGCGCTCCTCACGGGTCGTGCTGGCCCGGCCGTCGGGTGCTCCGGCGGGCGACCGGCGGGGAAGACCGGGCGGTGCGGTGCGGGCTCGGGACTGGTCCGGCCGGGCACCGACGCAGGCCCGGGCCGGTCCCCTGATCCTCGCACCGGGGACGTTCTACGCCGAGGGTCTGACAGGACGTGTCTCGGCGCGGCGGGACGACCCCGTCACAGTCGGCGGCGCATGGTGACGTGCCGGATGCCCGCCTCCTCGTACTCCTCCCCGACGGCGGTGTAGCCGGCCCGCTCGTAGAAGCCGCGGGCGGTGACCTGCGCGTGCAGCTCCACCTCGGTCAGGCCGCGCAGCGCCGCCTGCCGGTGCAGCTCGGCCAGCACCGCCGCGCCGTGCCCGGCGCCGCGGGCGGCGGCGTCGACGGCCATGCGGCCGATCACGCCCCGCCCGTCGCGCTCGAGCAGCCGCCCGGTGGCCACCACCCGGCCGCTGCCGTCACGACCGACCGCGTGGACGGCGGTGGCGTCGGCGGCGTCCTGCTCGATCTCCGGCGGCACGCCCTGCTCCTCGACGAAGACCCGGGTGCGCACCGCGACCACCTCCGGCCAGTCGGCGGCGGTGGCGACGGCGGCCGTCGCGGCGCTCACGCGGGCGCCCCACCGGGAGCGCGCGGCGCCGGCAGCGCCTCGGGCAGCGCCGACGACGGCACGAGCAGGAACCGCAGGTCGACCGCGGCGTGCAGCAGCACCGGCAGCAGCAGCGACCCGGTCTCCAGGTACAGCGCCGCGAACACCCCGCCGAGCACGCCGGTGAGCACGACCCCGCCCACCCCCTGGTAGGCGTGCGCCAGCCCGAAGGCCACGGCCGCGACGGCGACCAGCACCCCCTGCGGCAGCCCGCCGCCCACCGCGGCGACCACCGCGAGGAAGAACCCGCGGTACAGCCACTCCTCGCACACCCCCGCGGTCACCCCGACGACGGTGAACAGCCGCCGCTCGGACCGGCTGCGCGGCAGCAGCGCCAGCGTGGCGTGCACCGTCGGCTCGGCGTGCCGCCCCTCGCCGGGCTGCGGCGCCGCGGTCGCCCGCGCCAAGGCCCCGCCGCGCAGCGCCCGGACCGAGACCAGCGCCAGCACCAGCACCGCCAGCGCGGCGGCGCCGGTGACCGGCCCGGGCACGCCGGTGGGCCAGGCCAGCCCGACCGCGGCGGCGCCGACGTCCGGCGCGGCCAGCCAGATGGCCAGGGCGAGGGTCGCCAGCCCCCACTCGAGGACCAGCAGCCGCCGGTAGAAGGAGCGCCGGGCGGCCGGGTCGGTGCGCAGCCGGCCCTCGAAGCGGCGGTGCAGCACGTGCCCGACCAGCGGCTCGCCGACGACCAGGTAGACCCCGACGACCACGGCCGACAGCGCCGCGGGACCCCAGTCGGCGAGGGTGGCGGGGAGGCCGGTCACGGGAGGGTCAGGACTCGGCGCGCAGGACGGCCAGCGCCCCCGCGAGGTCGTCCGGGTAGTCGCTGGTGAACTCCACCCGGTGCCCGTCGGCGGGGTGCGCGAAGCCCAGCCGCACCGCGTGCAGCCACTGCCGGGCCACCCCGAGCCGGGCGGCCAGCGTGGGGTCGGCGCCGTAGGTCGTGTCGCCGACGCAGGGGTGGCGCAGCGCGGAGAAGTGCACCCGGATCTGGTGGGTGCGGCCGGTCTCGAGGTGGATGTCGACCAGGCTGGCCGCGGGGAAGGCCTCGATCACCTCGTAGTGGGTGATCGACGGGCGCCCGCCGGAGACGACGGCGAACTTCCAGTCGTGCCGCGGGTGCCGGTCGATGGGCGCGTCGATGGTGCCGCGCGACGGGTCGGGGTGGCCCTGCACCAGCGCGTGGTAGCCCTTGTCGACCGTCCGCTCCTTGAACGCCGCCTTGAGCAGGGTGTAGGCGCGCTCGCTCTTGGCGACCACCATCAGCCCCGTCGTCGCGGCGTCCAGGCGGTGCACCACGCCCTGCCGCTCCGGGGCGCCGGAGGTGGAGATGCGGTAGCCGGCCGCGGCCAGCCCGCCGACGACGGTCGGGCCCTCCCAGCCGGGGCTCGGGTGCGCCGCGACGCCGACCGGCTTGTCGACGACCACCACGTCGTCGTCGTCGTGGACGACGGTCAGGCCGGGCACCGGCTCGGGCGGGGGCGCCTCGCCCGGCGGCGGTGGCAGCTCGACCTCCAGCCAGCTGCCGCCGGTGAGCCGGTCGCCCTTGCCGCGCACGCGGCCGTCGACCCACACCTTGTCGGCGTCGGCGAGGTCGGCGGCGACCGCGCGGGACAGCCCGAACAGCCGCGCCAGCGCCTGGTCCACCCGCTGGCCCTCCAGGCCGTCGGGCACCGGGAGGGCGCGGTGCTGGCCGGGAGCGCTCACCGGTCCATCGTGACAGGTCAGCCGCGGGACACCGCGCCGTCGCCGCGGTCGCGGGTCCGGGTGCCGTCGAACTCGACGCCGCGCAGCGCGAGGTAGGCCCCGAGCAGCCCGCCGCAGACGATCGCGGAGTCGGCCAGGTTGAAGATCGGGTAGACCTCGCCGTTCGGCGCGAACACCGACAGGAAGTCGACGACGCCGCCGCGCAGGAACCCCGGCTCGCGGAACACGCGGTCGACCAGGTTGCCCAGGGCGCCGCCGAGGACCAGGCCCAGCGCGACCGCCCAGCCGGTCGAGTACAGCCGCCGCGCCGTCCGGACGATCACCACCGCGACGGCGACCGCGATCAGCGTGAAGACGACGGTGAAGCCCTCGGCGAAGGAGAAGGCGGCGCCGGTGTTGCGCGCGTGCGTGAGGTACAGCGCCCCGCCGAGCAGCCGCAGGTTCTCGCCGCGGTCGATCGTCGCGACGACGAGCAGCTTGCTGCCGAGGTCGGCGAGGAAGACCACCGCGGCGAGCAGGAGCAGCAGCCGCGTGCGCGGCCGCGTGCGCGGCCGCCGGGCCGGCGCCGGGGCGGCGTCGTCCACGGCGGCGTCGGGCACGGCGGCGTCGGGCACGGCGGCGTCGTCCACGGCGGCGTCGTCCACGGCGGCGTCGTCCGGAGCGGCCGCGGCGGTGGCCTCCGCGGGGTCCTCGGGTCGCTCGCTCAGCGGGGGCTCCTCGTGCTCGCGGCGGTCGGCGGGTGGCCGCGGGGAGGCGGCCGACGAGCCGACGATAGCCTCGGCGGCTGTGCCTCCCGGCCCGCCGCGCGGCCGCACCCCCGCCGCGACGGTGAGGCACCTCACCGCGGGGTAGACGAATCTCACACCCCGTCGAGGGCGTCCCAGCGCGCCGTTCGGCCGATCGTCGGAGATGGCGCACGTCCACCCGGCAGGAAGGCAGTCGTGTCCACCGACCTCGGTTCAGCCACCGACCCCGATGTGGTGCTCGTCGGCGGGGGCATCATGAGCGCGACCCTGGCGTCGCTGCTCGGTGTCATCGCGCCGGAGTGGAGCATCACCGTCTTCGAGTCCGCGGACGCGGTGGCGGGCGAGAGCTCGGACGCGTGGAACAACGCCGGCACAGGGCACGCGGCGCTGTGCGAGCTGAACTACACGCCCGCGGGGCCGGACGGCCGGGTGGACACCGCCAAGGCCCGCCTCATCAACGAGCAGTTCCAGGTGTCGCGCCAGTTCTGGTCGCACCTGGTGCGCAGCGGCCTGACCGGCTCGCCCAAGGAGTTCATCTCCCCCGTCCCGCACGTCAGCTTCGTGACCGGGGAGGGCGGCCGCACCTACATGCGCAACCGCCACGCGGCGCTGTCGGCCGAGCCGCTGTTCGCGGGGCTGGAGTACACCGACGACCCCGCCGAGCTGGCGCAGTGGGTGCCGCTGGTCATGGACGGCCGCGACCCCGCGCAGGTCGTCGCCGCGACCCGCTCGGTCGCCGGCACCGACGTCAACTTCGGCGCGCTGACCCGGCTGCTGCTCGAGCAGGGCGAGGCCCGCGGCGTGCAGGTGCACACCGGCCAGCGGGTCACCGGCCTGGAGAAGCGCGACGACGGCCGCTGGAAGGTCACCGTCACGGACAAGCGGACCGACGAGGAGCGCACGGTGCGCGCCCGGTTCGTCTTCGTCGGCGCGGGCGGCGGCGCGCTGCCGCTGCTGCAGGAGGCCGCGATACCCGAGATCCGCGGGTTCGGCGGCTTCCCGGTCAGCGGCATGTTCCTGCGCACCCGCTCCCCCGAGCTGGTCAGCCGGCACCAGGCCAAGGTCTACGGGCAGGCCGCCGTCGGCGCGCCGCCGATGTCGGTGCCGCACCTGGACCTGCGCCTGGTCGACGGCGAGTTCTCGCTGCTGTTCGGCCCGTACGCCGGCTGGTCGCCGAAGTTCCTCAAGGCCGGCTCGATGTTCGACCTGCCGCTGTCGGTGAAGCCGAACAACCTCGGCTCGATGCTGGGCGTGGCGCGCACCGAGATGGCGCTGACCAGGTACCTGGTCACCGAGCTGCTGCAGTCGCGCAAGGCGCGCCACCGCACGCTCACGGAGTTCGTGCCCCTGGCCGAGCAGGCCGACTGGGACATGATCACCGCCGGCCAGCGGGTGCAGGTCATCAAGCGGGACCCGAAGAGCGGCAAGGGCGTGCTGCAGTTCGGCACCGAGCTCATCGTCAGCGGCGACGGCTCGATCGCGGGCCTGCTGGGCGCCTCCCCCGGCGCCTCGACGGCGGTCTCGGCGATGCTGTCGCTCGTCGAGCGGGCGTTCCCCGACCGGGTGGCCGCGCGCCGCGCCGCGCTCGAGGAGGCCATCCCCTCCTACGGCCGCGACCTGTCCTCCGACCCGGCCCTGCTGCAGGCCGTCCGCGCGGAGACGATGCAGACCCTCGAGCTCAACGGCTGAGGCCCCCTCGGGGCACTTCCGCGGATGTGCACCGTGCACATCCGCGGAAGTGCACGTCACCGGGCACCCGAGCGCGCGCTCAGGGCCGCTCGAACCCGGGCGACGGCGTCGTCCAGCGCACGCAGGTCGGACGCCGACAGCCGGATGACCAGCCAGCCCGCCGCGGCGAGCCGCGCCAGCCGGGCGTCGTCCCGCACGATCTGCAGGCCGTCGAAGTGGTGTTCGCCCTCGTACTCGACGACCACCTTCTGCTCCGGCCACGCGAGGTCCACCCGCGCCAGCCAGCCGCCGGCCTCCACGACGTCGTACTGCGGTACGGGTGCCGGGAGACCGGCCAGGACGCAGGCGACGCGGACCGACGACTCCGGCGGTGACTCGCTGCGCGGGTCGGCCAGCTCGAGCACTTGGCGGAACCGCCGGGATCCCCGCCGCCCCGTCCGTCTCCGGAGGAGGTCCTGCATCGCGCGGGGGTCGACCAGGCGTGCACGCAGCATCGCGTCCAGCACCCCCACCGCCGTCCCCGTCGTCTCGAGGACCGCGACGTCCCACACGGTGCGCAACGGCGCTGTCCAGCGGAGTCCGTAGCCGTCGTCCCGGACGTCGACCGGATCCAGGTCGGTCCGGTGCACACGGACGCCGTCCGGGCCGCGCCACTTGTGCGGCTCAGCCAGCACGACCGTCACCGGGTCCCGCCAGCTCGGCGCTGGTGCACCGAGCAGCGCCGCGGCCGACCGGCCGCCCAGCGCCGCGCCCGGCGGCATGAGCAGTGCCGCGGCGCGGCAGCGCAGCAGGTGGTCGCGTGGCACGGAAGCGTCGGCGTAGACGCCGTGCAGGACGCGGACGTAGGGCCCCTCCGCCAACTGTCTCCGGGTCAGACGCCCGTCGGCGACGGCGAGCGAGCCGACGAAGACGCCCTCCGGGGTGGTCGGTCGCAACAGCACGGAGCGATCGTGCTGGTCGATCACCGCCGGGCTCCGGTTGTCCACAGGAGCGAGGCCCGGGCGGGCACATCCGCGGAAGTGCACCGGGCAACTCCGCGGAAGTGCACACGGGGGCTAGTCGGACTCGGTCGCGGCGCCCTGCTCGCCGCGCCAGGTGGCCAGCCGGCCGGCGCGGCTGACCGCCCGCAGCCGGCGCTCGGCCTCCGGGCGGGAGCGGCGGGCCGACACCAGCAGCGCCTGGTCACCGCGCATGAGCCGGGTGGTCGCGTCCGGCACGAACGAGCGGCCGTCGCGGACGATGAGCACCACCGCGGCGTCCTCGGGCAGCCGCAGCTCGGGCAGGTAGACGCCGTGCAGCCGCGAGCCCTCGGGCACGGTCAGCTGCATCATCTCGGCGTCCAGCTCCTCCAGCGGTGCCGCCTCGACCTGCACGTCACGGGGGGTGACCGGGGTGGCGATCCGCAGGCGCCGCGCCACCCACGGCAGCGACCACCCCTGCACGAGGGTGAAGACGACGACCAGCACGAAGACGGTGTCGAAGACGGTCGTCGCCCTCGGGACCTCCGCGGTCAGCGGGATGATCGCCGCCACGATCGGCACCGCTCCGCGCAGGCCCGCCCAGGAGATGAACGCCTGCTGCGCCCACGGGAAGCGGAACCACACCAGGCTGGCCACCACCGACAGGGGCCGGGCGAGCAGCAGCAGCGCGCCGCCCACGACGAGCGCCGGTCCCACGGCCTCGGGCAGCCGGCCCGGGGAGACGAGGAGACCGAGCAGCACGAACAGGCCGATCTGGGCGAGGGAGGCCATGCCCTCGGCGAACCCGATGCTCGCCGCCCGGTGCGGCAGCGTGGCGTTGCCGAGCACCAGACCGCACAGGTAGACCGCGACGAAGCCGGAGGTGTGCGCCAGTGACGCCGACGAGTACGCGAGCACGCAGAGCGCCAGTGTCGCCAGTGGGTAGAACCCGGCCACGGAGAGCGCCACCCGGCGCAGCAGCGCCGCACCCCCGAAGCCGATCCCGACCCCGATGACGGCGCCTCCGATGAGCTCGACGACCACCACCAGGCCGACCAGCCACCACGGTTGCGTCGCCGCCCCCGCGAGCGACTCGGCCAGCACGGTCACGAGCAGGATGACCGGGGCGTCGTTGAGGCCGCTCTCGGCCTCGAGGGAGGCGGCCACCCGGCGCGGGAGAGGCAGCCGCCGCAGGGTCGCGAAGACGGCGGCGGCGTCGGTGGAGCTGATGACCGCGGCCAGCAGGAGGGCGAAGCCCCAGTCGAAGCCCAGGACCAGGACCCCGATGGCCGCGGTCAGGCCCACGCTGACCGCCACACCGACGGTGGACAGCGAGACCCCGGGTCCGACCGCCCGACGGACGTCGGCCCAGCGCGTCGTCAGGCCTCCCTCGGCGAGGATGACGAGGAGTGCGGCGTACGCCAGCGTGTGCGTGAGCCGGTAGTCCTCGA
This sequence comes from Geodermatophilus sp. SYSU D01036, assembly GCF_054050435.1. NCBI lineage: Bacteria > Bacillati > Actinomycetota > Actinomycetes > Geodermatophilales > Geodermatophilaceae > Geodermatophilus > Geodermatophilus sp. SYSU D01036. The sequence continues at coordinate 271,513 of NZ_JBJGZJ010000002.1, read as the reverse complement.
ACTGGACCCCGAGACCGCTCTCGCCCAGCGCCACGCCGAGGGCCAGGTAGAGCAGCAGGCTGGGCAGGCCGAGGCGGTCGGCGAGCCGCAGGGCGACGGCGGCCACCAGCACGACCAGCGCCCCGACGGCGAGGGCGAGGGTGACCGTGGTGTTCACCGCCCGCCACCCATGGCGGCCAGTCTCCCGTACGACCGCGTCCGGCCCGCCGCGCCTGCCCGCGGGCGGGCTCGACGGCTCGGGGACGAGGGAAGGGCCGGGTGGGAGGATTGAAACGTGAGCTCTCCGTTCCGTGCGCTGCCGCCCCAGGTCGACCTGCCCGCGCTCGAGCAGGACGTGCTGCGCCGCTGGGAGGACGCCGACGTCTTCGGCCGGTCGCTGGAGGCCTCGCAGGGCCGCCCGCAGTGGGTCTTCTACGAGGGCCCGCCCACCGCCAACGGCCGCCCGGGCACCCACCACATCGAGGCCCGCGCGTTCAAGGACGTCTTCCCCCGCTTCAAGACGATGCAGGGCTGGCATGTGCCCCGCCGCGCCGGCTGGGACTGCCACGGCCTGCCGGTCGAGATCGCCGTCGAGCAGGAGCTCGGCTTCGCCGGCAAGCCCGACATCGAGCGCTACGGCATCGCCGAGTTCAACGCCCGCTGCCGCGAGTCGGTCATGCGGCACGTCGACGCGTTCAGCGACCTCACCCGCCGCATGGGCTACTGGGTCGACATGTCCACCGCCTACTGGACGATGGACCCCTCCTACATCGAGAGCGTCTGGTGGTCGCTCAAGCAGGTCTTCGACAAGGGCCTGCTGGTCGAGGACCACCGCGTCGCCCCGTACTGCCCGCGCTGCGGCACCGGCCTGTCCGACCACGAGGTCGCCCAGGGCTACGAGTCGATCACCGACCCCTCGGTGTACGTCCGGCTGCCGGTCACCGACGGCGAGTGGGCCGGGCAGGCCGACCTGCTGGTCTGGACGACGACGCCGTGGACGCTGCCGAGCAACACCGCCGTCGCGGTCCACCCCGACGTCACCTACGTCGTCGCCCGGCGCGGCGAGGACACCCTCGTCGTCGCCGAGCCGCTGCTGGGTGCCGTGTTCGGCGACACCGACGACGTCGAGGTGCTGGCCCGCACGACCGGCCGCGACTGGGAGCGCACCCACTACCGGCGCCCGTTCGACCTGGTCGAGTTCCCCGAGGGCCCCGACGGTCAGCCGCAGGACGCGCACTACGTCGTCCTGGCCGACTACGTCACCACCGACGACGGCACCGGCCTGGTCCACCAGTCCCCCGCGTTCGGCGCCGACGACCTCGCCGTCTGCCGGGCCTACGGCCTGCCGGTGGTCAACCCGATCGACGCCTCCGGCCACTTCCTGCCCGAGCTGCCGCTGGTCGGCGGGCGCTTCTTCAAGGCCGCCGACGACGCCCTCGTCGTCGACCTGCAGCAGCGCGGGGTGCTGTGGCGCGAGCAGCGCTACGAGCACAGCTACCCGCACTGCTGGCGCTGCCACACGCCGCTCATGTACTACGCGCAGCCGTCCTGGTACATCCGGACCAGCGCGGTCAAGGACCAGCTGCTCGCCGAGAACGAGAAGACCCACTGGCACCCCGAGACCATCCAGTGGGGCCGCTACGGCGACTGGCTGAACAACAACGTCGACTGGGCGCTGTCCCGCGACCGGTACTGGGGTACCCCGCTGCCGATCTGGCGCAACGACGCCGACCCGTCCCGCACGGTCGTCGTCGGGTCGCTGGCGGAGCTGTCGGAGCTGGCCGGTCGCGACCTGTCCGACCTGGACCCGCACCGACCCTTCATCGACGAGGTGACCTTCACCCGCCCCGGCGAGGAGGGCACCTACCGGCGCGTGCCGCAGGTCATCGACGCCTGGTACGACTCCGGCTCGATGCCCTTCGCGCAGTGGGGCGCGCCGCACCGGAACAGGGAGCAGTTCGAGGCGGCCTACCCGGCGCAGTTCATCGCCGAGGCCATCGACCAGACCCGCGGCTGGTTCTACTCGCTCATGGCCGTCGGCACGCTGGTGTTCGGGAAGAGCTCCTACGAGAACGTGCTGTGCCTGGGCCACATCCTCGCCGAGGACGGCCGCAAGATGAGCAAGCACCTGGGCAACATCCTCGAGCCGATCCCGCTCATGGACCGGCACGGCGCCGACGCCGTCCGCTGGTTCATGCTGGCCGGCGGCTCGCCGTGGTCGGCGCGGCGGGTCGGGCACGAGACGCTGTCCGAGGTGGTCCGCAAGGTCCTGCTGACCTACTGGAACACCGCCAGCTTCCTCACGCTGTACGCCGAGACCAACGGCTGGGACCCGGCCGCCTCCCCCGCGCCCCCGCGGGCGCAGCGGCCGCTGCTGGACCGCTGGGCGCTCGCGCAGCTGGCCGCGGTCACCGAGGGCGTCACCGACGCGCTGGAGGCGTTCGACACCCAGGGCGCCGGGCGGCTGCTCGCGCAGTTCGTCGACGACCTGTCCAACTGGTACGTCCGCCGCTCGCGGCGCCGGTTCTGGGATGGCGACCCCTCGGCGCTGGGCACGCTGCACGAGGTGCTCGACGGGCTGACCCGGCTCATGGCGCCGATCACGCCGTTCGTCACCGAGGAGGTGTGGACCCGGGTCGTGCGGCCGGGCCTGGTCACGGGCGACGGGGCAGACGCGCCCGACTCGGTGCACCTGGCGTCCTGGCCGGCCGTCGACGAGGACGCCCGCGACCCGCAGCTGGTGGCGCAGGTGGACCTGGTGCGCCGGCTGGTGGAGCTGGGCCGGGCGGCGCGGACCTCGGCGAAGGTGCGCACCCGCCAGCCGCTGGCACGGGCGCTGGTCGCCGCGCCCGGCTGGTCCGCGATGGGCCGCGACCTGGTGGCCGAGGTCGCGGACGAGCTCAACGTCGCCGCGCTCGACGAGCTGGGGGCGGTGGGCGGCGACCTGGTCGACGTCAGCGTCAAGGTCGACTTCCGCGCCGTCGGGCGGCGGCTGGGCAAGCAGGTGCAGGCGGTGGCGAAGGCCGTCGCCGCGGCCGACCCGGCCGCCCTGGTCGCGTCCTACCGGGCCGGGACGGCGTCGGTCGACGTCGACGGCGAGGCGGTGGTCCTGCAGGAGGGCGACCTGGTGGTCACCGAGACCCCGCGCGAGGGCTGGACGGTGGCCAGCGCCGCCGGGCTGACCGTGGCGCTGGACCTCGCGCTCACCCCGGAGCTGGAGCGGGCCGGGCTGGTCCGCGAGGCGGTGCGGCTGGTGCAGGAGGCCCGCAAGAACGCGGGCCTGGCGGTCAGCGACCGGATCGAGCTGTGGTGGACCGCGGACGGCGCGATGGCCGAGGCGCTCGCCGGGTCCGGCGAGCAGCTGGTCGGCGAGGTGCTGGCGACCGCCGTCCACGCGGGCACCGCGGGCGAGGGTCCCGGCGTCGAGGGGCCGAACGGCTCCCGCTTCTGGCTCGCCCGGGCCTGACCCCCAGCCGCCCGCCGCGGTCAGCCGCGGCGGGCGGCCTTCCGGGCGCGCTCGACGGCGGCCAGGTGCGCGTCCGGCCCGCAGACCGCGCACGGGGTGAACCCGTCGGTGCGCGCCTCGTTGACCGGCAGCGGGATCGTCTCCCGCCCGGCCAGCCAGGGGCAGTCGGCCAGGTGGTAGCGAGGGTGCTCGTCGACGACGAGCACCTCGTCGGTCAGGTCGACGACCACGAGCAGGTCGGTGACCTCGACGTCCTCCTCGGGGGTGTCGCCGCCGTTCCGCGGCACGCCCGTGGCGGCGGCCCGGGCGGGCTGCGCAGGGGCCCGGTCCGGGGTCCCGCCGGCTGACGTCGCTGGCGGCGTCTCGGGCGCCTCGTGCCGTCCGGCGTGGGCCCCGGTCTCGTGGTCGCGCACCGGCGCGGCGGGCGCCTCCCCGGTCCCCGGCGCCTCCACGGCCCGGTCCGCGGGCTCCTCCGGAGCACGGGCCGGCTCCGCGCGGGTCCGCGCCTCGCGAGGAGGGGCGCCCGCGCGGTCGGGGGTGCGCAGCCGGGCGACGACCAGCAGGACCGCCGCCAGGGCGCAGGCGCCCACGCAGGCCCAGTACCAGGCGGTGACGGCGGTGATGACGCCCAGCACGAACAGCCCGAGGCCCGCGAGGACCAGCAGCGCCGCGGCGACAATCACCGGCGGCTCCCGGGCGCCGGGCGCCGGTCAGTCCCCGGCATGGCCGATCCGCCGTCCGGTCAGGGCGGAGAAGACGTGCGCCTCGCCCGGGCGGATGGTCACGTGCACGACCTCGCCCTTGGCCGGGGGCCGGCGCGCGTCGGCCCGCAGCACCAGGGGCCGCTCGGTCGTCTCCGCGCCGTCGGCCCCGCTCCCGGCCTGGAGCCGTCCGTAGGCGAAGGCGTCCGAGCCGAGCTCCTCCACCACCTGGACCTCGACCGGGAACCCCTCCCCGGCCCCGACGAACTGGACGGCCTCGGGCCGGAAGCCGAGCGTGGCGGTCCCCGTGCCGTCCTGTGCGAGGACGTCGAGCACCGAGCGGGAGAGCGGCACCGGGTGGCCGCCGAGGACGGCGCCACCCTCGCGCAGCGGCACGGGAACGAGGTTCATGGCCGGGGAGCCGATGAAGCCGGCGACGAACTCGTTGACCGGCCGGTCGTAGAGGGCACGCGGGGTGTCCACCTGCTGGAGGACGCCCTCCTTGAGGACCGCGACCCGGTCGCCCATGGTCATGGCCTCGACCTGGTCGTGGGTGACGTAGACCGTCGTCGTCCCGAGCCGGCGCTGCAGGGCGGCGATCTCGGTGCGGGTCTGCACGCGGAGCTTGGCGTCGAGGTTGGACAGCGGCTCGTCCATGAGGAAGACCTGCGGGTTGCGGACGATCGCCCGGCCCATGGCCACCCGCTGCCGCTGCCCGCCCGAGAGCGCCTTGGGCTTGCGGTCGAGGTACTGCTCCAGGTCGAGAAGCCGGGCTGCCTCGCGGACCCGGGCCAGCCGGTCCTCCTTGGACATGCCGGCGATCTTGAGCGCGAAGGCCATGTTGTCGGCCACCGTCATGTGCGGGTACAGCGCGTAGTTCTGGAAGACCATCGCGATGTCCCGCTCCTTGGGCGGGAGGTGCGTGACGTCCCGGTCGCCGATGCGGATCGACCCGTCGGTGACGTCCTCGAGGCCGGCCAGCATCCGCAGGGACGTGGACTTGCCGCAGCCCGACGGGCCGACCAGGACGAGGAACTCGCCGTCGGTGATGGACAGGTCGAGCGCGTCGACCGACGGGCGGGTCGCCCCCGGGTACACGAGCGTGGCCCGGTCGTAGGTGATGGCGGCCATGGCGTTCGTTCAGGATCCCTTCTGCGCCGGTGCAGAGCGCGCCCACTGTGACACGCAGCGTTCCCGGGGACCAGCGCCCCGCCCGGGGCGGCACCCGTCCGGGCCGCCGACCGTGACCGGCCCGTGACCTGCGCGGACCGTGATCGCGGTCTCCTCCCTCGGACGGGGCAGGCGTTGCATAACGGTTTCGGCAACGTCACCGGACGGCGTCGGCCGCGACGTTATGGTCCCCCGGCGTACCAGACGGGCCGGCAGCTGACCGGCCCGTTCGCACGTGACCACACGCCGCGGTCGACGACCGCGGGGACCCTGAAGGGACGTACATGACGATGCGCGCGACAGGCCGGCGCAAGGGTGCGCTGGCCGGCGGCCTGGGCGTGGCACTGGTGCTCGCCGGCTGCGGCGCAAGCGAGACAAGCGGGGGCGGCGGCGGGACCGCGGCGGCCTCCGACCTGACGATCGACTGCGCTCCGTACGAGGAGTTCGGCGACCTCGAGGGCGAGACGGTGAGCGTCTACACGTCGATCGTCGACCCCGAGGACCAGCCCCACATCGACTCCTACGTGCCGTTCGAGGAGTGCACGGGGATCGACGTGCAGTACGAGGGCTCGCGCGAGTTCGAGGCGCAGCTCGTCGTCCGCGTCCAGAGCGGCAACGCCCCCGACATCGCCTTCATCCCGCAGCCGGGGCTGCTGGCGACGCTCGCCGGCACCGGCGCCGTCGCCCCGGCCCCCGAGCAGGTCGAGGCGAACGTCGACCAGTACTGGGACGAGAGCTGGAAGGCCTACGGCACCGTCGACGGCACCTTCTACGCGGCTCCGCTGGGCGCCAACGCCAAGTCCTTCGTCTGGTACTCGCCGTCGGCGTTCGAGGACGCCGGCTACGAGGTCCCGACGACCTGGGACGAGATGGTCGCGCTCTCCGACGAGATCGCCGCCTCCGGCGCCAAGCCCTGGTGCGCCGGCATCGGCTCCGGTGACGCCACCGGCTGGCCGGCCACCGACTGGCTGGAGGACGTCGTCCTGCGCACCGCGGGTCCCGACGTCTACGACCAGTGGGTCGCCCACGAGATCCCGTTCGACGACCCGCAGATCGTCGAGGCGCTGGACACCGTCGGCGGCATCCTGAAGAACCCCGCCTACGTCAACGGCGGCCTCGGCGAGGTGCAGTCCATCGCCTCCACCGAGTTCGGTGACGCGGGCCTGCCCATCCTCGACGGCAGCTGCTGGATGCACCGCCAGGCGTCCTTCTACCAGGCCAACTGGCCCGAGGGCACCGAGGTCGCCGAGGACGGCGACGTCTTCGCCTTCCCGCTGCCGGCCATCGAGGGCGAGGGTGCGGCCCCCGTGCTCGGCGGTGGCGAGTTCACCGCGGCGTTCAACGACGACCCGGCGACCCAGGCGTTCCAGACCTACCTGTCCTCGGCGGACTGGGCCAACGTCAAGGCCCAGGTCTCCGGCCCCGGCTGGGTCAGCGCCAACACCGGCCTCGACGTCGAGAACCTCGTCTCCCCGATCGACCGGCTGGCCGCCGAGCAGTTCCAGAACCCGGACGCCGTCTTCCGCTTCGACGGGTCGGACCTGATGCCCGGTGAGATCGGTGCCGGTGCGCTGTGGACCGAGCTCACCAACTGGATCGCGACCGACAAGCCGACCCAGCAGGTCCTCACCGACGTCGAGAACGCCTGGCCGACGGCCTGATCACCGGAGTCCCGCCAGCCGCCGGCTGACGGGACCGCCGTACCCATCCCTGGAGACCGGGGGGACCGCAGCCGTGGCCGCGGTCCCCCCGGCCTTCCGTTGCCGGAGAGAGGTCGTCAGCCGTGCAGTGGTTCCTCGACGCGAGCACCACGGGGCACAAGCTCGCCCTGATGGTGGTCGCCATCCTCCTGTTCGCCGCCGTGATGGCAGCGATCCTGTTCGCCGTCGACCGGCCCCGGCGGGTGCCGAACTGGGTCGTCGCGGCCGGCTTCGTCGGCCCGACGCTCCTGCTGCTCGCGGTGGGCCTGGTCTACCCCGCCCTCGACACCATCCGCGGGTCGTTCTACGACCGGGACGGCTCGGAGTTCGTCGGCCTGGACAACTACGTCACGGTCTTCACCGAGGACAACTTCCAGACCGTCCTGCTGAACACCCTCCTGTGGGTGGTCCTCGTCCCGCTGGTGACCACCGGCCTCGGGCTGGTCTACGCCTACCTGGTCGACCGCACGCGGTTCGAGAGCCTGGCCAAGGCGCTGGTCTTCCTCCCGATGGCGATCTCGATGGTGGGCGCCGGCGTCATCTGGAAGTTCGTCTACGAGTACCGCCCCGACCAGCCCGGCGTGAACCAGATCGGCCTGCTCAACCAGCTGCTGGTCATGCTCGGCATGGAGCCGCGGCAGTTCCTGCTCGACGCGCCGTCGAACACCCTCTACCTGATCGTCGTGATGATCTGGATCCAGGCCGGCTTCGCCATGACGGTGCTGTCGGCGGCCATCAAGGCCATCCCCGACGACATCGTCGAGGCCGCCCGCCTCGACGGCGTCGGCGGCTTCCAGATGTTCCGCTACGTCACCGTGCCCAGCATCCGGCCGGCCCTGGTCGTCGTGCTGACGACGGTCGCGATCGTGACGCTCAAGGTCTTCGACGTGGTGCGGACGATGACCGGTGGCCAGTTCGGCACGAGCGTCGTGGCCAACGAGTTCTACACACAGGCCTTCCGGCAGTTCAACGTCGGTCTCGGCGCGGCCCTCGCCGTCCTGCTGTTCGTGCTGGTCGTCCCGATCATCGCCTACAACGTCCGACAGCTGCGTCTCGCCGAGGAGATCCGATGACCACGACCACCCCGGTCATGGCGCCCGTCCCCGCCGACGAGCGCCGGCTCACGCGGGCGGAGCGCCGCGCGGTCGCCGCCCGGGCGAAGCTCAGCTCCCCCGCGGCGTCGGTCATCGCGCTGGTCATCGCGGTGCTGTGGACGGTGCCGACCCTCGGCCTGCTCATCACCTCCTTCCGGCCGGAGCTCGACATCCGCCGCTCCGGCTGGTGGTCGGTGTTCACCGACCCGTCGTTCACCGTCGACAACTACAACGAGGTCCTCTACGGCGGAGGGACGAACTTCGCCTCGCTGTTCGTCAACTCGCTGGTGATCACGCTGCCGGCGGTCGTCATCCCGATCTCGCTGGCGCTGCTGGCGGCCTACGCGTTCGCGTGGATCCCGTTCCGGGGACGCAACCTCCTGTTCGTCGCCGTGTTCGCCCTGCAGGTCGTGCCGATCCAGGTGACGCTGATCCCGCTGCTGAGCCTCTACGTGGACACCGGGCTGGCCGGCTCCTTCTGGACCATCTGGCTGTCGCACTCGATCTTCGCGCTGCCGCTGGCGGTCTTCCTGCTGCACAACTTCATGAAGGAGATCCCCGCCTCCCTGGTGGAGGCCGCCCGGATGGACGGCGCCGGCCACGTGAAGATCTTCTTCCAGGTGCTGCTGCCGCTGCTCACGCCGGCCATCGCGGCGTTCGCCGTCTTCCAGTTCCTCTGGGTGTGGAACGACCTGCTCGTCGCGTTGACCTTTGCCGGCGGCGCGCCCGACGTCGTGCCGCTGACCGTGCGGGTCGCCGAACTCGCCGGCACACGCGGCTCGGACTGGTACCTGCTCGCGGCGGGGGCGTTCGTCTCCATCGTGCTGCCGCTGGCGGTGTTCCTGGGCCTCCAGCGCTACTTCGTGCGGGGCCTGCTGGCCGGGAGCGTCAAGGGCTGACGGAGGTCCCTGCGCCGTTCGGAGGGTGCGGGCAGGCAGAGGGCCCCGGACGGGACGTCCGGGGCCTTCTGCGTCTCCGGCGCCGTCTCCGGCGCCGTCTCCGGCGCCGTCGCCCGCGCGGGGCCGGCACGGCGCCGTCCGCGGACCGGCCCCGGAACGCGACAGGGCCCCCGGACCGGTGGTCCGGGGGCCCTGTGCGTGAGGCCGCTACGCGGTCGCGTGCTGCGTCTGCCGGCTGGCCGACGACGGCTCGGCGGAGCCACGGGCGTCGAGGTCGCGCAGGTGCGACTCGAGGTAGGAGCGGAAGCGGGTGCGGTACTCGCGCTCGAAGGTCCGCAGCTCCTCGATCTTGCGCTCGAGGTTCTGCCGCTTCTCCTCGAGGGGGCCCATGACCTCGCGGTGCCGGCGCTCGGCGTCCTGGTCGAGAGCGGCGGCCTTGGCGCGCGCCTCGCGCTCCATCGTGTCGGCGCGGGTGCGGGCGTCGTTGACCATCGACTCGGCGCGCTGGCGCGCCTCGTTGACCATCTGCTCGCTCTTCGCGCGGGCCTCGGAGACCAGCCGGTCGCTCTGGGTCTTGGCGCCGGCGACCATCTGGTCGGCCTGGGCCTTGGCCTCGTTGACGTAGCGGTCGGCGGTCTCCGACGCCAACGCCAGCATCCGGGACGCGCGGGTGGTGTCGTCCTCGCGCGCCGCCGCCGCCGGCGGCGGGACCGGGGCGGGAGCCGGGGCCGGCTCCGGGGCGACCGGCTGGGCGGCGACCCGGCCGGTGCCCGAGCCCGCGCGCAGCTCGTTGTTCTCCTCGATGAGGCGGGCGAGCTCGGCCTCCACCACGTCGAGGAACGCGTCGACCTCGTCCTCGTCGTAGCCACGCTTACCGATCGGCGGCTTCTTGAAGACGACGTTGTGCACGTCGGCTGGCGTGAGTGGCAAGGGGCTCACCTCGGGTCGGACGGCGGGTACGGGTTCTGTCGGATCACGCGCGGGGCGCGCGCACGTCGGTCACGCGGTGAGGGCGAGACCGGACGTGATGCTCCGCAGGATGTAGACGGCGATCAATAACACCATGAACGCGAGGTCCAGGCGGATGGACCCCAGGTTCAGGGGCGGGATCACCTTCCGGATCGCCTTGAGCGGCGGGTCCGTGGTCGCGTAGACGACCTCCAGGCCCGCGGCGACGAAGCCGGACGGGCGCCAGCTGCGCGCCAGCACCATCACCCAGTCCACGACGAAACGCGCGAACAGCAGGATCAGGAAGACGAGCAGGATCGACGACACGATCTGCCAGAAGAGAGCCACTGTCCTCGCTCGTCCCGGGGCACCTGCGGTGCCGTCTCTGCCTTCCCTCCAGCGCCCCGGCCGACGGCTCAGGACTCGGGGAAGGACCCACCCTCGCGGATCCTGGCCTTGTCCTCGGCCGTCACGTCGACGTCCCGCGGGCTGAGCAGGAACACCTTGGCCGTGACGGGCTCGATGCTACCGCGCAGACCGAACACGAGGCCCGCGGCGAAGTCCACCAGTCGCCGCGCGTCGGCGTGGTCGAGCTCGGTCAGGTTCATGATGACCGGGCTGCCCTCGCGGAACGCCTCCCCGATGGCGCGGGCCTCGTTGTAGGTCTTCGGGTGCAGCGCGGTGATCCGGTAGGGCTGCGCCACCGGAGCCGGCTCCGGCGCGGCGACCGGCTCGCGGGCGGCCAGGCCGGCGGCCGCGCCACCGGTGCCGCCACCCACCGAGCCCAGCCGGGACGGGCCCGACGCCGCGGCCGGGGCGGCGGCGGGGGTCGACGGCGGCTGCTGGGCCAGGCCGAGGCGGGTCGCGCCCGCGCGGCGGAGGGGGGCGGGCTCGGGCGCGGCCGCCGCGGCGACGCGGGGGCCGGGGCGGTCCTCGTCGGCACGGTCACCGGGGCGGCGGTCGTCGAAGCGGTCGCCGTCGAAGCGGTCGCCGTCGAGGCGGTCACCGGCGGGACGGCGGCCCTCGTCGACGCGGTCGCCGGCGTAGGAGTCGTCGAACCGGTCGTAGCGGCGCTCGTCGTAGCGGCCCGAGTCGTACCGGCCGGCGTCCAGCCGCGGGGCCTCCAGGCGCCCGGAGTCGTAGCGGGCGTCGTCGTAGCGACCCTCGTCGTAGCGACCCTCGTCGTACCGCCCGTCGTCGTAGCGGCCCTCGTCGTACCGGTCGTGGGGGTCGGACTGGCGGGCGTCGTAGCGCCCGTAGGCGCGGGCGTCGTCGTCCTCGACGAGCCCGAGGTACATGCCCATCCTCCGCATGGCGCCGGCCATCAGACGACCTCCTCCGGCGTCCCGGGTGGGACCCCTGTGACTGGTGTGACTGCGGGCGAGGGTAGGGGCCGCGGGCCGAAGAGCGCGGTTCCGACACGCACCAGCGTGGCGCCGGCCGCGATCGCCTCCTCGAGGTCGCCGCTCATGCCGGCCGACAGCTCCGCGGCGCCGGGGTGGTCGGCCCGCACGCGGTCGGCGACCGCGGCCAGCCGCGCGAAGGCGGGGCCGGGTTCCTCGTCGCGCGGGGCGACGGCCATGAGGCCGCGCAGCCGCAGTCCGGGCAGGCCGGCGACGGCGTCGGCGAGGGCCGGGACGTCGTCCGGGGCGGCGCCGCCGCGCTCGGCGATCTCCCCCTCGGCGCCGCCGAGGTCGACCTGCACGAAGACCTCGACCGGCCGGCCGGCCTCCTCCCCCGCCCGGGCCAGCGTCCGGGCCAGCGGGAGCCGGTCGACGGAGTGGACGACGGCGCCGGTGCGGGCGACCGCGGCGGCCTTGTTGCGCTGCAGCTGCCCGATGAAGTGCCACTCGAGCGGCAGGCCGGCGAGCTCGACCACCTTGGCGGTGAGCCCCTGGGCGCGGTTCTCGCCGAACGCCGCCTGGCCGAGCGCGGCGAGCTCGCGCACGTCGTCGGCCGTCCGCGTCTTGCTCACCGCCACCAGCGCCACCGAGGCGGGGTCGCGCCCGGCCGCGCGGGCCGCGGCGGCGATGCGCTCGCGGACGGCGCGCAGGCGGTCGGCCGGGGTGGTCATGCCGACGATCATCCCCGGTGACGGACGGGAACGGCCCTCCTGCAGGGGCCCGCCGCGAGCCTGCGAGGGGCGGGGGGGCGGGGGGCGCCTTCACCCCAGCCAGGTGACGCCGGCCTGGCGGCCGGTGACGCCGTCGCGGCGGTGGCTGTAGAGCCGCCGGTCCTCGACGGTGCAGCGCGGGTCGTGCACCACCTGGGCCAGGCCGGCGCGGCCGAGCAGCTCGGCGAGCCCGGCGCGCAGGTCGAGCCCCGGCGTGCCCCTCCGCGTGCGCACGGCGGCCGCGGGCGCCACCCGGGCCACCTGGGCCTGCATCTCCCGCGGGACCTCGTAGCAGGCGCCGCAGACGGCCGGGCCGAGCAGCGCGGTGGTGTCGGCCGGGCGGCTGCCCAGCCGGGTCATGGCCGCCAGGGTGCCGGGGACGACGCCCTGCCGGACCCCCTCCCGGCCGGCGTGGACGGCGGCGACCACGCCGGCGACCGGGTCGGCCAGCAGCACCGGCACGCAGTCGGCGACCAGCACGCACAGCACCAGGCCGGGGGTGCGGGTCACCAGGGCGTCGGTCGCCGGCAGCGGCCGCTCGGCCGGGCCGTCGACGACCGCGACGCCGGTGCCGTGGACCTGGTCCATCCACACCAGCCGGTCGCCGGGCACGCCCAGCTCGCGGGCGAGCCGCTCCCGGTTGGCGGCGACGTCGGCCGGGTCGTCGCCGACGTGGCCGCCGAGGTTGAACGAGTCGTAGGGCGCACGCGAGCGGCCGCCCCGCCGGTCGGTGACCACCCGTCGGGGGCGCACCGCCGGCGAGGCGGCCGTCTCGTGGCCCCCCTGCAGGGGCCCGCGGCGATCCTGCGAGCCGTGGGGGGCAGGGGGGTCCTTCCTCACTGGCGGAGGAACTCCGGGATGTCGAGCTCCTCCTCGAAGTCCTCGTTGCCCAGCGGCCGGCGGCCCGCGGTGGCGCCCGCCGTGTGGTTCTGCACCGGGGGCAGCGGCGGGACGGTGATCCCGCCGCCGGCCGGAGGGGCCGGGCGGACCGGGGCCGGGCTGACGGGCGCCGGGGTGACCGCGGGCGCCGGCGGGACCAGGCGCTCCCCCGTCGCGCGCGGCGCGGCCGAGGACACCGGCGGCGGGCTGCCGCCGAACCGGCTCGGCGCCGGCGGGGCGGCCGGGGCCGCCGCGGGGGCGGCCGCGACGGCGGCGTCCTTGCGGGTGGAGGGCCGGCCGCCGTCGAAGCCCGCGGCGATGACGGTCACGCGGACCTCGTCGCCCAGGGCGTCGTCGATGACCGCGCCGAAGATGATGTTGGCGTCGGCGTGCGCGGCGTCGGAGACCAGCGAGGCGGCCTCGTTGATCTCGAACAGGCCGAGGTCCGAGCCGCCGGAGATCGACAGCAGGACGCCGTGGGCGCCCTCCATCGAGGCCTCCAGCAGCGGGCTGGCGATGGCCTGCTCGGCGGCCAGCAGCGCGCGGTTGTCCCCGCGGGCGCTGCCGATGCCCATGAGCGCCGACCCGGCGCCGGACATGACCGACTTGACGTCGGCGAAGTCGAGGTTGATCAGGCCGGGGGTGGTGATCAGGTCGGTGATGCCCTGGACACCGGAGAGCAGCACCTGGTCGGCGGTGCGGAAGGCGTCCATCACGCTGACGTTGCGGTCGCCCAGCTGCAGCAGCCGGTCGTTGGGGATGACGATGAGCGTGTCGCACTCGTTGCGCAGCTCCTCGATCCCCGACTCGGCCTGGACCGCGCGGCGCTTGCCCTCGAAGGAGAACGGCCGGGTGACCACGCCGATGGTGAGCGCGCCGAGCTTGCGGGCGATCGAGGCGACGACCGGCGCGCCGCCGGTGCCGGTGCCGCCGCCCTCGCCGGCGGTCACGAAGACCATGTCGGCGCCCTTGAGCACCTCCTCGATCTCCTCGCGGTGGTCCTCGGCGGCCTGGCGGCCGACGTCGGGCTGCGCGCCGGCGCCGAGGCCGCGGGTGAGCTCGCGGCCGACGTCGAGCTTGACGTCGGCGTCGCTCATCAGCAGCGCCTGCGCGTCGGTGTTGATGGCGATGAACTCCACCCCCTTCAGACCGACCTCGATCATCCGGTTGACCGCGTTCACACCGCCGCCGCCGATGCCGACGACCTTGATGACCGCGAGGTAGTTGTGCGGAGGTGTCATGTGGGGCTCCCGACCTCGACCCTCATCCTCAAGTAAAGACTTAGTGTTATGTCAACTGGGTCGACGCGGACGAAGTTAGGTGGGCCGCGTCGGGCCCTACAAGCACCCTCGCCGGCCCGGCGTGTCGCAACGTCGACACCTCACCGTCACCGGGCGACCCGGGTGTCACAAGCACACCACGGTCGGTGACGACCCGCCTGTCGCAGGTCTCATCCCGGGGTCGAGACCCGGGACCGCGGTGCTCCGGGGACGAATCGGATCCGCGCAGCGGGTCGGGCGTGTCGCGGCATCGGCGTGTCGGCGGCGCGCCGTCCCGGCTGCCGTCCGCGAACGGCCGCACACGGAGGGCGAGCGGTCCGCGGGCTCAGCGCAGGACGACGGCGCGCGGCGAGCTGACGTCGATGGTCGTCGCCGGCTCCAGCCTCCCGGACGCGACCTGGGCCAGCAGCGCGACCAGCGCCGCGGCCTTGTCCCCGGCGTCGTCGGCGCCGCCCCAGACGACGGTGGTGCCGTCGGCCAGGGTGAGCGTCACGTCCTCGCCGGTGGTGGCCCGCGCGCCGGTGACCTGCGCGCGGACGTCGGCCGGCAGCGACACCAGCGCGCCGAGCGCGGCCCGGGTGGCCGGGTCGTCCGGGCCGGGCGCGGCGACCTCGAGCGGGACGACGCCGTCGGGCGCCTCGCCGGTGACGGTGTCGAACAGCACACCGTCGCGGTCGACCAGCGAGCGCGTGCCGGCCTGCTCGACGACGGCCACCGGCCGCCGCTCGACCACGGTGACGACGACGCTGCGCGGCCAGCCGCGGGTGACCGTGACGTCGGCCACCTGCGGCAGCCGGGCCACCCGCGCGGCGGCTGCTTCGACGTCGACCCGCAGCAGCGGCGTGCCCTCCGCGACGCCGGCGGCGGTGCGCACCTGCCCAGCGGTGAGCGTGGTGGCGCCGTCGACGCGGACGGACCGCACGGCCAGCAGCGGGCTCGCCCACACCGCCCACCCCGCCGCGGCGACGAGCACGACGGCGACCGCGGCCAGCAGGATCCGGCGCCGGCGGCGGTCGGCCGCGCTGAGCCGCCGCCTCCGGCGGGCCGGCCGGGCGACCTCGGCCGGGACGCCGCGCTCCCGGTCGGCGGTCGTCAGGCCGGTGCGGCTCACCGCGCCGCGCCCTCCGCGCCGGCGGTCCCGCCGCCGAGGGCGGTGAGCACCTCGGGGCCGAGCATCGAGACGTTGCCCGCGCCCATGGTGATGACCACGTCGCCGGCGCGGGCGCGGCCGGCCAGCGCCGGGGCCGCCGCCGACCAGGACGGCTCGAAGGCCACCCGGTCCGGCGGCAGCGGCACGGCGTCGGCGACCAGCGCGCCGGTGACGCCGGGCACCGGGTCCTCCCGGGCGCCGTAGACGTCCATCACCACCACCTCGTCGGCCAGGCCCAGGGCCTCGCCGAAGGCGCCCGCGAACTCGCGGGTGCGGCTGTACAGGTGCGGCTGGAACGCGACGACGACCCGCCCCTCCCCCGCCACCGCGCGGGCGGCGTGCAGCTGGGCGGTCACCTCGGTCGGGTGGTGGGCGTAGTCGTCGTAGACCCGCACGCCCGCGGCGACGCCCTTGAGCTCGAACCGGCGGTGCACCCCGCCGAAGCGCTCGAGCCCGGTGACCAGCCCGTCGGCGGGCAGGCCGAGCTCGAGGCCGGCCAGCAGCGCGGCGGCGCTGTTGCGGGCCATGTGCTCCCCGGGCACCCGGATCCGGACCCGGCCGAGCACCGCGCCGTCGAGGACCGCGGTCCAGCTCGTGGCGTCCGGGCCGACGTCGAGGTCGACGATCCGCAGGTCGGCGTCCTCGGCGGTGCCGTAGGTGCGCACCCGGGCCGGCGTCGGGACCCCGCGCAGCCGGGCCGAGCCCGGGTCGTCGGCGCACAGGACGACGAACCCGGCGGGGTCCACGGTGCCGAGGAACCGGTCGAAGGCGGCCTCGACCGCGGCGAGGTCGCCGTAGTTGTCCAGGTGGTCGGCCTCGACGTTGGTGACGATCGCGCCGTGCGGGGCGAGCAGCAGGAACGAGCGGTCGCTCTCGTCGGCCTCGGCGACGAAGACGTCGCCCTCCCCCGCGTGCGCGTTGCTGCCGGACTCGTTGAGCGTGCCGCCGATGGCGAAGGAGGCGTCGACGCCGCAGGCCTGCACCGCGACGGTGAGCATCGACGTGGTCGAGGTCTTGCCGTGGGTGCCGGCGACGGCGACGCTGCGCCGCCCGGCCATCACCGCGGCCAGCGCCACCGCGCGCGGCAGCACGAGCAGCCCCCGGGCCCTCGCTGCGGCCAGCTCCGGGTTGTCCTCCCGGATCGCCGAGGAGACGACGACGCTGTCGGCGTCGCCGAGGTTGGCCGCGTCGTGCCCGACCTCCACCCGCGCGCCCAGCGCCCGCAGCGCCAGCAGGGTCGGGGTGTCGCGGCGGTCGCTGCCGGAGACCGGCACCCCGCGGGCCAGCAGGATCCGGGCGATGCCGCTCATGCCGGCGCCGCCGATGCCGATGAAGTGCACCGCGCCCAGCCGCTCCAGCGAGGGCACCGGCGCGGTCCACGCGGCGGTCGCGTCAGCGGTCACCGGTCGCCACCTCCAGGACGATGTCGGCCAGCCGCTCGTCGGCGTCGGGCACCCCGGCCGCGGCGGCGTGCGCGGCGTACCCGGACAGCGCCGCGGGGTCGGTGAGCAGGGGCAGCAGCGTCGCCTGGATCCAGGCGGGCGAGAGGTCGGCGTCGTCGACCAGCAGCCCGCCGCCGGCCTCGACCACCGGCAGCGCGTTGCGCCGCTGCTCGCCGTTGCCGATGGGCAGCGGCACGAACGCCGCGGGCAGCCCGACCGCGGACAGCTCGGCCACGGTCACCGCGCCCGAGCGGCACAGCGCCAGGTCCGCGGCGGCGTAGGCGAGGTCCATCCGCTCCAGGTAGTCGACGACGACGTACGGCGCGGCACCGGCCGGCCGCGGCGGCACCTCGACGTCGGTGTTCTTGGGGCCGCGGGCGTGCAGCACCTGCACCCCGGCGGCGGTGAGCGCGTCGGCCGCGGCGACCGCCGCCCGGTTGAGCGAGGCCGCGCCCTGCGAGCCGCCGAACACCAGCAGCGTGGGCCGGTCGGCGTCCAGGCCGAAGGCGGCGCGGGCCTCGGCGCGGCGGGCGGCGCGGTCCAGGCCGCTGATCGCCGTCCGCAGCGGCATGCCGACGTGCTCGCCGCGGTGCAGCGGCGTGCCGGGCACGGTCACCGCCACCCGGGCGGCGATCCGCGCGCCGATCCGGTTGGCCAGCCCCGGCAGCGCGTTCTGCTCGTGCACCACCACCGGCACGCCCGCCCGCCGCGCGGCGAGGTACGCCGGCAGCGCCACGTAGCCGCCGAACCCGACGACGACGTCGGCGGCGAGCTCGTCGAGCAGCGCGCGGGTGTCGCGGACCGAGCGGCGCACCCGGCCGGGCACGCGGAGCAGGTCCAGCGTGGGCTTGCGGGGCAGCGGGACCGGCGGGATCAGCCGCAGGTCGTAGCCGCGCGCGGGCACCAGCCGGGTCTCCATGCCGCGGGCGGTACCCAGGCAGGTGACCCGCAGGCCGGGGTCCCGCCGTCGCAGGGCGTCGGCCAGGGCCAGCATCGGCTCGATGTGGCCGCCGGTGCCGCCGCCGGCGAGGACGACCGACGGGGCGCTCACCGGGACCGCCCCGGGCGGTCGGCGGGGCGCGCCGGGCGGTCGGCCGGGCGCACGGGACCGCGGTCGGCGGGCCGGGCGGGCACCCGGTCGCGGTCGGGACGGCGGGCCGCCGGGGGCGGCACCCGGCGCTCGGCCGGGCGGTCCTCGGCGGGCCGGCGCACCGGGTGGGCCTCCACCGGGCGGCGGGGCACCGGGCGGGGCGCGCGCTCGGGCCGGGACCGGGGCGGCCGGACCGGGTCGACGGCGTGGGCGGGGACGGGCAGCAGCCAGCGGGCCAGGCGACCGCGGGGGGTGCGGCGCAGGTGCTCGATGGCCTCGGGCTCGGATCTTGCGAAGCGGATGAGGAGTCCCACGATGAAGAGGGTGAGCACCAGCGAGGTGCCACCGGCGGAGACCAGCGGCAGGGTGACCCCGGTGACCGGGAGCAGGCCCACCACGTAGCCCATGTTCAGGGCCGCCTGGCCGACCAGCCAGACGGTGATCGCCACGCTGGCCAGCGACACGAAGCGGTCGGTGGCGCGGCGGGCGATGCGGAAGCCGGCGTAGGCCAGCACCGCGTAGAGGGTGATCACGACCAGGCAGCCGAGGAAGCCGAGCTCCTCGCCGATGATCGCGAAGATGTAGTCCGACTCGGCCTCGGGCAGCAGGTTCCACTTCATGGCGCTGTTGCCCAGGCCCACGCCCCACAGGCCGCCGTTGGCCAGCGCGTAGAAGCCGCGGATGGCCTGGAAGCCGGTGTCGGTGGGGTCGTCGAAGGGGTGGAGGAAGGCGGTGATCCGCTCCATCCGGTACGGCTCGGCCATGACCATGAGCACCACGCCGGTGACCACGGTCGCGCCGCCCACCGCCCACAGCCGCCAGGGCAGGCCGCCGGCGTAGAGCAGGCCCGAGACCACGAGCAGCAGGCTGATCACGGCGCCGAAGTCCGGCTCGAGCATGAGGAGCAGGGACAGCAGGGCGAACACCGGCAGCAGCGGGAGCAGCAGCGTCCTGACCGTCAGGTGCCGCCCGTGGACGGCGAGCACGTGCGCCCCCCACAGGGAGACGACGAGCTTGGACAGCTCGGAGGGCTGGAAGTCGGTGAACCCGAGGCTGATCCAGGCCCGCGAGCCGTTGTACATGACGCCGATGCCCGGGATCAGCACCGCCACCAGCAGGACGACGACGACCAGCAGCGCGATCGGCGACCAGCGCCGCACCCACCCGGCCGGCAGTCGCACCGCGACGCCGAGGGCGACCAGGCCGAGCGCGGCGAACAGCAGCTGGTCCACGCCCGGGCGCCAGGCCGGCTGGTCGGCCAGCGCCGCCTCGATCGCCGAGGCGGAGAAGACCATGACCAGCCCGATGGCCAGCAGCAGCCCGGCCGCGCCGATCACCAGGTGGCAGCTGGTCATCGGCCCGTCGAGCCAGGCCGGCCCGCGCAGCCGCGGCCGCGCCGCGGCCGCGGGCACCCGGCGGGCCGTGCGGCGGGGGCGGGTGGACTCGCTCCGGCCGTCCATCCCGCCATCGTCGCCGCTGCGCCCGCGCAGCAGGAGCACCGACGGCGCGTGTCGCGTCCGGTCGCCGCCGACCGGGCCCCGCGGTGAGCTTCCGGAGCGGCCCCCTCGCAGGGGCCCGCGCCGAGCGTGCGAGGCGTGAGGGGCGAGGGGGTCCCTTCTCACAGCCCGGTGATGGAGAGCCAGTCGGCGTAGAACAGGCCCAGCCCGAAGGCCACGGCCATGCCGGTCACCAGCCAGAACCGCACGATGACGGTGTTCTCCGCCCAGCCGGCGAGCTCGAAGTGGTGGTGCAGCGGGGCCATGCGGAACACCCGCCGCCGGGTGGCGCGGAAGAAGGCGACCTGGATGACCACCGACAGCGTCACCGCGACGAACAGGCCGCCGAGGACGATCAGCAGCAGCTCGGTGCGGGTGACCACGGCCAGGCCCGCGAGCAGGCCGCCGAGGGCCAGCGACCCGGTGTCGCCCATGAAGATCCGCGCCGGGCTGGTGTTCCACCACAGGAAGCCCAGGCACGCGCCGAGCCCCGCGGCGGCGACCAGCGTGACGTCGAGCGGGTCGCGCACCTGGTAGCAACCGTCGACCAGCGCGCCGGAGCAGTCGTGGGTGAACTGCCAGAACGAGATGATCGTGTAGGCGCCGCAGACCATCGCCGAGCAGCCGGCCGCCAGCCCGTCCAGCCCGTCGGTCAGGTTCACCGCGTTGGAGAACCCGGCGATGAACAGGTAGGCGAGGATCACGAAGCCGACCGAGCCGAGGAACAGCGGGTCGATGTCGCGGACGAAGGAGACGAACTCCGACGCCGGGGTGACCCCGGCCTCGTCCGGGAAGTTGATCGCGAGCACCGCGAAGGCGACCCCGATCACCAGCTGCCCGACCAGCTTCGAGGTCTTGTTCAGCCCGAGGCTGCGCCGGAAGCGGATCTTGAGGTAGTCGTCGAGGAACCCGACGGTGCCCAGGCCCACCATGAGGAACAGCACCAGCAGGCCGCTGGCGGTCACCCCCCGGTTGGGCTGCCCGACGAGGAACAGGTGGGAGATCAGGTAGCCGCCGACGGTCGCCCCGACGATGACGGTGCCGCCCATGGTGGGCGTGCCCTTCTTCGACAGGTGGCTCTCGGGGCCGTCGTCGCGGATCTCCTGCCCGAACCCGCGCCGGCGGAAGGCCCGCACGGCCAGCGGGGTGCAGAGGATCGAGATGAACAGCCCGAAGGCCGCCGCGATCAGGACGGACTTCACGCGCCTGCCCCGGCGGTCAGCAGGCCGTCGGCCAGGACCTCCAGCCCGTGGGCCCGGCTGGCCTTCACCAGCACGACGTCACCGGGCACCAGCACCTCCGAGAGCAGGTCGAGAGCGGCCGCTCGGTCGGGCACGGACGCGACCTGCGTCCCGTGGCCCTCCCCGTGGCGGGCACCGGCGGCGGTAGCACCCGACACCATCCCTACCGCATCGGGTCCGACGGCGACGAGCAGGTCGACACCGGCGGCGACCGCGTCGCGGCCCAGCCGCTCGTGCTCGGCCTCGGCGTCGGGCCCGAGCTCGGCCATCCCGCCGAGGACGGCGACCCGCCGGGTCGCGGGCAGCCCGGCGAGCGCGGCCAGCGCGGCGCGCATGGACTCGGGGTTGGCGTTGTAGGCGTCGTTGACGACGGTCACGCCGTCGGCGCGGCGGGTGACCTCCATCCGCCAGCGGCTGCGCGGCTCCGCGGCCGACAGGGCCCGCGCGACGGCGACGGGGGTCATGCCGGCGGCGAGCGCGGCGGCCGCGGCCGAGAGCGCGTTGGCCACCTGGTGCTCCCCCACCACCTGCAGCGCGACGGGGTGCTCCTCGCCGCCGGCGACGAGGGTGAACCGGGCGCGGGCGGCGTCGTCGAGGGCGACGGCGGTGGCGCGGACGTCGGCGCGGTCGGACCGGCCGGTGGTGACCACCCGGGCGCGGGTGCGCGGCGCCATGCCGGCCACCCGCGGGTCCTCGGCGTTGAGGACGGCGGTGCCGGTCTCCGGCAGCGCCTCCACCAGCTCGCCCTTGGCCTGCGCGATGACGTCGGCCGAGCCGAACTCGCCGAGGTGGGCGGAGCCGACGTTGAGCACCACGCCGACGTCGGGCCGGGCGACCGCGCACAGCCGGGCGATGTGCCCGACGCCGCGTGCGCCCATCTCCAGCACCAGGTGGCGGGTTCCCTCGTCGGCGGACAGCACGGTCAGCGGCAGGCCGATGTCGTTGTTGAACGAGCCGGGCGGGCTGACGGTCGGGCCGGCGGCGGCGAGCACCTGGCCGAGCAGGTCCTTGGTGGAGGTCTTGCCCGAGGAGCCGGTGATGCCGAGGGTCAGCAGCCCGCCCGCGGCCAGCCGGGCGTGCACCGCGGCGGCCAGCCGGCCCAGGGCGTCCACCGTGTCGTCGACGACCAGCGCCGGCAGCGGCCCGCCGGGGCGGGTGGTCAGCGCGGCGACGGCGCCGGCGGCGGCCGCGGCGTCGAGGAACTCGTGCCCGTCGACCCGCTCGCCGGCGACCGCGACGAACAGGTCGCCGGCGGCGACGGTGCGGGAGTCGAGGGTGACTCCGGTGACGGTCGCCGCCGGGTCGGCCGCGGGCGTGAGCGCGGCGCCGACGGCCTCCGCGACCTCGGCGAGGGTCAGGGCGATCACCGGCGCGCCGCCCCGGCGGCCGCCGCGGTCAGGACCTCGCGCAGCACCGCGCGGTCGTCGAACGGCGTCACGGTGCCGGCGACCTCCTGACCCGTCTCGTGTCCCTTGCCGGCGACCAGGACGGTGTCCCCGGGCCGGGCCAGCGCCACCGCGCGGGCGATGGCCGCCCGGCGGTCGCCGATCTCCTCCACGCTGCCGCGCCGCTCCGCCGGCACGCCCGCGAGGACGGCGGCGCGGATGGCGGCCGGGTCCTCCGAGCGCGGGTTGTCGTCGGTGACGACGAGGTGGTCGCTGCCCAGTGCCGCGGCGGCGCCCATCGCGGGGCGCTTGCCGGGGTCGCGGTCACCGCCACAGCCGAGCACGGTCACCAGCCTGCCGGTCGTGGCGCCGCGCAGCGCGGCGAGCGCCGAGGCGACGGCGTCGGGGGTGTGCGCGTAGTCCACGACCGCGGTGAACGGCTGGCCGGCGTCCACCGGCTCCATCCGCCCGGGGACCACGGCGGTGGCGATCCCCTCGAGCGCCGCGGCCACCGGCACGCCGACGGCGTCGAGCAGCGCGACGGCGAGCACGGCGTTGGTGACGTTGAACCGGCCGGGCAGCCGGACGCGGGCGGGCCACGTGCCGCCGGGGCCGGTGAGGGTGAACGCCGAGCCGCCGTCGGGGGCCGGCGCGACGCCGGTGGCGGCCCAGTCGGCCGGGTTCCCCTCGGCGGACACGGTGACCGCGCGCCCGCCGAGCATCCCGGCCAGGCGGCGGCCGTGCCCGTCGTCGACCACGACGACCTCGCGGGCGGCGCGGCCGTCGAACAGCAGCGCCTTGGCCTGGAAGTAGTCCTCGAGGTCGCGGTGGAAGTCGAGGTGGTCCTGGCTGAGGTTGGTGAACCCGGCCGCGGCGAACGGGACGCCGCCGACCCGGCCCTGCACCAGCGCGTGGCTGGAGACCTCCATGACCACGGAGTCGACGCCGGACTCGGCCATGGTGGCCAGCAGCGCGTGCAGCACGGGCGCCTCGGGCGTGGTGCGGACGCTGGGGAAGGCCGTCTCGACGCCGCGGGCGCGGGTGCGGGTCTGCACGGTGCCGAGCAGCCCGGTGCCGCGCCCGGCGGCGGCGAGGCCCGCCTCGACCAGGTACGCCGTCGTCGTCTTGCCGTTGGTGCCGGTGATGCCGACGACCGGCAGCCGGCGGGCCGGCTCGCCGTACACGCGGGCGGCGACGTCGCCGAGCAGGGCGCGCGGCGCGTCGACGACGCACACCGGCAGGCCGGTGGCGACCGCCTGGTCGCGGCCGGTGGGGTCGGTGAGGACGGCGGCCGCGCCGCGGGCGGCGGCGTCGGCGGCGAAGCGGGCGCCGTGCGTGCGGGCGCCGGGCAGGGCCGCGTAGAGGTCGCCCGGGCGCACCTCGGGGGTGGCCAGGGTCACCCCGTGCACCGGCGTGGCGGGGTCCCCCTCGACGGGGTCGCCGACGAGGTCGCGCAGCGCGCTGAGGGCGAGCGGGCGGGTCCCCGCTGGCCGGGGCACCGACCCGGTTCCGGTCGGGCTCACGTCTTCCCAATCTACCGTCGGCACCCGCCCGCCCCGCGCACCCGCACGGCCTCGGCGGTGCGCCACTAGTCGCCGGCGGGACCGCCGGTCGCGGCCTCGGCGAGGTCCTCGCCGGTGAGCGCGAAGTCCGGCCGCGGCGTCCCCGACGGCACCACGCCGCGCTCGGTGAGCACGTAGCGCATGACGTCGGCGAACACGGGCGCGGCGACCTGGCCGCCCTCGGCGGAGCTGCTGGGCCGCTCGAGGTCGACGGCGACGACGTACTGCGGGTCGTCGGCGGGGGCGAACCCGACGAACGTCGTCACGTAGCCGCCGCCCGCGTAGCAGCCGCACTCCGGGTTGGCCCGCTGCGCCGTCCCGGTCTTGCCGGCCACCCGGTAGCCCTCGACCTCGCCCAGCGGCGCGGTGCCGCCCGGGCCGACGACGGCCTCGAGCATGTGGGCGAGGTCGTCGGCGGTGGCCTCGCTGACCACCCGGGTGGGCTCGGGCGCGTCCGGCGTCGACCTCGTCCCGTCGGGCGCGGTGACCGAGTCCACGATGCGCGGCGCGACCCGGACGCCGCCGTTGGCGATGGCCTGGAAGACCGAGGCCATCTGCAGCGTCGTCACCGACACGCCCTGGCCGATGGCGATGTTGGCCGCGCGGCTCTCCTCCCACTCGTCGGAGTCCGCGAGCAGGCCGCCGCTCTCGCCGGGCAGCTCGACGCCGGTCTCCTCCCCCACCCCGAAGGCGCGCAGGTACCGCTCGAGCGTGGCGTCGCCGACCTCGCGGGCCAGCATGATCGTCCCGACGTTGCTGGACTTGGCGAGGATGCCGGTCACCGTCCAGTCGACCGGGGCGTGGTCGTGGGCGTCGGTGACGACGGCGTCGCCGGCCTGGATGTGGCCGTTGACGTTCAGCACCCGGTCCGGGGTGGCCTTCCCCTCCTCGATGGCGGCGGCCATGGTCACCGCCTTCATCACCGAGCCCGGCTCGAAGATGCTGGTCACAGCGGGGTTGCCGAGCAGCTCCGGGTCGGTGCTGCCGGCCCGGGCGGGGTCGTAGCCGGGGCAGGAGCCCATCGCGACCACCTGGCCGGTGTGCACGTCGAGCACCACGGCCGAGGCGCGGGTGGTCGCGCCGTCGGAGCAGGCCTCCGCCAGCCGCTGCTCGGTCGTGAACTGGACGTCCTGGTCGACGGTCAGCTCGACGGTGCTGCCGTCGGTGGCCGGCGTCGACTCGTCGATGCCCGAGGGGATGGGGTGGCCGCCGCTGCCGACCTCGACCCGCCGCATGCCGTCGGTGCCGCCGAGCTCGTCCTGGAACTGCAGCTCGATCCCGGCCAGCCCGTCGCCGTCGCGGCCGACGAAACCGACGACCTGGCCGCCCACGGTCCCGGTCGGGTAGAGCCGGACCGGGTCGTCCTCGAAGACGATCCCGGCCAGGCCCAGGGCGTCGATGGCGTCGACGGTCTCGGGCGAGACCTGGCGGGCGAGGACGACGTAGCGGCCGTCGCGGCCGAGCAGCTCGGTGAGCTCGGGCACCGGCACGTCGAGCAGGGCGGTCAGCGCGAGCGCCGTGCGCTCGGGGTCCTCCACGACGGTGGGGTCGGCGACGACCCGGGAGGCGTCGACGGTGTAGGCGAACGGGTGGCCGTTGCGGTCGACGATCGCCCCGCGCAGCGCGGAGATGGGGTACTCGGCGAGCCGGTCCTGCTCGGCGGCGTTGGCGTAGTCGGCGCCGTCGACGCCCTGCAGCAGCACGAGCTTGCCGGTGACGACCAGCAGCGGGACGACGACGAGCACCAGCCCCCACCGGAGCCGCTTGGCGCCCATCCGCAGCGGCCGACCCACCCGCCGGCTGCCCGGGGCGCGCCGCGGCACGAAGGCGCCGGAGCGGGGCAGCGGCTCGCGCGGGCCGCGGGGACCGCCGGCGCGGGGCACGGGCCGGGGCAGCGCGCCCCGGCCGCCGCGGGCGGCGGCGCGCGGGGCGGTGCGGCGGGCGGGCTCGGGACCGGGGGCGGGCGGGAGCACGCTCAGCCCTCGTCCCCGGCCGCGGCGGGGTCCGGGGCCGGCTCCGGGGTGCCGCGCAGGGTGGCGCTGCCGTCGGCGCCGATGACCAGGTGCCCGGCCGCGCCGGCCGGGACCAGGCCCGCGGCGACGGCGGCCGCGGCCAGCTGCACCGGCGTGCTGCCGGAGACGACCTGCTGCTCCAGCTCCTGCACCTCCTCGGCCTTCTCGGCGTTGGCGTTGCGCAGCTCGGTGGCCCGCAGGGAGTTGACCGCGATGGAGGTGTTGAGCACCAGCGCGCCGATCGTGGCGAGCACCAGCAGCGCGACGACCAGCAGCACGAACGGCGCCCGCCGCCGGGCCGCCGCGGAGCGGGTGCGGGCCGCGCCCCCGGGCAGCAGCCGCAGCTCGGGCGCCGCGGTGCGGGACGCCGTCCGCGAGATCCCCACCCGGGGCGCCGGGCCGGTGGTGCGGGTGCGGGCCGGCCGGGAGGGCAGGGCGCGCAGCGGGCGGCTGGGCAGCGTGCGGGCGACCCGCTCCCCCGGTGCCGAGGGCTCGGCGCGCGACGCGCGCGCGGCGGCGCTCATGCCGGCCGCCGGGTGCGCTCGGCCGCGCGGACGCGGGCCGACGCCGCGCGCGGGTTGGCGGCGACCTCGGCGTCGGTGGGGCCCTCGCCGCCGCGGGTGAGCAGCCGCAGCACGGGGCCGTACTCGGGCAGCCGGACCGGCAGCTCCGGCGGCGTGCGGTCGGTGGCACCGGCGGCGAGGGTCTGCTTCACGATGCGGTCCTCGAGCGAGTGGAAGGTGATGACGGCGATCCGCCCGCCCACGGCGAGCGCGTCCAGCGCCGCGGGGAGGGCCCGCTGCAGCGCACCGAGCTCGTCGTTGACCTCGATCCGCAGCGCCTGGAAGGTCCGCTTCGCCGGGTTGCCGCCGGTGCGGCGGGTGGCGGCGGGGATGGCGTCGCGCACCAGGTGGGCCAGCCGCTCGGTGCGCGTGAACGGCTCGCGCGCCCGCTCGCGCACGATCGCGGCGGCGATGCGGGAGGCGAAGCGCTCCTCCCCGTACACCCGCAGCACGCGGGTGAGCTCGGCCGCGGAGTAGGTGTTGACGACGTCGGCGGCGGTGCGCGGCGCGCCGGGGTCCATCCGCATGTCCAGGGGCCCGTCGGCGGCGTAGCTGAACCCGCGGTCGGCGCGGTCGAGCTGCAGCGAGGAGACGCCGAGGTCGAACAGCACCGCCTGCACCTCGGCGAGGTCCAGGCGCTCGAGCACGTCGGGCAGCTCGTCGAACACGGCGGGCACGAGGGTGACCCGGTCGGTGTGGCCGGCGGCGGCGATGCGGGCGGCGGCCTCGGCGCGGGCGTGCGGGTCGCGGTCCAGCCCGACCAGGCGCAGCCCGGGGTGGGCGTCGAGCAGGGCCAGCGAGTGCCCGGCCAGGCCCAGGGTGGCGTCGACCAGCACGGCGCCGTCGGCGGCGCATGCCGGGCCGAGCAGCGCGGTCACGCGGTCGAGGAGGACCGGGACGTGCACCGCCGGTGCGCTCACGTCGTCCTCCTCGCGGGCCGGGCCCGGCGGGGCGCGCCGGGCGGGTGTCTCATGGTGGCGCGGACGGCGCGCCCGCTGGGGGAGCTCGCCGGGCGTGCCGCGCGGGGACCGGGCCTCCCGGGCCCGGGGAAGAGGAGACCCCCGCCCCCGCGGTGTCGCCTGGCGCCGGGGAAGAGCGTCAGGAGGCGTCCGCGGGAGCGGGGGTCGCCGGTTGCCGGTGGCCGGTCCGACCGGCGGCGGGGAGCGCCGCCTGCGCACGGGGTCCGAGCCGCGGGGAAGACGGTTCGGGCCGCACCCGGTCGAGCCGCGGGGAAGTCGGCTCGCGGACGGGCGTGCGGGGTCGGGGCGACCGGCGGGACGGGGGTCAGGACAGCGTGGGCATCCCCTCGCTCTCCATGGCGGCGAAGGCCGCCTCCTGCTCCTCCACGTAGGCGTCCCACGTGGCCTGGTCCCAGATCTCGAAGCGGGTGTCGACGCCGACGACGACCACGTCGCGGTCGAGGCCGGCGTACTGGCGCAGGTTCGCCGGGATCGTGATGCGGCCGGCCTTGTCCGGCTCGACCTCGACCATCGAGCCGAAGCTCATGCGGGCGCGCATCCGGGCCTCGGCGGTGTCGGCGGGGGCCATGCTGGCGGCGGCGCGGCTCTGCTCGGCGACCCGGGCCATGGTCAGGCCGTAGACGCAGCGCTCCTGGCCCTTCTTGATCACCATGCCGTCGGCCACCTGGTCGCGGAACCGGACGGGGAGCGCGAGCCGGCCCTTCTCGTCGAGACGCAGGGCGAAGCTGCCGACGAACACCGGATCACCTCCCCCATGTGGTCCTCCTCGTGTCCTCCGCGGACCCGGGACGGGCCCTGGCTCCCCACCGCGCCACACACTAACCCACTACGCCCCACCAGACACCACTCGACACCATGTCGTGACCCACCCGCTCCACCCGTTGGCGTGCAGGTCAGGGGCGCGGGGACGGCGGGGGGCGGCCGGGTGGGGCGCGGTGGGGGGACGGCCCACCGGGAGGGGTCGCGGGGGCCGCCGTGGTGGGGGCCCGGGAGGGGCCCGGTGGGGGCGGTGCGCGAACACGTTGCGGACCGCCGTGGGCACGTACCGTGGGCCGGGTGACCGACACCATGCGTGCGGCGGACGGGACGGCGGGGCTTCCGGTCGACGTCGCCGCGGAGGGCGCGCGGATCGCGGCCAACGTGTCCCGAGTCGTCCAGGGCAAGCCCGACGTCGTCCGTCTGGCCCTCGTGGTGCTGCTCGCCGAGGGCCACCTGCTGGTGGAGGACGTGCCCGGGACCGGCAAGACGACGCTGGCCAAGGCGCTGGCCGGCTCGATCGACGCCAGCGTGCGGCGCATCCAGTTCACCCCCGACCTGCTGCCGAGCGACGTCACCGGCGTGGCCGTCTACGACCAGGAGACCCGGGCCTTCGAGTTCAAGCCCGGCGCGGTCTTCGCCAACGTCGTCGTCGCCGACGAGATCAACCGGGCCTCGCCCAAGACGCAGTCGGCGCTGCTGGAGTGCATGGAGGAGCGGCAGGTCACCGTCGACGGCGTCAGCTACGAGCTGGCCCGGCCGTTCCTGGTGATGGCCACCCAGAACCCGGTGGAGATGGAGGGCACCTACCCCCTCCCCGAGGCCCAGCGCGACCGGTTCACCGCACGGGTGTCGATGGGCTACCCCGACCGCGAGGCCGAGGTCGCCATGCTCGACGACCGCGGCACCGCCGACCCGCTGGCCTCCCTGACGCCGGTGGCCGACGCCGGCACGGTGCGCGCGCTGGTGACGGCGGTGCAGTCGCTGCACGTCTCCGACGCGATCCGCCGCTACGTCGTCGCGCTGGTCGAGGCCACCCGCCGCTCCCCCGAGCTGCGGCTGGGCGCCTCCCCGCGGGCCGGGCTGCAGCTGCTGCGCACCGCCCGCGCGTCGGCGGCGCTGTCCGGCCGCGACCACGTGCTCCCCGACGACGTGCAGGCGATGGCCGTCCCGGTGCTCGCCCACCGGCTGCTGCTCACCGCCGACGCCGCGGCCGCGCGCCGCACCGCCGAGCAGGTGGTCACCGCCCTGCTGTCCACCGTGCCCGTGCTCCGCGGGCGCTGACCGCCGTGGGTGGGCCGTTGCGCTCGGCGCTGACCTCGCTCACCCTCCGCGGCCGCTGCCTGGTCGCCGCGGGGGCCACCCTGCTCGGCCTGGGCGCGCTGCTCGGCGAGCGGCCGCTGGTGCAGATCGCCGTCTTCGTGCTCGCGCTGCCGCTGCTGTCGGCGGTCGCCGTCGCCCGGCAGCGGTTCCGCGTCGGCGTCCGGCGCACCGTGTCGCCGTCGCGGGTCCCGCGCGGCCAGGACGCCGAGGTGCTGCTCGAGGTGACCAACGCCGACCGGCGCACCGGGCGGCTGTGGCTGCTGTCCGAGCACCTGCCGCCCGAGCTCGGCCGCTCTCCCTCCTTCGTCGTCGAGCGGCTACCCGCCGCCGCGACCGCCGGCATGCGCTACCGGGTGTCCGGCGCCCGCCGGGGCCGGTTCCGGCTCGGCCCGCTGCGGCTGCGCCTGGTCGACCCCTTCGGGCTGGTGCAGCGCACCACCAGCGGCACCGACGGCGCGCCGCTGGTGGTCGTGCCGCGGGTCCGGCCGCTGGGGCCCGGCGGCCCGGGCGGCGGGCACGGCGGCGGCGGCGAGGGCGCCCGCCGCTCGATCGCGGTGCACGGCGAGGACGACGTGAGCACCCGCGCGTACCGGCACGGCGACGACCTGCGGAAGGTGCACTGGCGGGCCACCGCCCGCACCGGCGAGCTCATGGTGCGGCTGGAGGAGCGGCCCTGGCGCGCCCAGGCGGCGCTGCTGCTCGACATCCGCACCCGCGCCCACCTGCTCACCCGCGCCGCGGGCCCGGGACCGGCCGCCGGCGGCACCGCCCCCGGCCCGCCCGGCGACCCCACGCCGCCGCAGGACAGCCTCGAGTGGCTGGTGGAGGCCGCGGCCAGCATCGGCACCACGCTCGCGCTCCGGGGGGCGGCGCTGCGCGTGGTCACCACCGCCGGCGAGCTCACCCCCACCGCGCCGGACGGCGGCCGCGCCGCCCCCGCCGCGCGGGCGGCCCTGGGACCGGGCGAGCTGCTGGACCGGCTCGCCGCGCTCGGCCCCTGTCGTGGCACCGGCCTCGGACCGGCCGCGGAGCTGGTGCACCGGGTGGCCGGCGAGGGCCCGGTCGTCGCGCTGCTCGGCGCGGTCGGCCCCGACGACCTCACCGAGCTCGTCGCCGTCCGCTCGGGCCCGTCCGCCGACGTCGCCGTGCTGCTCGACGTCGCAAGCTGGGGCGACCCCGGCGCCCGCAGCAGGCGCGGGCTCTCGGCCACCGCGCGCTCGGCGCTGACCACCCAGCTGGAGCAGTCCGCGGCGCTGCTGCGCGGCGCCGGCTGGCAGGTCGTCGTCGCCGACTCCTCGCGCACCGTCGAGGCCGTGTGGGCCGACCTCGCCCCGGCCGCCGCCGGGGCCCGGGCCGGCGGCGTCCTGGGGGTGCCGGCGTGACCACCCTGGCCCCGCCGCCGCCCCCGGTCCGGTCCGGCGGGCCGGTCCCGCCGCCGGTCCCCGCACCCCCGCCGGCGCCCGTGCCGCCGGGCACGGTGCGCCGCGAGGGCGGCACCACGCTGGCCGCCGCGGTCGCCACCGCGCTCGGCAGCTGCGCCCTGGCGCCGGTCTTCACCCGCCCGGCCTGGGTGCCGCCGGCGCTGGCGGCCGTCGCGGTGGTCGCCCTCGCCGGGCTGGCGCTGCGCGCGGCCGGCCCGGCGCTGTGGGCCTGGGCCTCCGGCGGCCGGGCGCTGCCCGCCCGCGCCGGCGCCGCCGGCGTGCCGCTGGTGCCGCTGGGCCAGCTCGCCGCCCTGCTGGGCCTGATGACGGCGCTGTTCGCCCCCGGCGACGCGATCGGCGGCTGGCTGCCCACCCCGGACTCCCTCGGCGACCTGGCCGCGGTGCTCACCGACGGCTCGGCCGAGATGCGCGAGCAGTCCACGCCCGCCCTGCCGCTCACCGGCCTGCTCGCGCTCACCGTGCTGCTGGTCGGGATCGTCGCCGTCGTCGTCGACCTGATCGCCGTCGGCGGCCGGCAGCCGGCCCTGGCCGGGCTGGGGCTGCTGGTGCTGTTCTGCGTGCCGGTCAGCACGGTCAGCGGCAGCATCGGGCTCACGGCGGTCGCGGCCCCGGCCGCAGGGCTGGCGCTGCTGCTGTGGGCCGACCAGGCGCGGCGGCTGGCCGCGCGGGCCGGGCGGCGGGGCGGCGCCGGCGGGCTCGCCGCGACCGGCACCGCCGTGCTGGCCCTGGCCGCCGCGCTGGTGGGCGGCAGCGTGGTGCCGACCCTGCCCGAGGGCCGGCTGGCCGCCGGCTTCGGCCCCGGGGGCGGCGGCGGGTCGACCGGCACCGCGCTCGACGCGGCCGCGGCGCTGCAGGGCCAGCTCACGCTGCCCGAGCCGATCGACCTGCTGCGGTTCGACGCCTCGGTGCTCGACCCCGGCTACCTGCGCGTGGTGACCCTCGACGTCTACGGCGCCGAGGACGGCTGGACGGTGGGCAACCTCGACGGCGAGACGTCGGTGGCCCAGCCCGACGACCTGGCCCCGCTGCCCGGGCGCCGGGACGGGCGGCGGGTCGAGGCCACGATCACCGCCGTCGGCCACGACGACCGGTTCCTGCCGGTGCCCACCTCCCCGCTGACGGTGGAGATCGCCGACCCCGGCGCCTGGCGGTTCGACCCCACCACCGGCACCGTCTTCGGCCGCGACGTCAGCACCGCGGCCCAGAGCTACCGGGTCACCGCGGTCGAGGCCCGCCCCACCGAGGAGGAGCTGCGCGCCTCCGGGGAGGTGCCGCCCGGCTCGCCGGTGCGGGAACGCGACACCGCACTGCCGCCGCTGGACCCCGTCGTCACCGACCTGGTCGCGAGCCTGACCGCGGGCGCGGCCACCCCCTACGACGCGGTGCGCGCCATCCAGGGCCACTTCTCCCGCGCCAACGGCTTCATCTACAGCCTGGCGACCCAGCCGGGTACCAGCGGCGACGACCTCGTCGACTTCCTGCAGCTCAAGCAGGGCTACTGCGAGCAGTACGCCGGGGCGATGGCCGCCATGGTCCGCGCCGCGGGCATCCCCGCCCGGGTCGCGCTGGGCTACACGCCCGGCCGGGTACAGCCCGGCGGCGGGCGGCTGGTCACCAGCGACGACGCGCACGCCTGGGTCGAGGTGTACTTCGACGACCTCGGCTGGGTGCCGTTCGACCCCACCCCGATCGACAGCGAGCGCGCCGTCGACCTGCCGTGGGCGCCGCGGCCGGCCGACCAGGAGGTGCTCGAGCGCCCGCAGGACGTCCCGACCGCGCCGACCGCACCCGCCGCGCCGACCACCCCCGTGCGGGACCGGGCCGCCGCCGGCGCCCCGCAGGACCCCGGGTCGGCGCAGGAGCCGGCGTCGGCGCGCCCGGTGCTGGTCGCCACCGGCGTGCTGCTCGGGCTGGCCGCGCTGCTGGCCGCACCGGCCGGCGCCCGCGCGCTCCAGCGGCGCCGCCGGGTGGCCGGCGGCAGCCCGGCGGCGCTGTGGGACGAGCTCGCCTCGACCGCGCGGGACCTCGGCCTGCCCTGGGACCCCGCGCAGACCCCGCGGCAGCAGGCGGCGGCGCTGACCCGCACCCTCGACCGCGCCGCGGTCGCCGGGGGCGCGCACCGCCCCGGCGTCCCCGACGCGGCGGATGCGATCGGGCGGCTGGCCCGCGCGGAGGAGGCGGCCAGCTACGGCCGCCCCGGCGCGCCCGCCGACCCGTCCCTGGGCGCCGCGCTGACCCGGGCGCGGCGGGGGCTGGCCGCGGCGGCGGCGCCGCAGGCCCGGCTGCGGGCGCTGCTGTGGCCGGCGTCGCTGGGCGACGCGCTCGCGGCCGCGGTCCCCGCCCGGCTCCCCCGCAGGACCTCCGCCGCCTGACCGGGGACCCCGCCGGTCCCGGTGGGCCTACGTCCGGGTCGCCCAGACCGAGGCGCCGTGCCAGTCGATGGCCACGACCGGCTCGTCGCCCACGACCCAGGCGTCGTGTCCCGGCGGCAGCGAGGTGACCTCACCGGGACCGGACTCGATCTCGGTGCCGTCGGCCATCACGACGTGGATGCGGCCGGAGACCTGGTACTGCTGGTGCGGGGCCTGGCACAGGTCGGTGCCGGCCACCGGCCGGACGTGCTCGGACCACCGCCAGCCGGGCTGGACGGTGATGCGGCCGACCTCGGCGCCGCCGGCCAGGTGCAGCAGCTCCAGCCGCCAGTTCTCGCCCTGCCGGACCTCGTCGGGGCGGTCGAAGGACAGGTGCTCCAGGGGCTGCGTCTGCGTCATCGGGACTCCCCCTCCCGATCGGCTCGTCGGGCGTGTCCCATCGTCCTCGTCCCCCCGGCGGCGGGTCGACCCCCTCGGCCCCCGGGAACGGCGAAGCCCCCGGGAACGGCGACGGCCGCCGTCCCGGGTGGGACGGCGGCCGTCGGCGGGGTCTCGCGGGCTACTGGTCGTAGCGGCGACGGAAGCGCTCCTCGAGCCGGTTCTTCAGCGGCTGCTTGCGGGGCCGCCCGCCCCGGCCGCGGCCGCCCTGCGCGCCGCGGGCACCGGCCGGGCCGGTCTCGACGGCGCCGGTGGCCGAGCGGTAGTTGAGGACGCCGAGCGCGGCACCGCCGAACATCACGAGGAACCCGAGGACACCCAGCGGCACGGACGGGACGACGGCACCGCCGACGAGGACGGCCAGGCCCACCACGACCAGCAGCGCACCGAGCTGGAGCTTTCGCCGGGCCCTCAGCCGGCGGTCGCCGGTGCGGACGGAGGAGGCGAACTTGGGATCGTCGTCGACGAGGGCGCGCTCGATCTGCTCCAGCAGTCGCTGCTCGTGCTCGGAGAGCGGCACCGAGACCTCCAGGTGGGCGGAGCCAGACACCACCGGGCCCGTACCCGGTGGTGACACCGAGGATACGAGCCGTCGGCGGGGTGCGAAAGGCGAGTGCGCGGCGACCCGCCGCACCGCCGTCGTGACCACCCCCACGGGGGGTCCCCGGGGGCCGTCTCAGCGCACCCGGCGGTCGCCGTCGCGGTGCAGCAGCGTGGCCGGCCGCACCGCGCCGGCGCCGAACCGGCGGGCCGCCCGGTCGGCGGCGAGCTCGGCGTCGCGCCGGCCGTGCTCGCGGGCGCCGAGCTCGAGCTGCCGGGGCGCCTGGCCGGCCGGGACCAGCCGCTCGGCCCGCACGCCGACCAGCCGGATCCGCGCCCGGTCCAGCCCGAGCGCGTCGAACAGGGCCCGCGCGGTCTCGTACACGTCCTGCCCGACGTCGGTGGGGACGCCGAGGGTGCGGCTGCGGGTGATGGTGGTGAAGTCGGCGAAGCGGACCTTGATGCTCACCGTGCGGGTCAGCCAGCCGCCCGCGCGCAGCCGGGCCGCCGTCCGCTCGGCCAGCCGCAGCAGCTCCCGGTGGACCACGGCGGGGTCGTCGACGTCGGTGGGGAAGGTCTCCTCGTGCCCGGTCGAGCGCTCCGGCTCGTCGGGCACCACCCGGCGGGGGTCGCGGCCCCAGGCCAGCTCGTGCAGGTGGGCGCCGGCGGCGGGGCCGAGCGCCCGCTGCAGGGTGCGCGCCGGGACGTGCGCGAGGTCGCCGACGGTGCGCAGCCCGAGCCGCAGCAGCACCTGCTCGGTCTTCGCGCCCACGCCCCACAGCGCGCCGACCGGCAGCGGGTGCAGGAAGTCGATGACCTCGGCCGGGCGGACGACGAGCAGCCCGTCGGGCTTGGCGCGGGTGGAGGCGAGCTTGGCCACGAACTTGGTGCCGGCCACGCCGACGGAGCAGGTGATGCCCTGCTCGTCGAAGACGCGGGCGCGCAGGTACTCCCCGATCTCGGCGGCGTCGCCCAGTCGGCGCCCGGCCCCGCCCACGTCGAGGAAGGCCTCGTCCAGGCTCAGCGGCTCCACCAGAGGGGTCACCGACCGGAACAGCGCCATGACCGCCCGGGACACCTCGGCGTACAGCGCCATGTCGCCCGGCAGCACGGTCGCCGTCGGGCACAGCCGCAGCGCCCGCGCCGTCGGCATGGCGGCGTGCACGCCGTACGCGCGGGCCTCGTAGGTGGCCGAGGTGACCACCCCGCGGTTGCCCGCGCCGCCGACGATGACCGGCGTGCCGGCGAGCTCGGGGCGCCGGCGCACCTCGACGCTGGCGAAGAACGCGTCCATGTCGACGTGCAGCACCGTGCACCCCTCGGCACGTCCGCCCGACGACCGCACGCGACCTCCCCGATCGAACACCTGTTCGGAGACTAGCGGCCCTCCGCGGGGGACGGCGCGCCGTCCCCGGCGTGTCCCGGCGCACGGGGAACTCGCTGGTCGGCGCATGTGTGACCGGCACACGGGCGAGGTAGGTGGGACACGCCCGACCGCCGTCCGGCGGACGGTCCCGACCCGGATCCCGGAGGAGCCCGATGGCGCTCGACGACGACGACATGACCAGCACGGAGGGTCCGGCCGACAGCGGTGCCGGCGAGGGCACGCCCGGCCAGCACGACGGCGGCGCGGACGGCGGTGCCGACAGCGGCGCGGGCCACGGCCCGGCCGACGGCGGCGCGGCCGGGGGCGGCGCCGACGGCGGTGCCGACGGCGGTGCTGATGGCGGCGCCGACGGTGGCGCGGACGGCGGCGCCGACGGCGGTGCCGGTCACGGCCCGGCCGACGGCGGCGCGGCGGGCGGTGGCTCGGACGGTGGCTCGGACGGTGGCTCGGACGGCGGTGCCGACGGCGGCGCCGACGGTGGCGCGGACGGTTCGGCCTGAGCCAGGACCCGGCCGTCGCGGGGCCGGGCGGGGCTGACGCCCGCCCGGCCCTGCGCCGGTGCACGCACCTCGACCCCGCGGTCTTCGCCGAGCAGTACTGGTCCCGCCGCCCGCTGCTCGCCCGCGCCGAGGACACCGGGGAGTCGTTCACCGACCTGCTGACGCTGACCGACGTCGACGAGCTGCTGTCGCGGCGCGGCCTGCGCACGCCGTTCCTGCGGATCGCCAAGGACGGCGCCGTCGTCGACCCGAAGCGGTTCACCACCTCCGGTGGCGCCGGCGCCGAGGTGGCCGACCAGGTCTCCTCCGACGCCGTGCTGCGACTGTTCGCCGACGGCAGCACCGTCGTCCTGCAGGGCCTGCACCGGCTCTGGCCGCCGCTGGTCGAGTTCGCCGACCAGCTCGCCGCCGACCTGGGGCACCCCACGCAGGTCAACGCCTACGTCACGCCGCCGTCCTCGCGCGGGTTCAGCCCGCACTACGACGTCCACGACGTCTTCGTGCTGCAGGTCGCCGGCGAGAAGCACTGGACCATCCACGAGCCGGTGCTCGAGGAGCCGCTGCGCACCCAGCCGTGGAACGACCGGGCCGCCGCGGTGGCCGCCGCCGCGGAGCGCGAGCCGGTGGTCGACGCCGTGCTGCGCCCGGGCGACGCCCTCTACCTGCCGCGCGGCTACCTGCACTCGGCGGTCGCGCTCGGGCAGACCAGCGCGCACCTGACCATCGGCGTGCACTCGGTGACCCGCTGGGCCGCGGCCGAGTCCGCGCTGGACCTGGTGCGGGTGCTGGCCGCCGAGGACCGGGAGCTGCGCCGCGCCCTGCCGCTGGGCCTGGACCTGTCCGACCCGGCGTCGGTCCGCGACGACGTCGCCACGGTCGTGACCGCGCTGCAGGAGTGGCTGGGCCGGGTGGACCCCGGCGAGGTCGCCGAGCGGCTGCGCTCGCGGACCTGGTCGCAGGTGCGCCCCGAGCCGGTGGCGCCGCTGGCGCAGGCCACCGCGGCCGCGGCGCTGACCCCGGACACCGTGCTGCGGCTGCGCCGCCGGCTGCGCTGCGCGTTGCGGGACGCCCCGGCCACCGCCGAGGGCGAGCGGGTGGCGCTGCTGGCCGGCCGCCGCCGGCTGGAGTTCCCCGCCTCGACCCGCGCCGCGCTGGAGGGGCTGCTGGCGGCCGGCGAGCTCAAGGTCGCCGACCTGGCCGGCCTCGATGCCGACGACCGGCTCGTCCTCGCCCGCCGGCTGGTCACCGAGTCGATCGCGCTGGTCGCCGACGCGGCGGTGCAGGGCGCGCACGGGGTCGACGGCGTCCCGGCCACCGCCCCCGAGCCGGGACCGCACGGACCGGGCGCCCCGGCGCCCGGCGCCGGCGGGGACGATGGGGAGCGTGCCGACGCCCTCGGGACCGGGTCGTGACCCCGTCGCCTCCTCCCGGGTGACCGCCCCCGCTCGTGCCGGCCGGCTCGACGCCACCCGCTGCTCGGTCACGGCCCTGGTCCGGGAGGACTCCCCGGTGGCCACGGCCGGGCCGGCGCAGCGCTGGCTGCTCGTCGAGCAGCCGGGCCCGTGGGGCCGGGACGCGCTGACCGGCTCCCGCATCGACCCGGAGGTGACCGCCCGGCTGGGCGCGCGCGCCCGCGCCGAGGGCGTGCGGGTGCTGCTGGTCCGCCGGCCCGGCGACCGGGCCGCGGACTCCGGGCGCCGCTGGGCCTACGCCGACGGCCGCCCGGGCCGCGAGGGCCTGTGGTGGTCGACCCGCGCCGACGACGCCGACCTGGTCGAGGCGCCCTGGGACGGCTCGGTCGGCGAGCGCGCCGACCGGCCGGCGTACCTGGTGTGCACGCACGGGCAGCACGACGCCTGCTGCGCGCTGCGCGGCCGGCCGCTGGCCGCGGCGATGCCCGCGCCCGCCGACGTCTGGGAGTGCAGCCACCTCGGCGGCTGCCGGTTCGCCTCCAACGTGCTGGTGCTGCCGCACGGGTTCGCCTACGGGCAGGTGCCCGGCGACGGCGCCGACCTGGTCGCCGCGCACGCGCGCGGCGAGGTGGCCCTGCCGTGGCTGCGCGGGCGGGCCGGGCTGCCGCTGCCGGCGCAGGCCGCCCAGCAGGCCGCGCGGGAGCGGCTCGGGCTGCTCGGCGTCGACGACCTGCCGGTGCGCGGCTCCCGGCGGCTGGCCACCACCGCGGCGGAGGACGCCGACGGCGTCGAGCGGTTCGAGGTGGTGCTCGGCGGCGCGGACGGCGACGTCGTGGTGCGGGTGGAGAGCCGGCCCGCGGCCGAGGCGGCGCAGCTGACCTGCCGGGCGGTGCACGCGGCGCACCCGCGCACGTGGACGGCGCTGTCGGTGTCCCCGGTCCGCTGAACCGCTAGGCGAGCGCGCGGCCGCGGGCGAGCAGCAGCGGGATCGCGACCTCGGCGTCGGTGAGCGACCCGTGGTAGGCGGCCAGCCGGCTCGGCCCCGGCTCGGTGGCCGACGCGGTGACCGCCCACGGGCCGCGGGCGAGCGCGACGACGTCGCCGATGCGGGCGGCCATCCCCTCGCCGACGGCGCCGAACACCCCGCTGGCGACCGCCTCCTCCCGCCCGGCCACCCAGGCCCGGTCGCCGAGCACCCCGCGCCAGGCGTCGAGGACGTCGGCGGCGGCGCCCGGGACGGTGTGCACGTAGCGGGCGCGGGGCTCGCCGGCCAGCAGCGCGACGCCGTCGAGCAGGGCGGGCTCGTCGTCGACGTCGACGCGGGTGCCGGCGGGGACGTCGAGCATGCCGTGGTCGGCGGTGACCAGCAGGGCGGCGTCGTCGGGCAGGCCGGCGACCACCTGCTCGACCACCCGGTCGACCAGCGTGAGCTGCACCCGCCAGCTCTCGGAGTCGACCCCGCGCACGTGCCCGGTGAGGTCGAGCTCGGGGGTGTAGCCGTAGACCAGCCCGGTGGGGGTGGCGGCCAGCGACCGCAGCAGCACCGCGGCGAGGTCGCCGGCGCTGACCGTGCCCGCGTAGGCCGCGCCCCGGTACACGGCGGTGGTGAGGCCGGAGCCCGCGTAGGCGTAGGGGGCGACCGCGGTGACCGGCAGGCCGGCGGCCGCGGCCTGCTCGAAGACCGTCGGGCGGGGCTGCCAGTCGCGGGGGTCGGGGTCGTCGCCCCACTGGACGTGGTTGAGCAGCCGGTCCTCGCCGGGGACGGCGGTGACGAAGCCGAGGACGCCGTGCCCGCCCGGGGGGACGCCGGTGCCGAGCGTGGCCAGGCTGACCGGCGTGGTGCTCGGGCACGGGGCGGCGAGGTCACCGGCGGGCGTGGCCAGGGCGGCGAGGGCCGGGGCGAGCTGCGCGTGCGCGCGCAGGAGGTGCGCGCCGAGGCCGTCGACGAGCAGGACCGCCACCCGGCGGGCGCCGGCCAGCGCGGCGGTGAGGCCGAGCGGGTCGGCGGGCAGGCCGCCGCGGTCGACGCCGACCCCCAGCGCGGCGGCCGCGCCGGGCAGGACGTCGGCGAGGCTGGCCGCGCCGTAGGCGGGGCGGACGAGGTCCGAGGGCAGCGCCGTCACGGGCGGCGGGCCAGGACGTGCAGGCCGGCGGCGACGTCGCGGTAGGGCGAGGTGCCGGCGAGCGCGAGCTCGAGGCGGCGGACGGCCTCCGGGTCGGCGCCGGAGCTCGCGTCGAGCAGGTCGGCGACGACGGCGACGCCGCGCCACTCCTCCGGCTCGAGCCCGGCGTTCCGCAGCAGCGCGAGCAGGTCCTCGGAGCCGAACCGGCGGCGGGCGGGGCGGGTGCGGCCCGGGGCGGGGTCGCGGTCCTCGAGCAGGGCCAGCGCCTCCTTGGGGTGGCCGCCCAGCGCGCGGGCGAGGACGGCGCCGGCCCGGTTGGCGGTCGCCACGCTCACGTGGCCGCCGGGGCGCAGCGCGCGGGTGATCTCGCCGAGGGTGGTGGCGGGGTCGTCGACCACCTCGAGCACCGCGTGGCACAGCGCGAGGTCGTAGCCGCCGTCGGGACCGTCACTGCCCAGCGGCAGCTCGTGCAGCAGGTCGCCGTCGCCCTGCAGGCCGCGGACCCGGTCGCCGACCCCGGCGGTCTGCGCCCGGCGCCCTAGGGTGGCCAGCGCGTCGGCGCTGGGGTCGACGACGGTGACCTCGTGGCCGCGGCGGGCCAGCGGGACGGCGAAGACGCCGCTGCCGCCGCCGACGTCGAGGACGCGCAGCGGGGTCCCCGCGCCGGCCAGCGGGTCGAGCGCGGCCCAGACCGCGGCGGTCCGGACGGGCAGCTGTTCGCCGGTGGACGGTGCGGGGGCGGTCACCCGTCCGACCCTAGTGGCGGGGCGGCGCCGGTTTCCCGTCCAGGCGGAGACCGGGTCGGCGGCCCGCCCGAGATCGGCGATGACGATCGTGCGCATGGTGGACATCGCCTCGACCGCGCGCTGCCGCCGGTCGGGTCGGGGTCGGCCTGCAGCTCCAGCAGCCGGACGGGCACGACCGGCCAGGAGACGCCGAAGCGGTCCTCGAGCCGGCCGCAGGGCGCCTCCTCGCCGCCGTCGGTGAGCCGGTCCCCGATCGGCCGGCCCTGGCGCAGCGGTCGCGTCCGGGCTGGCGGGCCGGATCGGGGCGGGCGAGCCGGTGCGGGGCGGCACCGCCGTACCCCGGTGGCTCGTTTCGGCGGGGAGAACGGGCCACCGGGGTACAGGAGTCCTCTAGTGACCCGAGAGTCCTCTAGTGACCCGAGCTGCCCGGGCTGGAGTGCCAGAGCTTGCGCGGGGCGGCTGCGGCGGCACCCCTCGACGTCGCGGCGGCGCTCCGTTGTGCCGCGGCGCGGCGGGCGGCGGTCGCGGCGTCGGCCCCGGCGGGCCTGACGTCCGCGTACGGCGACATCCGGAAGCCGGTCGGGTGCACGAGCACCGGCTTGACCACCACGGGCCGCGAGCCGTGCGAGGCCGCCGCCCCGGCGATGGCCTGGTCGGTGTACTCCCCCGGCGCGGCCATGTGCTCGGCCACCGCGGCCAGGCCGCCGGTCTCCCAGGCCTCGTACAGCGCGGGCAGCTCCCAGGCGCCGGTGGCCCGGATCGACACCCCGCGCGGGCCGGTGCGCCGCAGCACCCCGCGGATCACCAGCAGCCAGGAGTGGAACACCGTCGCCGCGTAGGGGCCCTGCACGTCCTCGAAGAAGGTCGAGTCGGTGCAGCCGGTGCCGTCGTCGAGGGTCACGAACACCACCCGGCGCCCCGACCGGATCGGCGGGGTCTGGGTGGCCACCTTGACCCCGGCCACCAGCACCTCGGCGTGGCTGCGGGCGCCGAGCAGCTCCCCCGCCGGCACCGCGCCGATCGCCGAGAGGAACGGCCGGTAGAAGTCGACGACGTGCCGGCTGGCGTCCAGCCCGAGCACCTCCAGCTCGGCGCGCACCAGCTCGGCGTCGGTGAACTCCGGCAGCCCGGACCCCCCGCCCCACCCCGGGCCGGTCTCCACCGGACCGGACTCCTCCGGGCCGGCCTCCTCCGCGGACTCCAGGCCCAGCAGGTCCAGGCTGAGCTGCCCCACCGCCCCGGCCCTCGCCCCGCTGCGGCTCCACCGGTCCAGCTCGCTGATCTGCAGCAGCAGGTCGCGGCGGGTCACCGACCGGCGGGAGCGGGTGGGCCGGCCGGCCTCGCGGTCGCGGACACCGAACCCGTAGAGCGAGTCGAACCCGCCGGCGAGCACCAGCCGCTCGACCACCGGCCGGGACACCGCGGCCCGCGACCAGAAGTCGGTCAGCGACCGGTAGGGCTGCCCGGCGACGATCCGCTCCACCTCGTCCTCGCCGATCCCCTTGACGTCGGTGAGCGACAGCCGGATCCCGTAGGCCGACGGGTCGGGCATCGCCGCGGGCATCCACTCCGGCCGCCGCCAGTCCTCCCGCCGGTCCTCCGGCGCCAGCCGCTCCACCCGGTAGGTGCCGGTCGAGGCGTTGACGTCGAGGCCCAGCACCCGGATCCCGAAGTTGCGGGCGTCGTCGAGGATCAGCCGCTTCGGGTACATGCCCGGGTCGTGGGTGAGCACCCCGGCGAGGAAGGCCGCCGGGTGGTGGGTCTTCAGCCACGCCGACTGGTAGGTGGGGAGCGCGAACGCGGCCGCGTGCGCCTTGCAGAACCCGAACGAGCCGAAGGCGACGAGCACCTCCCACACCTCCTCCACGACGTCGAGCGGGTAGCGCCGCAGCGCCTCGGGCACGAACCAGGCCCGCACCTCCGGGTGCAGCTCCCTGTCCCCCAGCGCCCGGCGCGCCTCGTCGGCCTGGGCCAGGTCGCAGCCGGTCATCTGCGCCACGATCTGCAGCACCTGCTCGTGGAAGACGACGACGCCGGCGGTCTCCCGCAGGAACGGCGCGAGGTCCTCGTGCGGGTAGACCGGGTCCTGCCAGCCGTTCCGGGCCAGCAGGAACGGCGTCACCATGTCGCTCTTCACCGGCCCGGGCCGGAACAGCGAGATGTCGATGACGATGTCCTCGAACGTCTCCGGCCCGAACTTGCCGACCAGCTCGCGCTGCCCCGGCGACTCGATCTGGAACATGCCGAGGGTCCGGGTGCTGCGGATGAGCTCGAAGGTCGTCGGGTCGTCGCGCGGGACGGCGTCGATGTCGACGGCGGTGTCGTCGACCCGGGCCACCTCGTCGAGGGCGTGCGCGATCGCCGACTGCATCCGGATGCCGAGCAGGTCGAGCTTGAGCAGCCCGAGCTCCTCGACGTCGTCCTTGTCGAACTGGCTCATCGGGTAGCCGAGGTAGCTGCCCTCCACCGGCGTGCGGTCGAGCAGCGTGGCGTCGGACAGCAGCACGCCGCACGGGTGCAGCGCGATGTGCCGGGGCAGGCCGTCGAGCCGGGCGACCAGGTCGAACAGCAGGTCGAGGTCGCCGGTGCCGCCGCCGCGCCGGGAGCCCATCCGGCTGGCCCGCAGCTCCGGCAGGTCGCGCAGCGCGGCGTGCACCTGGTTGGCCCGGACGTGCGGGAAGGCCTTGGCGACGGCGTCGATCTCGGCCGGCGGCAGGCCGAGCGCGGCGCCGACGTCGCGGATGGCGTGCCGCACCCGGTAGGTGTCCATCATCGAGATGCAGCTGACCCGGTGGGCGCCGAAGCGGTCGAGGACCGCGTCGTAGACCTCCATCCGCCGGGCGGACTCCACGTCGATGTCGATGTCGGGCAGCTGGTGGCGCAGCGGGGAGAGGAACCGCTCCATCAGCAGGCCGTAGCGGATCGGGTCGACGTCGGAGATGCCGAGCAGGTAGGTGACCAGGCTGCCCGCGCCCGACCCGCGCGCGGCCGCCCGGACCCGCAGGCCCCTGATGAGGTCGACGACGTCGGCGACGGTGAGGAAGTAGGACGGGTAGCCGAGGGAGTCGATGACGGCGAGCTCCTCCTCGAGCCGCCGGGTCACCCGCGCCGTGCGGGCCATCCCGCGCCGGCCGAGCCCGGCCTCGCAGCGGGCGCGCAGCACCTCGGAGGGGTCCATCCCCTGCTCGCCGGGCGCGGTGACGACGTCGAGCTCGGGATAGCGCACGGTGCCGATGCCGAGGTCCTCGCGGACGTCGACGGCGCACTGCTCGGCCAGCCGGGCGGTGCGCTCGGTCAGCCGCAGCGCGGCGTCGCGGTCGGGGCCGGCGAGGTCCGCGGCGACCTCGGCCATCTCCTTGCCCGACTTGAGGTAGCCCTCGGCGGTGCGCCGGTCGACGTGCCGCGTGTCGAGGGCGACCAGCCGCCGGGAGGCGTCGAGGACGTCGGCGGTGGGCGCGTCGAGGGCGTCGACGTAGCGGACGGCGTTGGTGAGCACCGCCGGCACGCCCTCCTCGTCGGCGAAGCGCAGCAGCCGCTGGGCGCGGGAGCGGTCGCCCCGGCCGCGGTGGTGCACCACCTCCAGCACCAGCGAGCCCGGGCCGAACACCGACCGCCAGGCGTCCAGCCGCGCGGAGGCGACGTCGGCCCGCCCGGCCGCGAGCGCCCGGCCCACCGGCGAGTCCGGCCCCAGCACCGCGACCAGCCCGGGCGCGTGCTCGGCGGCCAGCGCGAGCGAGGCCACCGGCTCGCCGCGGGTGCCGCGCAGGTGCGTGGCGCTGGTCAGCCGGCACAGCGAGCGCCAGCCGGCGCCGTCGCGGGCGAGGAAGGTGACCCGCGGCAGCCGCGGGTCGACACCGGCGCCGCCCCGCACCGGGTGGCGCCGCGCCGGCGCCGGCCGCGCGGGGGCGCGCCCGGTGCGGCGCAGGGAGAACTCGTCCTCGCCCAGCACGTGCGCCCGCGCCGGCGGCACGGTGGTGTCCACCGTCGGCGCGACCGCGAGGTCGACGCCGAAGACCGGCCGCAGCCCGGCCGACCGGCAGGCCAGCGCGAACTTGACCGTGCCGTAGAGACCGTCGCGGTCGGTCAGGGCCAGCGCCGTCATGCCGTGCTCGGCGGCGCGCGCGACCAGGTCGGCCGGGTGGTTGGCCCCGTACCGCAGGGAGTAGCCGGAGGCGACGTGCAGGTGGACGAAGGGGTCCCCGCTCACCGCCCGCGGGCGGGACGGTGGGCGGTGCCGCCGACCACGCGCGGCCGGGGCGCCGGCTCGGGCGTGGTGGCCAGCAGCTCCTCGACCACGGCGAGGAAGGTCCCGGCGTCGCGGACCAGGTCGTCGGCCTCGCGCTCGGTGACCGCGCGGGACAGCCCGGCCTCGGCCGCGGCGCGCTTGGCCGCGCCGGCGGCGAAGAAGGTGGCCCACTCCCCCAGCTCGGGGGCGACCTGCTCGAGCAGCACCCAGGCGCTGCGCGGCCGGCGGCGGCCGCTCTCCGGCC
Source organism: Geodermatophilus sp. SYSU D01036 (assembly GCF_054050435.1). Lineage (NCBI taxonomy): Bacteria > Bacillati > Actinomycetota > Actinomycetes > Geodermatophilales > Geodermatophilaceae > Geodermatophilus > Geodermatophilus sp. SYSU D01036. Next base: position 226,834 of record NZ_JBJGZJ010000002.1, on the reverse strand, counting down.
GGGTGCGGGCGGCCAGCACGCCCGCGGCGGCCCGCAGCGCCGCCAGGTGCGCGGTGGCGTAGCGGCGGCACGCGTCGGGGGCGTGCCGGGCCTCGGCCAGGGCCCGGGTGGCCTGGTCCAGCAACTGGCCCGCGGCCGCCGGGAGCGGCGGGGGCAGGGGAAGCTGCTGGGCCATGGCGTGCGCGGCGCCCATCAGTCGTGCACCCGCACGAGAGACCAGCGGTTGTCCGCGGCGTCCCAGCACAGGTCGTAGACCCCGGCGAAGCTCATCCGCGAGCGGCCGGCCCGCAGCGCCTCCACCCGGAACACCTCCCGGGGGGCGACCAGGTCGGCCGAGGCGCCGCCGGGGGTGCCGGCGGCCCGCTGCCACCACGGCGCGGTCTCGACCCACGAGTCGAGCAGCTCGCCGACGACGTAGCGGCCCTGCCCGCGCCAGAACTGCGCCGGCCCGAGCGGACCGCGCTCGACCTGCACCTCCTCGCCGGCCCGCTCGCCGACGTCACCCAGCACCCGGCTCATGCCCGTCTCCCCACCCCGTGCCGCGTCTCGACGGTCTGCCCACCGCCCGGGCGGGGAAGGTCCCGGGGCGGTGGCCGACCTGTTCGAACGTGTGTTCGAACACCTCGAGTAGACCCGACCGCGCCGGTCCCGTCAAGCCGGACGCGCTCCCGCGTCCTCCCCCGGGAGGAGCCCCTCCCGCCCGCGTGCCGGACGGTACGGCGGGGGTACGACAGCGGTGGCAGGATCAGCGCATGAGCCGACCCGCCCACCCCCGGGTGGCCGCGATCGCCGGCCTGCTCGCCGGGGCCGGCGCCACCGGGCGGGTCCACGAGCTCGCCGACGGCGCGCACACCGCCGCCGCGGCCGCCGCACAGCTCGGCGTCCCGGTCGGGGCCATCGCCAACAGCCTGGTGTTCGACGTCGGCGGGCAGCCGCTGCTCGTGCTGACCAGCGGCGCGCACCGGGTCGACGTCGCGAAGGTGGCCGCCCTGCTCGGCGTGCCCCGCGTGGAGCGCGCCTCGGCCGCCTTCGTCCGCGCGCACACCGGCCAGCCGATCGGCGGGGTCGCCCCGGTCGGCCACCCGGCGCCGATCGGCACCCTCGTCGACGTCGAGCTGGCCCGGTACGACCAGGTGTGGGCCGCTGCGGGCCACCCGTCCGCCGTCTTCCCCACCAGCTACGACGAGCTGCTGCGACTGACCGCCGGCACCCCCGCCGAGGTCGGGAGCGGCCCGACCGCCGACGGTCCGGCCGCCGCTCCCCACCCCGCCGCGGTGGGCCCGTGAACGAGGAGAACCCCGTGACCGGCACGACGCCCGCGACGCGGGTGACCGAACTGCCCGCAGGCTGGCTGCGCGAGCACATGCACGAGGCGCTGGCCATCTACGGCGAGGCGATGGGCTATGACGCCTCGGTGGTCGCCGGCCGCTACGGCTACGCCGTCCAGCACACCGAGCGCCCCGGCTTCCGCGCCGTCGGGGCCTTCGCCGCGACCCCGGACGGCGAGCAGCTGGTCGGCTTCGGCTACGGCTACCTCGTCGCCCCCGGCCAGTGGTGGCACGACCAGGTGCGCGCGGCGCTGGACCGGCGCACCGCCAAGCGCTGGCTGCCCGGCGCGTTCGAGGTGTGCGAGCTGCACGTGCACCCCGAGGCGCAGAGCCGCGGGCTGGGCCGGCGGCTGCTGCACGCGCTGGTCGAGGGCGTGGACGCGCCGGTCGCGCTGCTGTCCACCCCGGACGCCGACACCAAGGCGTTCCGGCTGTACCACGCCGACGGGTTCGTCGACCTCGCCCGCGGCCACCACTTCCCCGGGGACGCCCGGCCCTTCGCCATCCTCGGCGCCCGGCTGCCGCTGCGGCCGGTACCCGGCACCTGAGCGTGCGGGAGCCGGACCGGGCCGTCGACGCCGTCGTCGTCGGCGCCGGCCACAACGGGCTGGTCGCCGCCTGCTACCTGGCGCGCGCCGGGCTGGCCGTCGAGGTGGTCGAGCGCGACGACGTCCTCGGCGGGGCGGTGTCCACCGTGGAGCGCTGGCCCGGCGTCCGGGTCGACCGCGGCTCCAGCGCGCACGTGATCGTCCGACACAGCGGGGTCGTCGAGGAGCTCGACCTCGCCGCCCACGGCCTGCGCTACGTGGACTGCGACCCGTGGGGCTTCGCGCCCGCCCCGGCGCCCGGTGACCCCGGCCCGGACGGCCGCCCGCTGGTGTTCTCCGTCGACCTCGACGCCACCTGCGCCTCGATCGCCGCCGCCTGTGGGCCCGACGACGCCGACGCCTACCGCCGGTTCGTCGGCGTGTGGGGGCCGCGCAGCCGCGCCGTCGTCGACTCCTTCGGCCGCCGGCCCACCCCGCTGGGCCTGGCCCGCGCGTTCTGGCCGCTGGGCGCCCCGTCCGGCGACGCCCCGCGCACCCCCGGCGGCGACCTCGCCGCCGAGTTCCTCGGCTCCGGCGACGCGCTGCTGGACCGCTGGTTCGGCAGCGAGCGGCTCAAGGCGGCGCTGGCCTGGTTCGGCGCGCAGTCCGGCCCGCCGATGAGCGAGCCGGGCACCGCGGCGATGGTCGCCTGGGTGGCGCTGCTGCACGACACCCCGCCGGGCCACCCGGTGGGCGGGTCCGGCGGGCTCACCCAGGCGCTCCGGCGCCGGCTGGAGGCCGACGGCGGCCGGGTCGTCCTCGGCGACGGCGCCGCGCGGCTGCTCGTCGACGGCGGCCGCGTGACCGGCGTCGAGACGGTCTCCGGACGGCGGATCGCGGCCCCGGTCGTCGTCGCCGCCTGCCACGTGCTGGCCACCCGCGACCTCGCCGGCGACCACGCCCCGCCGGCGCTGGCCGACGCCGCCCCGCCGGTGGGCAACGGCTTCGGCCTGGTGCTGCGCTGCCTCACCGACGCGCTGCCGGCCTACCCCGGCGTCGACCCGGCCGTGTCGGCGCAGGGCCTGCAGCTGCTGTGCACCGACCGCGCGCAGCTGGCCGCCGCGCACGGCGACTGGCTGGGCGGCCGGCTGCCCCGCGAGCCGGTGCCGCTGGCGATGTCCTTCTCCGCCAGCGACGACACCCTCGCCCCGCCCGGGCGGCACGTGGTCACCGTGTGGGGCCAGTGGTACCCCTACGCGCTCGCCGACGGCGGCGACTGGGACGCCCTCGCCGACGCGGAGGCGCAGCGGCTGGTGGCCGCCGTCGACCGGTACGCCCCCGGCTTCGCCGCCTCGGTGCAGGACGTGTACGTCCAGACGCCGGTGCTGCTGGAACGCGAGCTGTCCCTGCTGCGTGGCAACGTCATGCACGTGGAGATGGGCCTGGCCAGCATGTTCTCGCTGCGCCCGACGCCGGCCCTGGCCGGCTACCGGGTGCCGGGCCTGGCCGGGCTGTACCTGGCCGGGGCCTCCACCCACCCCGGCGGCGGGGTGTCGGGCAACTCCGGCCGGACGGCGGCCCGGGTGGTGCTCGCCGGCCGTCGGCCGCTCGCCCGCGCCCGGGCGGCGGCGGGGCGGCTCGCGCGGGCGGCCCGGTGAGCACGGCGACGGCGGCGCTCCGGCGGGCACCCGCGCCCGCCCGGCTGCCGCTGGCCCTCGCCGTGCTGCTGGTGCTGGCCGCGGTCGCCTACCCGCTCACCGACGGCGCCGCCCGCGACGCGGTGTCCTGGACGATCGTGCTGCTCGGCTCGGCGGTGTCGGTGACCTCGGCCGCCGTCGCGCACGGCGCGCGCGCCGGCGCCGCGGTGCTCGGGCTGGTGGCGGTCACCGCGGTCGCGTTCGAGTCGGTCGGGCTGGCCACCGGCGTCCCCTACGGCACCTACTCCTACAGCGACGCGCTGGGCCCGACGCTGCTCGGCGTGCCGTTCCTCGTGCCGCTGGCCTGGCTGATGATGGCCTGGCCGAGCCGCGTGCTCGCCGGGCTGCTCACCCGCCGGGTGCGGCCGGGCCGGCGGCGGGCCGCGCGGGTCGCCGTCGCCGCGGCGGTGTTCGCCGGCTGGGACGTCGTCCTGGACCCGCAGCTGGTGCAGGCCGGCTACTGGACCTGGGCGCACCCCACCCCGGGGCTGCCCGGCATCGACACCGTGCCGCTGACCAACCTCGCCGGCTGGCTGCTGGCCGGGCTGGTGCTCATGGCGCTGCTCGAGCTCGTCGTCCCCCCGACGGTCCCCGTCGACGCCGCGCCGCTGCTGGTCGTCGCCTGGATGGTGGCCGGCGGGGCGCTCGCGCACGCCGTCTGGCTGGACCTGCCCGGCTCGGCGGCGTGGGGCGCGGCGCTGACCGCCGTCGTCGCCGCCGTGCTCGCGGTGCAGGCCCGCCGCCGGTGAGCGGCGCGGTCGTCCGGGTCCTGTCCGGCCTGGCGGTCGCCGGCGCCGCGCACGCCGCGGTCAACGCCGCCCTGCTGCGCCGCCCGCCGGCCGACCCGCCGGAGGCGACCCGGCCGGTCACCGTGGTGCTGCCGGTGCGCGACGAGGAGGCGCAGGTCGGCGACTGCCTGGCCGCGGTGCTGGCCTCGGCCGGCGTCCCGGACCTGCGGGTGGTCGTCGTCGACGACGGCTCCACCGACGGCACCGCCGCCGTCGTCCGCGGCACCGGCGACCCGCGGGTGCGGCTGGTCCCGGCCGGGGACCCGCCGGAGGGCTGGCTGGGCAAGCCGCACGCCTGCTGGGTGGGCGCGCAGACCGTCACCGACGACGGCGTGCTGGTCTTCCTCGACGCCGACGTCCGGGTGGCGCCCGACGCGCTGGCCGCCGCCGCCTGGCTGCTCGAGGCACACGGCCTGGACCTGGTCTCGCCGTGGCCGCGGCCGGTGGCGGGCACCCTCGCCGAGCGGCTGGTGCAGCCGCTGTCGCCGTGGCTGTGGATGACCACGCTGCCGCTGCGGGTGGCCGAGCGCTCGCCGCGGCCGTCGCTGACCGCGGCCAACGGCCAGTTCCTCGCGCTGACCCGCCGCGGCTACCTGCGCGCCCGCGGGCACGCGGCGGTGCGCGCGGAGGTGGTGGAGGACGTCGCGCTGGCGCGGGCGGTCAAGCGGTCCGGCGGGCGGGCGGTGCCGGCGGCGGGCGCGGCGCTGGCCGAGTGCCGGATGTACGACGGCTGGGCGGCGATGCGGGAGGGCTACGGCAAGTCGCTGTGGGCGTCGGTCGGCGGGTCGCCGGCGGCGTCGGTGGCCGCGGCGGCGGGGCTGACCGCCGTCGGCGTCGTCCCGCCGCTGGCGGCGCTGCGCGGGTCGCGGGCGGGCCTCGCCGGCTGGCTGGCCGGGGTGGCCGGCCGCGCGGTGAGCGCGGCGGCGACCGGCGGGCGGGTGTGGCCCGACGCCCTGGCGCACCCGCTGTCGCTGCTGGCCCTCGACGTGCTGCTGGCCGGGTCGGTGGCCGGGCACCGGCGGGGCACGCTCACCTGGCGCGGACGCGCGCTGCGCTGACCCGGGCCAGGATGGGGCGTGACCTCGCCCTCCAGCAGCCCGGCCCGCACCGCCTTCGACCCCGGGGACATGCGCCCCACGGACTTCTACCGGGTGATGAACTCGGTGGTGGTCCCGCGGCCGATCGCGTGGGTGTGCAGCCGCTCGGCCGAGGGCGTGCACAACCTGGCGCCGCACTCCTTCTACACCGTGGCGTGCGTGCGGCCGCCGGTCGTGCAGTTCACCTCGGTGGGCCGCAAGGACTCGCTGAACAACGTCGAGGCCACCGGGGACTTCACGGTCAACCTGGTGCCCGAGGAGCTGTTCGAGCAGGCCAACGCCACCGGCACCGACTTCCCGCCCGACCAGAGCGAGGCCGAGGCCGCCGGCATCCGGCTGGAGCCGAGCGAGCGGGTGGGCGCGCTGCGGGTGGCGCAGTCGCCGGTGAGCATCGAGTGCACGCTGCACTCGACGCTGCGGCTGGGCGACAGCACCGTCGTCTTCGGCCGGGTCGAGTGGGTCAGCGTGTGGGCCGACGCCGTCCGCGACGGCCGCCCGCGGATCGAGGCGCTGCGGCCGCTGGCCCGGCTCGGCGGCAACGAGTGGTGCACCGTCGGCGAGGTGCGCGCGATCCCGCGCATCCCCTACGCGACGTGGGCCGAGGACCCCTCGATCGGCGAGCAGGTCCGCGGCGGCTGACCGCCCGCCACCCGGGCGAGGCGGTCAGGCGGGCAGGTGCTCGGCGACCTCGGCGGCGGCGTCGTCGCCGAAGGCCGCGGCGAACCGCCGGAGGAAGGGCTCGCGGCGCAGCTCGTACTCCTGGGTGCCGACGACCTCGACGGCCTCGGTGGCCACCGCCGAGCCCAGCTGGGTGGCCCGCTCCAGGCCCAGCCCCCAGGTGCGGCCGGCGATGAACCCCGCGCGCAGCGCGTCGCCGCCGCCGGTGGGCTCGACCGGCTTGGTCTCGGGGACGGCGATGACCTCGATCGGGGCGGCGTCCTGCTGGCGCACGAGCACGCCCTTGGCGGCGCGGGTGGTGACCCAGGTGCCGACCCGGGCGAGGATCTCGCCGGCGTCCCAGCCGGTCTTCTGGGTGAGCAGCGCCGACTCGTACTCGTTGGTGAACAGCAGGTCCGCGCCGTCGACCAGCTCGCGGATCATCTCGCCGTCGGCCCAGGCCAGCTGCTGGCTGGGGTCGGCGGCGAAGGGGTAGCCGCGGTCCCGGCACTCCTGGGTGTGCCGCACCATCGCCTTCGGGTCGTTGGGGCCGATGACGACGAGGTCGGGGTGGCCGACGCGGTCGCAGACCGGCCCGAGCTCGATCTCGCCGGCCTCGCTCATCGCACCCGAGTAGAAGGACGCGATCTGGTTGTTGACCGCGTCGGTGGTGCACACGAACCGGGCGGTGTGCTTGAGCTCGGACCACCGCACGCCGTGGGTGTCGACGCCGTGCCGGGTCAGCCAGGCGTCGTAGTCGGCGAAGTCGCTGCCCACCGAGCCGACCAGGACCGGCGAGAGGCCGAGCAGGCCCAGGCCGTAGGCCATGTTGGCGCCGGCGCCGCCGCGGTGCTGGATGAGGTCGTCGACGAGGAAGGACAGGGAGACGTTCTCCATCTGCCCCTCGACGAACTGCTCGGTGAACCGACCGGGGAAGGTCATCAGGTGGTCGGTGGCGATGGAGCCGGTGACGACGACGGGCACGGGGGCTCCTCGGGGCGAGCGGGGTGGGACGGCGAGCACGCAAACCCTAGAAGGCGGCCCCGGTCACACGCGCCCCGGCGTGCAGCGGGACGGATCGGGTAGGTGCGTCCCATGAGCGACCAGCACACCCTCGCGACCATGGAGAAGCTCGACCTGGGCCACGGCAAGGGCAGCCTCGGCGACCACGTCGCCGTCTGCGCCTGCGGCTGGCGCAGCGACCCCGAGCCCGACCACCAGTCGGCGCTGGACCGCCTGACCGAGCACGCCGAGGCGAACGACTAGTCCCCCAGCGCCCGGCGCAGCGAGACGCCGAGCTGGGCGGTCCCGACCAGCCCGAGCGCGGCCCCGACGGCGGCCCCGGCGGTGACCACGACCGCGGGGCCGTCGTCGACGCCGGCGAGCGCGTCCAGACCGGTGGCCGCGACGATCCCGGCCCCGCCGACGGTGAACCCGGCCATCACCACCCGGGTGGGCCGTTCCCACACCGAGATCGCCCCGGTCTCGGCCACCCCGGCCTGCCCGGCCCGGGCACGCAGGTAGTCCGGCAGCCAGCACAGCGCCCCGAAGACGGCGGCCAGCCAGCCGGGTGCCCCGGCCGCCCACAGCGCGAGCGCGTACGCGGCCTCGGTGAGCCGGTCGACGGCGGAGTCGAGGACGTAGCCGCGCCGCGACGCCCGCCCCCCGGCCAGCGCGAGCGCGCCGTCGAGGGAGTCCAGCAGCCCGGACAGCCCGATCAGCAGCCCCGCCGCGACCAGCCACGCGCCGCCCGCCAGCGCCGGGCCGACGGCGGCCAGCGCGACCAGCAGGCCGAGCGCCGTGGCGGCCAGCGGCGGCAGCCAGGACAGCGCGCGGGCCAGCGCGTAGGCCAGCGACAGCCAGCCGTGCACCAGCCGGCTCGCGGCCGGGTCGGTGCCGCCGTGCCACCGCGACCACTCGGCGAGGTACTCGTCGCGGCTCAGCACGCGCACCCTCTCACCGGCGCAGTGTCTCCCGGCCGGGGTGGACCCCGGCCGGACCGGGGACAGTGGACGGGTGCTCGCCGGCCTGTCCCCCGCCCGCCGCCGCCTGGTCCTCGCCGTGCTGGCCCTCCTCCTCGTCGCCGCCGTGGCGACGACCGTGCTGCTCCTCACCCGGGCGGACGGGCCCGGCCCGGCCGCGCCGGTGTCGCAGGAGGAGCCCGGCCCGGTGCTGCTGGTCCCCGGCTACGGCGGCGCCACCGGCTCGCTGACGCCGCTGGCCGACCGGCTGACCGCCGAGGGCCGCGACGCCACGGTGGTCGCGCTGCCGGGCAACGGCACCGGCGACCTCACCGCCGCGGCCGGCGCGCTGGACGACGCCGCGGACGCCGCGCTCGAGCGCACGGACGCCGAGAGCGTCGACGTCGTCGGCTACTCCGCCGGCGGCGTCGTCGCCAGGCTGTGGGCCGCCGGCGACGGCGGCGAGGTGGCCCGCCGGGTGGTGACCCTCGGCTCGCCGCACCACGGCACCACCCTGGCCGACCTCGCCGCCGGCGTCGCGCCCGGCCAGTGCCCCGAGGCCTGCCGGCAGCTGGCCACCGACAGCGAGCTGCTCGCCGGTCTCAACGCCGACGACGAGACCCCCGCCGGGCCGACGTGGGTGTCGGTGTGGACGACGCAGGACGCGACGGTGACCCCGCCGGACTCCGCCCGCCTCGACGGCGCGCTGAACCTGACCGTGCAGTCGGTGTGCGCGCAGGCGCAGGTGGGCCACGGCGACCTGCCGCGCGACCCGCTGGTGCAGGCCATCGTGCTGGCCGAGCTCGCGCCGGGCGACCCCGTCCCGCTGGGCCCGGCCGACTGCGCCCGCCTCGGCGGCTAGCTGGTCACGTCCTTGGTGGTGAAGTTCGCCCACGCCGCGGTCAGCAGCACGCCGACGTACACGCCCTGCAGCGCCAGCCCGCGGACGACGTCGCGCCACAGGACCGGGTCGCGGAACAGGTCGACGAACGCGAGCCAGTAGCGCGTGGGCAGGTAGGGCGCGATCGGCGAGGCGGCGTCGAGGGTGAACAGCAGCGACGAGGTCACGAGCACCGCCAGCGCGCCGAGCGCGGCGGCCAGCGGCGAGTCGGTGAGCGTGGAGAAGAACAGCCCGAACGCCGCGACCCCGAGCATCGACACGGCGACGTAGCCGATCGCCATCAGCGTCCGGCCGGCCAGCTCCTCCGCCGTCAGCGACGTCCCCGACACCGACGTGCCGCCCGCGACCGGCCGCGCGTCGAACAGCAGCTGGCCGACGACGTAGCCGACCGCGGCGACCACCACGACGGTCACGACGACGAACGCCAGCACCGCGACCAGCTTGGCCACCAGCAGGCGGGTGCGGCCGGCCGGGCGGGCGAGCAGGTAGCGCAGCGTCCCGGCCTGCGCCTCCCCCGCGACGGCGTCGCCGCTGACCACCGCGACGGCGATCGGCAGGAACAGCGGCAGCACGATCGCCAGCGCGGCCAGCGGGTACAGCTGCCCGTTGGTGAGGACGGCGGACAGGAACGGCGGGCCCTCGCCCGGCCGCGGCGCGAGGTCGGTGACCTGCAGGAGCACCGCCACCAGCACCGGCAGCGCGTTGAGGACGGCGATCGTCGCCCAGGTGCGCGGCCGGCCGAAGGTCTTGCGCAGCTCCGTGCCGATCACGCCCGCTCCCTGCCGATCACGCCCGCTCCCTGCCGATCACGCCCGCTCCACCCGGTCCGCGCTGGTGCCCGCGGCGGCGAGCACGACCTCCTCGAGCGTGGGCCGCTGCAGCGCGAGCCCCGCCACCGGGACGCCGGCGCCGACCAGCAGCGCGTTGACCTCCGCCGGGTCCGCCCCGCGCACCACCACCCGGCCGCCGTCGGTGCCGAGCACCCGCCCGTCGAGCACGGCGCGCACCCGCTCGGGCGCCGGGGTGTCGACGACGGTGGCGCCGGTGGGCGCGGTGAGCCGCGCGATCTCGTCCTGCAGCACCAGCCGCCCGCGGTCGAGGACGCCGACCCGGCTGCACAGCTGCTCGACCTCGGCCAGCAGGTGGCTGGACAGGAACACCGTCGTCCCGCCGCGGTGCAGCTCCAGCAGCAGCTCGCGGATCTCGTGGATGCCCTGCGGGTCCAGGCCGTTGGTCGGCTCGTCGAGGACCAGCAGCTCCGGCCGGCGCAGCAGCGCCCCGGCCAGGCCCAGGCGCTGGCGCATGCCGAGCGAGTAGGCGCCGACCTTCCGCCGGCCCACCCCGCCCAGGCCGACCTGGTCGAGCACCTCGGCGATCCGCCGGCGCCGCGTGCGGCGCGAGCCGCCCGGGCCGGCGGCGTCGAGCAGCGCCAGGTTGGCCGCGCCGGACAGGTGCCGGTGGTGCGCCGGGCCCTCGATCAGCGCGCCCACGCGGGGCAGCACCCGGCGCCCGGCCCGCGGCATCCGCTCACCCAGCAGCTCGACCTCGCCGCGGGTGGGCAGCACCAGGCCCAGCAGCATGCGCACCGTCGTCGTCTTGCCCGAGCCGTTGGCGCCGAGGAAGCCGTAGACGTCGCCGGCGCGGACGTCGAGGTCGATGCCGTCGACCGCGCGCACCCGGCCGTACTGCTTGACCAGCCCCCGGGTGACGATCACCGAGCTCACGACGGCACCCTCACGACGGCGCCCCGGGGAGGCCGGCCGCGGCGTCGGCGAGCGCGTCGAGGGTGACGGTCCCGGTCAGCAGGTAGGTGCCGGAGCCGGGGGTGTCGAGCAGCATCAGCCCGAGCGGGCCGACGGCGACCCGGGTGCCGCGCCCGTCGCGCACGGCGTCGGGCGAGGCGGCCAGCGCGGAGCGGACGGCCGCCGCCAGCCGGCCGGGGACCGGCGCCACCGCCAGCAGCGTCACGCCGCTGCCGTACACGCCGATCACCTCCGGCGCGCCGGCCAGCTCCCGCCGCGGCAGGCCGGCCAGCTCGCGGGGCAGCGGGACGAGCCGCAGCCGGCGGTCGGCCTCGCGCAGCAGGCCCTCGGCGTCCTGGCCGGCCCGGGCGCGCACGTCGGCCGGCGGCACGAACGCGACGACGCCGGCTGAGGGGACGGTCAGGTCGAGGTCGAGGAAGCGGGTGTCGAGCGCGGGGACCGACGCGCCGTCGGCGACGACCTCCACGGCCAGCGGGAGGCCCGTGCCCGCGTCGGCCCAGACGTCGACGTGCGCCACCGAGGCGGCCGGCGCCGCGGGCACCAGGCGCAGGCCGAGCGCGTCGCGGCCGGCGACCCGCCGGGCGCCGATCCGGGACAGCTCGTCGTCGGCGGCCTCCGACAGCAGCCGCCGGCCCAGGGTCGCCGGCACCAGGTCCGGCGCCGTGGGCAGGGCGAGCGGGGCCGGGGCGGTGCGGGTGGCGGTCGCGGACTCGTACTCCCACGTCCACGTGCCGCCCACGTCGACGTGCACGCCGGTCTCCCCCGTCGCCGACACGACGTCGACGCGGTGCTCCTCGGGTCCGCGCCACCAGACGCGCAGCGCGGTGCGGTCGCTGAGCAGGTCGGCGACGGCGGGCAGCTGGTCACCCACGGGCAGCGCGAGCCCTCCGGCGGAGACGGCGTAGCCGGAGAAGCCGACGCCGTCGCTGGCGAGGACGGCGTCCCGCAGGTCGGCGGCGGGGACGTCGGCGTCGGCGGCCGGCAGCGCGCCCACGAGCGCGGGCAGCGACGCGAGGACGGCGACCAGCCCGACCACGACCGACCAGCGGCGGGCCCGCCCGTACCCGCGTGCGGCCATGACGGCCACGGTACGAGCGCCGCGCACGGGCGGCCCGCGGCGCCGGGGGAACGCACTGGCCGACGGCTTCGCCGTCGCCGCTGCACCGCCCGCGCATGGACCGGCCGCGCCAACGGGTACCGCTGGGGCATGGCTCCTCCGTTGAGCGACGCCGTCGTCGTCGACGTCCTGCGCCGGCTGGACCGGCTCACCGCCCCTCTCGTGCGGCGGTTGGCCCGTCCACCGCACCTCCCGACCACCCAGCGCGACGCCTGGTGGGCCGAACAGGCCGCCCAGGTGGGCGCGGTCGCGAGCAGTCTGCCGCGGGTGGCCGGCCGGCTGGCCGACCTCCTGCCGCTGCAGAACACCGTCGGGACGGCGGTCCAGTCGCTCGTGGTGCTCGGCGTGGCCAACGAGCACGGCGTCACCGACCCCGCCGTGCGGGTCTCCCTGCTGTCGGAGGTCCTGCTCGACCGCGACCTCCCGCCCGGCCGGGTCCGTCCACTGCTGGAACGGGTGCGCGGCGCCTACACCGAGACCGCGATCGGCGCGAAGGAGGAGCGGGCCGGCCTGCGGGGCATCGTGCGCACCATCTGGCGGGCCTCCCGGCTGCTCGGCCGCATCGACGAGGCGCTCGACGCCCGCCCCAAGGGGCGGATCGGCGCGCGGGCGCTGGCCCAGCTGCCGGTGGTCGGCGTCCTCGGCGGGTACGCCGCCGAGCGCGAGGCGCTGCGCAGGGCCGCCCGCATGACCACCGACCTCCTCGAGCCCGGTCGCCGCGTCAGCGTGCAGTGATCCGCTTCGGCCGTATGGCCCACTGACCTGTGAAAACTGTCGTACCCCGGCCGTAGCGTGCGGGGTGTGGAGGAGGTCGCGGAGTACGTCTCGCCCATCGAACGGGCACTCGTCGGCGTGCTCCTCGACCAGCCGGTCACCATCGGGCGACTGCCGGTGTCCCTGCTGTCGGACGAGCAGGCCGCCGCCGAACTGCAGCGGGTGCAGGCACGCAAGGCGATGGAGGCCGCCTACGAGGCCGAACTGGTGCTCCGCCTCGCCGACGCCCGCCCCGCCCACACCGACCCCGCGCCCGCGACGCCCGGTGCGAGGAGTGGTTCATGGGCCCCGGACACCGAGCTGCCCGGGGTGTCGGAGTTCTTCACCGCCGAACTCGCACTCGTGCTCAACGTCGGCCGGGGCACCGCCTCCCACCTGGCGCAGCGGGCGTGGACCTACCGCTCGCACCTGCCGGCGACCCGGGCGGCGCTGGCCGCCGGGGAGCTGGACGAGGCCCGCGCCAGGGCGCTGGTCGACGTGCTGGAGCACACCGGCCCGGCGATCGCGCGCCGGATCGAGGCCCGGCTGCTGCCCGAGGTCACCGGCCTGACCGTGGGCAAGCTGAAGAAGAAGGCGCTGGCGCTGCTGCAGGAGGCCGACGCCGACGCCATCGACGGCCGCCGGGAGACCGCGCAGCGGCACGCCGACGTGCGGCTCTACGACTGCCCGTTCGACGGCATGGCCACCCTCGCCGCCGACCTCCCCGCCGACGTCGCCGCCGCCGGCTACGCCCTCGTCGACGCCCTCGCCCGGAGGCTCAAGGCCGACGGCGATCCCCGCCCGCTCGGGCAGCTGCGCACCCTGGTCTACGCCGACCCGCTGCACCGCCCGTGGGAGACCGGCCACCCGCCGGTCACCGCCCACCTGCAGATCATCACCACCCTCAGCGCGCTGACCGGCCGCTCCCCGGAGGCGGGTGCGGTGAACGGGCTGCCGATCACCGCCGCCCACCTCCGCGAACTCCTGCAGCAGCTCGACGCGCTGGGCCTGCGCGTTCCCGAGGGCGGGTCGGTCACCCTCGCGCTGGTCGACGACGACGGCACGCTGCGCGCCACCACCACCCTGGACCAGCTCCGCCGGCTCGCCCGGGTCGGCTGCCCCGAGCACCCCGCCGAGGCCGCCTGCGGGTGCGCGGTGCTCGACCGGCCCGAGCCGACCGACCGCTACGCACCCTCCGCGCCGCAGCGGCGGTTCGTGCACACCCGCGACCGCACCTGCCGCTTCCCCACCTGCGGCCAGCGGGTCGGCTGGGCCGACGCCGACCACGTCATCCCCCACGCCCACGGCGGCACCACCGACTGCGCCAACCTCTGCTGCCTGTGCCGCAGCCACCACCGAGTGAAGACCTTCGCGAAGGGCTGGCGGTTCGAGATGACCGCCGACGGCACCCTCACCGTCACCACCCCGTCGGGCATCACCCGCACGACCCGGCCACCGGGCATGCGACCACCACCAGCCGAACCCGACCCGCCACCCGACGATCCCGGACCACCGCCACCGGCCGGACCGGACGACGAACCCCCACCGTTCTGACCGACGAGGAGACGACGGCTCGCCCGCACCGTGGCGAGCCGGCGAGCTCCGCTGCCCGCGCGACGCGCAGCAGCCGGTCCGGTCAGGGGATAGCGGCCAGCGTCGAGGGCACCGAGGTCCCGGTGCCGGCGTCGGTGAGGTTGGTGAAGACCTCCCGCGTCGCCGTCGACCGGTTCATGGTGATGAAGTGGATGCCGGGCACGCCCTCGTCCAGCAGCTGCCGGCACATCGCCGTCGCCACCTCGACGCCGTAGGCACGCACCGCCGCCTTCTCCTCGGGTGAGTCGCCGTCGAGCTCGGCGAACCGCGCCGCCAGGTCCTCGGGGAACGCCTGGCCCGACAGCTGCACGATCCGGGCGATCTGCCGCGCGTTGGTGACCGGCATGACGCCCGCGATGACCGGCACGTCGCAGCCGTGGGCGGCGACCCGGTCGCGCAGCCGCAGGTAGTCCTCGACGCGGAAGAACATCTGCGTGATCGCGAAGTCCGCGCCGGCGCGGCACTTGCGCACGAACATCTCGACGTCGGTCTCGAAGTCCGGTGAGCGCGGGTGCCGCTCGGGGAAGGCCGCGACGCCGACGGAGAAGTCGCCCATCGAGCGGATCAGCTCGACCAGCTCCGAGGCGTACTCCAGGCCCTCGGGGTGCCGGACCCACTCGGCCTGCGGGTCGGTGCCCGGTGGGTCGCCGCGCAGCGCCAGCAGGTTGCGCACGCCCGCGGCGGCCAGCCGGCTGACGACGTGCCGCAGCTCGGCGACCGAGTGGTTGACCGCGGTCAGGTGCGCCAGCGGCGTCATCGTCGTCTCGGCGGCGATCCGCTCGGTCACGGCCACGGTGCCCTCGCGGGTGGAGCCGCCGGCACCGTAGGTGACCGACACGAACGACGGCCGCAGCCGCTCCAGCTGCCGCAGCGCCGTCCACAGCTGGACCTCGGCCTCGGGCGTCTTCGGGGGGAAGAACTCGAACGACCACGTGGGCCGCGACGAGGCGAGCAGCTCGCGGACGCTTCGGGTCACGGGTGCCGAGGGTACGGGGAGCCGCAGTCGCTGCATCCGTCCACACGTTCCCGGCAGAAGACCCGGGGAAGACCACGGCAACGCGATGGCAGAGCGGCGAGGAGGTCCCGTGAGCGCCCACCACCGGCCCCTGGACAGGACGCGCACTACTCGATGGGGCGATACTGGCCGCGTGATCACCGGGGCGGCAGAGGCAGAGTCCGTGGTCCGGCCCCTGGCACCGCCCCTGGAGGCCGCCGACCTGGACCGGATCCGCGGCGCGGTGTCCGCGGCGCTGACCGGCTTCCTCGAGGAGCAGCGGACCACGCTCGCCGGGATGGCGCCGGCGCTCACCCCCGTCGTCGACGAGGTGTGCGCGCTCGCCGACGGCGGCAAGCGGCTGCGCCCGGCGTTCGCGTACTGGGGCTGGCGCGGGGTCACCGAGGACGTCAGCGGCCCGGCCGAGGACGACGCCGCGGTGCTGCGCGCGGTCGCCGCGCTGGAGTTCGTGCACGCCAGCGCCCTGGTCCACGACGACGTCATGGACGGCGCGCTCACCCGCCGCGGCCGGCCGGCCACGCACATCGGGTTCGCCTCGCGGCACGGCGACGGCGGCCTGACCGGCGACGGCGAGGCCTTCGGCGTCGGCGCGGCCATCCTCGTCGGCGACCTCGCGCTGGTGTGGTCCGACGAGCTGCTGCGCCGCTCGGGCATCAGCGCCCCGGCGCTGGCCCGCGCCCGCTCCGTCTGGGACACCATGCGCACCGAGGTCACCGCCGGGCAGTACCTGGACCTGCTGCGCGCCGCCGGCGGCCTGCCCGGCGCCCAGGGCGCGCTCACCGTCGCCCGCTACAAGAGCGCCGGCTACACCGTCCAGCGGCCGCTGCAGCTCGGCGCCGCCATCGCCGGTGCCGGACCGCGCGCCGCCGACGTCTACACCGCCGTCGGCCTGCCGCTGGGCGAGGCGTTCCAGCTGCGCGACGACGTCCTCGGCGTGTTCGGCGACCCCGCCGTCACCGGCAAGTCCGCCGACGACGACCTGCGCGAGGGCAAGCAGACGCTGCTGGTCGCCCTCGCCGAGGAGGCCGCCGACGACGCCGGCCGCCGGCTGCTGCGCACCTGCCTGGGCAACCCCGACTGCGACGCCGAGCAGCTGGACGCGCTGCGCCGGCTGATCGAGGACACCGGCGCCCGCGCCCGGGTCGAGGAGCGGATCGCGGAGCGCACCGCCACCGCCCGCCGCGCGATCGCCGCCGCCCCGATCGCCGACGAGGCCCGCGCCGCGCTCGACGCGCTCGCCGTCGCCGCGACCTCGCGGACCGCCTGAGCGTGCGCACCGTCCCCGGGCCGACCGACCGGGTCGTCGTCGTCGGTGCCGGCCTCGCCGGTCTCGCGACGGCGCTGCGGCTGCGCGGCGCCGGCCGCGAGGTGACCGTCGTCGAGCGCGGCGACGGTCCCGGCGGGCGCGCCGGCGTGGTCGCCCGCGACGGCTACGTGCTCGACACCGGCCCCTCGGTGTTCACCGCGCCGGAGCTGGTCGCCGACACGCTGGCCGCCGTCGGCGACGAGCTGGAGGACCGGCTGACGCTGCTGCCGCTGGAGACCACCTACCGCGCGCAGTTCGCCGACGGCTCGCACCTGGACGTGCACGCCGACGCCGACCGGTTCGCCGCCGAGGTCGAGGCGCTGGCCGGCCCGGCCGAGGCCGCCGCGCTGCGCCGCTACCTCGCCGACCTCGCCGAGCTGTACCGGCTGCAGCTGGCCACCTTCATCGACCGCAACCTCGACACCCCGCTGGACCTGCTCGGCCCCGAGCTGTGGGCGCTGGTCCGGCGCGGCGGCTTCGGCCGGCTGTCCTCGCACGTCGCGCGGTTCTTCGACGACGACCGGCTGCGGCGGCTGTTCAGCTTCCAGGCGCTCTACGCCGGGGTGTCGCCGTTCCGCGCGATCGCCGCGTACGCCGTGATCGCCCAGCTCGACATCGGCGCCGGCGTCTGGCACCCGGTCGGCGGGATCGGCGCGGTGCCGCGGGCGATGGCCGCCGCGGCCGCGGACGCCGGCGTGGGATTCCGGTACGGCGCGACGGTGGAGCAGCTGGAGCTGCGCGGCCGGCGGGTCACCGGCGTCTGCCTCGCGGGCGGCGAGCGGCTGCCCGCCGACGCCGTCGTCGTGACCACCGACGTGCCCGAGCGGCTGGTGCCCGGGTTCTCCCGCCGCCGCCGGCCCACCTACTCGCCGTCGTGCGTGACGCTGCACCTCGGCGTCCACGCCGAGCTGCCCGGGCAGGCGCACCACACGATCAGCTTCGGCGCGGCCTGGCGGCAGGTGTTCGACGAGCTCACCCGCGACGGCCGGCCGATGAGCGACCCGAGCCTGCTGGTGAGCATGCCCTCGGTCACCGACCGGTCGCTGGCGCCCGGCGGCGGGCAGGTGCTCAGCGTCGTGGCGCCCGCGCCGAACCTCGACCCGCACTCCGGCGGCAACCCGGGCATCGACTGGGACGCCCTCGCCCCCCGCTACCGCGACGAGGTGCTCGGTGTGCTCGAGGCCCGCGGCTGGACGGGGATCTCCGACGCGATCGAGGTGGAGCACGTGGACACCCCGCTGACCTGGGCGCGGCAGGGCATGGCGGCCGGCACGCCGTTCGCCCTGGCGCACACCTTCGGCCAGACCGGCCCGTTCCGGACGCCGACGCTGCCCCGCCGCGGCCCGGAGAACGTGGTGCTGGCCGGCTCGTCGGTGCAGCCCGGCGTCGGCGTCCCGATGGTGGTCATCAGCGGCCGGCTGGCCGCCGAGCGGATCACCGGGCCGGTGACGCGGTGACGGCGACCGAGCGGCCGCTGACCCAGGCCGGGCGGCAGGAGCGGCTCGACGCCGCCTACCGGTACTGCGCCGCGGTCAACGCCGAGCACGGCAAGAGCTACCACCTGGCCACCCGGCTGCTCACCGCGGACCGGCGCCCGGCGATCCACGCGCTCTACGCCGCCGCGCGCACCGCCGACGACCTCGTCGACCACCCCGGCGCCGACCCCGCGGCCGACCTCGCCGACTGGTCGCGGGCGCTGCTCGACGAGCTGGAGGCCGGCTGGTCCGACGACCCGGTGCGGCTGGCCACGGTGCACACCTACCGCCGGTACCGCATCCCGGTCGAGCACCTCGTCGACTTCCTCGCCGCGATGACCAGCGACCTCACCGTCACCGGCTACGCCGACATCGCCGCGCTCGACCGGTACATGTGGGGCTCGGCGTCGGTGATCGGCCTGCAGGTGCTGCCCGTGCTCGGCACCGCGCCCGGCGTCACGCAGGAGGAGGCCGCGCCGCACGCCATCGCGCTGGGCGAGGCGTTCCAGCTGACCAACTTCCTGCGCGACGTCGCCGAGGACGCCGACCGCGGCCGGGTCTACCTGCCCGCCGACGTCATGGCCGCCCACGGCGTCACCCGCGAGCAGATCGAGGCCAAGCGGTACGACGCCCGCTTCCGCGCGCTGATGCAGGAGATGGTGGAGATCGTCCGCCGCCGCTACGACGATGCGGCCCCCGGGACGCCGATGCTCGCGCCGGAGTCCCGGGACTGCGTCCGCGCGGCGACGGCGCTCTACGGCGGCATCCTCACCGAGATCGAGCGCGCCGACTACCGGGTGCTCGACCGCCGGGTGACGGTGTCCGAGCCGCGCCGGCTCGGGATCTTCGCCCGCCGCCTCGCGAGCGCCCAGGCGGTGCGACTCAGAAGGCGGCGCTCCTAGAAGGCGAGGGCCTGCGCGCGACGGGTGACCTCGGTGTGCCGGTCGCCGCGCAGCGCCTCGACCGGGGTCCCGGGCAGCGACTCGTCCTCGCGGAACAGCCACTCGAAGACCTCGGCGTCGCTGAACCCGCCGTCCTTGAGGACGGTGATCAGCCCCTGCAGGTGCCGCAGGACGGCGCCGTCCTGCAGGAAGTCGGCGGGGATGCGGCTGTTGCCGCTGCCCGGCACGGCCATGAGCTTGCCCTCGCGGACCAGTTGCCGGACCTTGTTGGGCGAGACCCCGAGGGCGTCGGCGACCTCTGCCGGCGTGAGGGTCTTCATCTCGTCGGGCTGCACGGTCCGAGCCTAGGACGGCGCGGGACCCGGCTACCATCGGCGGCGGGCCGTGACTGGCGCATCGAGGTGGGGCACCACCGGGGAGCGGCCTGCACTCCCCCGCCGGGCGCCTGGGCACCGCTGACGCCGACACCCGCCAGGAGCCCCCATGAGCGACGTGACCCCCTCCTTCGACGCCGCCGCCGCGTCCACCGCCTACCGCAGCGCCCTGTCGGTCATCGCCGACGTCGAGCCGCGGGTGGCCGACGCGATCGGCGCGGAGCTCGCCGACCAGCGCGCCTCCCTCAAGCTCATCGCCAGCGAGAACTACGCCAGCCCCGCGGTGCTGCTGACCATGGGCAACTGGTTCAGCGACAAGTACGCCGAGGGCACCGTCGGGCACCGCTTCTACGCCGGCTGCCAGAACGTCGACACCGTCGAGGCGCTGGCCGCCGAGCACGCCCGCGAGCTGTTCGGCGCCCCCTACGCCTACGTCCAGCCGCACTCGGGCATCGACGCCAACCTGGTCGCGTTCTGGGCGGTCCTCGCCCAGCGGATCGAGTCCCCCGCCCTGGAGCGGGCCGGCGTCCGGCACGTCAACGACCTCACCGACGAGGACTGGGCCACCCTGCGGCACGCCCTCGGCGACCAGCGGATGCTCGGCATGAGCCTCGACGCCGGCGGCCACCTCACCCACGGCTTCCGGCCGAACATCAGCGGCAAGATGTTCGCCCAGTCCTCCTACGGCACCGACCCGGGGACCGGGCTGCTGGACTACGACGCCGTCCGCGCCCGCGCCCGCGAGTTCCGCCCGCTGATCCTCATGGCCGGCTACTCCGCCTACCCGCGCAAGGTCGACTTCGCGAAGATGCGCGAGATCGCCGACGAGGTCGGCGCGACGCTCGTGGTGGACATGAGCCACTTCGCCGGCCTGGTCGCCGGGAAGGTCTTCACCGGCGACTTCGACCCGGTGCCGCACGCGCACGTGGTCACCAGCACCAGCCACAAGTCGCTGCGCGGCCCGCGCGGTGGGTTCGTGCTGGCCCAGCCCGAGTACAGCGACGCCGTCGACCGCGGCTGCCCGATGGTGCTCGGCGGCCCGCTGCCGCACGTCATGGCCGCCAAGGCGGTCGCCTTCGCCGAGGCCCGCCGGCCGGAGTTCGCCGGCTACGCGCAGGCCGTCGTCGACAACGCCGTGTCCCTCGCCGAGGGGCTGTCCCGCCGCGGCGCCCGCCTGGTCACCGGCGGCACCGACAACCACATCGTGCTGCTCGACGTCTCCGGCTTCGGCCTCACCGGCCGGCAGGCCGAGTCGGCGCTGCTCGACGCCGGCATCGTCACCAACCGCAACGCGATCCCGGCCGACCCGAACGGCGCCTGGTACACCTCCGGCGTCCGGCTGGGCACCCCGGCGCTGACCACCCGCGGGTTCGGCGCCGCCGAGTTCGACCGCACCGCCGAGCTGATCGTCGACGTGCTGTCGCACACCAGCCCGACCGCCACGAAGGACGGCTCGCCGTCGAAGGCGAGGTACGTCGTCGACGGCGGCCTGGCCGAGAAGACCCGCGCGGCCGCGGCCGAGCTGGTCGCCGCGCACCCGCTCTACCCCGGGCTCGAGCTGTCCTGAGCCCGGGGCGGGTGCCCCGGGCCGGGACCGTCAGACGTCGCTGTCGCGGTCCTCGGGCTTCTTCGACGTCTCGACCTCGGTCTCGGTGACCGGGGCGCCGCTCCCCTCGTCCGCGCCGCCGCGCTCGACCTCGCCCTGCGGGCCCGGCTCGGGTGTCTGCTCGCTCACGCGCTCGTCCTCTCGCTCGTCGATCGGTGCCCGCACGCCTACCCCCGCCGGGGCGGGGGCACGCGGGCGACCCCTCCCGTGACCGGTGTGACGGGAGGGTGTGGCGGCCCGCCCGCCTGCGCGTGTGCCGACCGCTCCGGGGCGGTGCGCTCCTAGACTCCTGCCCGTGGACACCGCCGTGACCGACCCCGTGGTCGGCCTGGTCCTCGAGGGGCGCTACCGCCTCGAGGAGCGCCTCGCGCGCGGCGGCATGTCCACCGTCTACGCCGCCACCGACCTCCGGCTGCACCGCACGGTCGCGGTCAAGGTCATGGCCGAGCACCTGGCCCACGACCCGACGTTCGTCGGCCGGTTCACCCGCGAGGCCCGCGCCGCCGCGATGCTCAGCCACCCCAACGTCGTCGGGGTGAGCGACCAGGGCAGCGACCAGGGGCTGGTCTTCCTGGTGATGGAGCTGGTCCGCGGCCGCACGCTGCGCGACCTGCTGCAGGCCCGCGGCCGGCTGACCGTCGCCGAGGCCTTCGCCGTCCTCGAGCCGGTGCTGGCCGGGCTGTCGGCCGCGCACCGCGCCGGCATCGTGCACCGCGACGTCAAGCCCGAGAACGTGCTCATCGGCCACGACGGCACCGTGAAGGTGGCCGACTTCGGCCTGGCCCGCGCGCTCACCGGCACCGGGCAGACCAGCCACACCGGCGGCGTGCTCATCGGCACCGTCGCCTACCTGTCCCCCGAGCAGCTCGAGCGCGGCCGCGCCGACGCCCGCAGCGACGTCTACGCCGCCGGGCTGGTGCTGTTCGAGATGCTCACCGGCCACCCGCCCTACGGCGGCGACACCCCGCTGGCCGTGGCCTACCAGCACGTGCACCACGACGTGCCCCTGCCCTCGGCCGAGGTGCCGGCCGTGCCGTGGCAGGTCGACGAGCTGGTCAAGCGGACGACGCGCCGCGAGCCCGCCGTCCGCCCGCTCGACGCCGGCGCCTTCCTCGCCGACCTCGAGGACGTCCGCAGCGACCTGGGCCTGGCCCGCGTGCCGGTGCCCACCGGGCGCAGCTCCGCGGGACCCGCCACCATCCGGCCGACCAACCGGCCCCCTCGCCGGCACCCGAGCGACCCCGGCGACGGCGGCACCGAGCCGGGCACCGAGGTGCTCGGCGGCGCCCGCTCCTCCCGCGCCGGCCGCACCAGCCTGCTGCCGAACGTCGGCACCGGCTCGACGGCCGACGTCGGCGGGCGGCGGCCCGCCCCGCCGCAGCGCACCGGCGTCTCGCCGCAGGTGCGGCGCCGCCGCGCGCGGCTGGCCGTCGCCGTCGTGCTGCTGCTGGCGGTCACCGTCGGCGCGATCGGCTGGTGGATGGGCTCCGGCCGCTGGACGCAGGTGCCCGCGCTGGTCGGCAGCGACCGCGCCGCCGCCGTCGACCTGCTGCAGGAGGCGGGCCTGGACCCGGTCTTCGCCGAGGAGCAGTTCAGCGAGACCGTGCCCGAGGGCGTGGTCATCTCCGCCGACCCCGACGGCGGCGAGGCGATCCGCAACACCGACGTCGAGCTGGTGGTCTCCAAGGGCCCCGAGCGGTTCACCGTGCCCACCGACCTGGTCGGGCAGCCGATCGAGGCGGTGCGCGAGGCGCTGGCCGGCATCCCCGTCCTCCCCACCGAGCAGCAGGACTACGACGAGGACGTCCCGGTCGGGTCGGTCACCGGCTTCGAGCCCGAGGCCGGCACGGAGGTCCGGCGCGGCGACCCGGTGGTCGTCTACGTCAGCCGCGGGCCGGCGCCGGTCGCGATCCCCAACGTGGTCGGCCAGCCCGCCGACGCCGCGCAGGCCAACCTGGAGGCCGAGGACTTCACCGTCGTCCGCACCGAGGGCCGCAGCGCCGACGTCCCCACCGGGGCGGTCATGGCGGTCACCCCGGGCCCGGGCACCGAGGCGCCCTACGGCAGCGAGGTGACCATCCAGGTCTCCATCGGCGTGCCGCAGGTGACCGTGCCCGACGTGACCGGCATGGGCGAGGACGAGGCGACCGCGGCCCTGGAGGCCGCGGGCCTGACGGTCACCACGTCCACCTTCATCACCGGCGACCGCGTGTACCGGCAGAGCCCCGGCGCGGGCACCGTCGTCGACCTGGGCAGCCAGGTGAGCCTGCTGCTGAGCTTCGGGTGACGTCGATCCCCGTCGGGGCGCACGTCCAGGTGGCCGGCGGTTTGGCCACCGGCGGGCTGCGCTACACCGACGACGTCGGCGCGCAGGCGGTGCAGGTCTTCGTCGGCAACCCGCGCGGCTGGAAACGGTCGGCCGGCGACCCCGCGCAGGACGCCGCGTTCGTCACGGGCCTGGCCGAACGCGGCGTCCCGTCGTTCGTGCACACGCCGTTCCTGGTGAACGTCGGCTCCCCCACCCCGGCGACCGTCGACCGCTCGATCGAGACGATCGCCGCCGACCTCGCCCGAGGGGTGCAGCTCGGCGTGCGCGGCGTCGTCGTGCACGCGGGCTCCGCCGTGGACGAGGACCGCTACGAGGCCGCGCTGCGCCAGCTGCACGAGCGGCTGCTGCCGGTGCTCGACGCCCTCCCCGACGACGGCCCGCGGCTGCTGGTCGAGCCGACGGCGGGCGGCGGCCGGTCGCTGGCGGCCACCGTCGAGGACCTCGGCCCCTACCTCGCGGCGCTCGACTGGCACCCGAGGGTGGGCGTCTGCCTGGACACCTGCCACGCGTGGGCGGCCGGGCACGACCTGGCCGCCCCGGGCGGGACGACGGCGACGCTCGACGCGCTGGAGGCCACCGTGGGCCCGGGCCGGCTCGGGCTGGTGCACGCCAACGACTCCCTCGACGAGCGCGGCTCCAAGCGGGATCGGCACACCACCATCGGCGAGGGCTCGATCGGCGTCGGCGCGTTCGGCGAGCTGATGGCGCACCCGTCGATGGCCGGGGTGCCGGTCGTCGTCGAGACGCCGAGCGCCGACCGCGGCCACGCCCGCGACATCGCCCTGCTGTGCGCCCTGCGCGACGGCCGTCCGGTGGAGTCCTCCGCCGCCTGAGCGGCGCGCCCGGGGAGGGCGACACGCCGCGGTCACCCTGCGGATTCGTTCCTTCACTTGCGGTGATCTACGGCACGGGATTGGCTCGCATCCCGCCGCGGCCGCCCGGTTGCGGGGAGTTCCCCCGAGGAGCCGTCCTTGCCCACTCGTCGCACCCTGGCCGTCGGCGTCGTCGCGCTGGCGACCGCCGGCCTCGGCGTCACCGCCGGCCCCGCCTCCGCCGCCTCCGCCGACGGCGGCCCGCGGGCCACCTACGTGGTCACCGTCGACCGCTCGACCCTGCCCGACCAGGCGGCGGACCGGGCCCGCGGCCTCGGCGGCCGGATCGCGCACGTCTACACCGCGGCGCTCACCGGCTTCGCCGTCGAGCTGCCCGAGGCCGCCGCGGGCCGGCTGTCGGCCATCCCGGGCGTGGTCGCCGTCGAGCGCGACCAGGTGGTCACCGCCGAGGGCGCGCAGTCCGGCGCGCCGTGGGGCCTGGACCGCACCGACCAGCGCGACCTGCCGCTGTCCGGCACGTTCGGCTACACCGCCACCGGCAGCGGCGTCACCGCCTACGTCGTCGACACCGGCATCAACGACGCGCACGCCGACTTCGGCGGCCGGGCGGTCTCCGGGTACGACGCCGTCGACGGCGGCCCGGCCGACGACTGCAACGGCCACGGCACCCACGTCGCGGGCACCGTGGGGGGCACCACGTACGGCGTCGCCAAGGGCGTGCGGCTGGTCGGCGTCCGCGTCCTGGACTGCGCCGGCAACGGCACCACCTCCGGCGTCGTCGCCGGCATCGACTGGGTGACCGCGGACCACGCGGCCGGCGCGCCGGCGGTGGCGAACATGAGCCTGGGCGGCGGGGCGAGCACGGCGATCGACACCGCCGTCCGCAACTCCATCGCCGACGGCGTGACCTACGCCGTCGCGGCCGGCAACGGCAACACCGCGGGCGTGGCCCAGGACGCCTGCGCCTCCTCCCCCGCGCGGGTGCCCGCCGCCCTCACCGTGGGCGCCACCGACCGCACCGACACCGCCGCGTCGTTCAGCAACCACGGCACCTGCGTGGACCTGCTCGCGCCCGGCGTCGGCATCACCAGCGCCTGGCACACCTCGCCGACGGCGACCAGCACGATCAGCGGCACGTCGATGGCCACGCCGCACGTCGCGGGCGTCGCCGCGCTGTACCTGCAGGGCAACGCGGGCGCCGCGCCGGCGACGGTCGCCGGGGCGGTCACCGCGGCCGCGACGACCAACCACGTGACGCTCTCGCGGACCGCCACCCGGGCCGGCACGCCCAACCGGCTGCTGTTCAGCTCCTGGTGAGCCGCGGCGCCCGCCGGCCACCCCAGCGGTGGCCGGCGGGCGCCTCAGCGGTCGAGGAGGTCGGCGAGGACGTCGCCGGCGCGGTCGACCGCGGCCCGGTCGACGTCGAGGTGCGTGACCAGGCGGATCCGCCGGGGGCTCACCTGGGACACCAGCACGCCGCGCGCCTTGGCGGCCTCGGCCACGACCGGCGCCGGGACGTCGTCGACGACGACCATGTTGGTCTCCACCGTGGCCGGGTCGACGCCCAGGCGCTTGGCCAGCAGCCGGGCGTGCTCGTGGTCCTCGGTCAGCCGGGCGAGGTGGGAGTCCAGCGCGTACAGCCCGGCCGCGGCCAGCACCCCGGCCTGCCGCATGCCGCCGCCCAGGCGCTTGCGCCACAGCCGGCCGGCGGCGATCCGCTCGGCGGAGGCCACCAGCACCGACCCGACCGGCGCGCCGAGGCCCTTGGACAGGCAGACCGACGCGGTGTCGGCCAGCCGCCCGTAGGTGGCGAGCTCCACGCCGGAGGCGACGGACGCGTTCCAGATCCGGGCGCCGTCGAGGTGCACGGCGACGCCGGCGTCGCGGGACCAGGCGAACAGCCGCTCGAGCTCGGCCAGCGGCTGCACCCGCCCGCCGCCGCGGTTGTGCGTGTTCTCCACGGCGACGGCGGCGGTGGCGGTCAGGTGCCAGTCGCCGCGCGGGCGCACCTGGTCGACCAGCGCGTCCGCGTCGAGCAGCCCGCCGTCGGAGACGACCGTGCGGGTGGAGATGCCGAACACCGCGGCCGCGGCACCCATCTCGTAGGTGACCACGTGCGCGTCGGCGTCGCAGAGCACCTCCTGGCCGGGCTCGCAGACCAGCCGCATGCCGATCTGGTTGCCCATCGTCCCGGACGGGACGAACAGCGCCGCCTCGTGGCCGAACAGGTCCGCGACCCGCTCCTCGAGCGCCCGGATCGCCGGGTCCTCGCCGTAGACGTCGTCGCCCACCTCGGCCTCGGCCATCGCCCGGCGCATCGCCGGGGTGGGCCGGGTGACGGTGTCGGAGCGGAGGTCGATGAAGGAGGTCATCCCGTCAGTCTTTCCGGCCCCGCTGCAGGGGCCCGCCGTGAGCCTGCGAACGGTGGGGGGCAGCGGGGTCCTTCATCCACGCAGCATCTCCGCCACGAGGAAGGCCAGCTCCAGGGACTGCCCGGTGTTCAGCCGCGGGTCGCAGGCGGTCTCGTACCGGCTGTTGAGGTCCTCGTCGCTGATCTCCATGGCCCCGCCGAGGCACTCGGTGACGTCCTCGCCGGTGAGCTCGACGTGGATGCCGCCGGGCCAGGTGCCCAGCGCGCGGTGCACGTCGAAGAAGCCGAGCACCTCGTCGACGATCCGGTCGAAGTGCCGGGTCTTGTAGCCGGTCGAGGACTCGTGGGTGTTGCCGTGCATCGGGTCGCACTGCCACACGACCTGGTGGCCGCTCGCGGTGACCTTCTCCACGATCGGCGGCAGGACGTCGCGGATCTTCCCGTTGCCCATGCGGCTGATCAGCGTCAGCCGGCCCGGGACGCCGTGGGGGTCCAGCCGCTCGACCAGCTCGGTGGCCTGCTCCGGGGTGGTGGAGGGCCCGATCTTGACGCCGATCGGGTTGGCGATGCGCGACATGAACTCCACGTGCGCGCCGTCGAGCTGGCGAGTGCGCTCGCCGATCCACACGAAGTGCGCCGAGGCGGCGTAGGGCCGGCCCTCGTGCACCCGCAGCAGCGCGGCCTCGTAGTCGAGGATCAGCGCCTCGTGGCTGTTGTAGAGCTCGACGCCGCGCAGCGCGCTGTCGTCGACCCCGCAGGCCTTCATGAACGCCAGCGCCCGGTCGATCTCGCGGGCGATGACCTCGTAGCGGACGCCGGCCGGCGAGTTCGCGACGAAGTCCTTGTTCCAGTCGTGGACGGCGTGCAGGTCGGCCAGGCCGCCGTGCGCGTAGGCGCGGATCATGTTCATCGCCGCGGCCGAGTTGGCGTAGGCGCGCACCAGCCGGTTCGGGTCGGGGATGCGCTTCTCGAGCACCGGCTCCAGCGAGTTGACCATGTCGCCGCGGTAGGACGGCAGGCCCAGGGCATCGGTGTCCGACGAGCGCGGCTTGGCGTACTGCCCGGCCACCCGCCCGACCTTGACCACCGGCACGCTCGCGCCGTAGGTGAGGACGACGGCCATCTGCAGCAGCGTGCGGGTGGTGCTCTGCAGGTGGGCGTCGGTGTTGAGGTCGAAGGTCTCCGCGCAGTCCCCGCCCTGCAGCAGGAACGCCCGCCCCTGCGCGACCTCGGCCAGCCGGCCGCGCAGCTCGTCGACCTCGCTGGGCGCCACGATCGGCGGCACGGACGACAGCGTCGTGAGGACGCCGTCGAGGGCGGCGCGGTCGGGCCAGGTCGGCTGCTGGGCGGCGGGGAGCTCGCGCCACCGGTCGAGACCGGGCACCGGCTGCGGGGATGGGGACAGGCTCACGCCGTCGAGGGTACGGCGGTCCCCCGCCTCACCCGAAGAACACCTCGGCCTCGGCGTACCGCTCCAGCGGCACCAGCTTGAGCCGCGCGGTGGCCTCCGCGATCGGCACCGGGACGACGTCGGTCCCGCGCAGCGCCACCATGACACCGGAGCGCCCCTCGTGCAGCGCGCCGACCGCGGCCAGGCCGAACCGGGTGGCCAGCACCCGGTCGAACGCCGACGGCGTGCCGCCGCGCTGGATGTGCCCGAGCACCACCGCGCGCGCCTCCCGGCCGGTGCGCTCCTCGAGCAGCGCGGCCAGCGCCGCGCCGATGCCGCCGAGCCGGACGTGGCCGAAGGCGTCGCGCTCGCCGGTGGCGGTCACCAGGTCGCCGTCGGCCGGCCGCGCGCCCTCCGAGACGACGAGGATCGGCGAGTAGCCGGACTCGAAACGGTGCAGGCAGTGCGCGACCACGGCCTCGACGTCGAACGGGCGCTCGGGCACCAGCACGACGGTGGCGCCGCCGGCCATCCCCGCGTGCAGCGCGATCCAGCCGGCGTGCCGCCCCATCACCTCGACGACCAGCGTCCGGTGGTGGCTGTCGCCGGTGGTGTGCAGCCGGTCGATGGCCTCCATCGCGACGCCGACCGCGGTGTCGAAGCCGAACGTGTAGTCGGTGCCGTCGAGGTCGTTGTCGATCGTCTTGGGCACGCCGACCACCCGCACCCCCTCCCCCGTCAGCTTCGCGGCGACGCCGAGGGTGTCCTCGCCGCCCACCGGGACCAGCGCCTCGATCCCGTGCCGCTCGAGGGTGGCCATCACCCGCGCGGGCCCGCCGTCGATGGCGTAGGGGTTGGTGCGGGAGGTGCCGAGCACGGTGCCGCCGCGGGGCAGCAGCCCGCGGACGGCGGGCAGGTCCAGGGGGACGGCGTCGTCGTCGAGCAGGCCGCGCCAGCCGTCGCGGAAGCCGACCACCTCGTCCCCGGAGCCGATGCCGCACCGGACCACGGCCCGGATGACCGCGTTGAGGCCGGGGCAGTCGCCCCCGCCGGTCAGGATCCCGATGCGCACGACGCCTCCCGGAGGGACGAACCGCAGGTCAGCACGATCCTGCACCCATCCGTGACCGCGGTCACCGTCTGCGCGCCGGAACCGGCAGGATCGCCGCCGTGGACCCCGCCGAGCTGCTCGCGCTGATGCCCTTCGCCGTCGCCACCGGCGTCGAGCTGGACCGGGCCGGGCCCGGGGAGGTCACCGGCCGGCTGCCGTGGGCGCCGCAGCGGTGCACCGCGGGCGGGGCGCTGCACGGCGGCGCGCTGATGACGCTGGCCGACACCGTCGGCGCCGTCTGCGCCTTCCTCAACCTGCCGCCCGGGGCGTCGACGTCGACCCTCGCCTCCTCGACGTCGCTGCTGCGCGCGGTCCGCGGCGGGACCGCGCACGCCACCGCCCGCCCGCTGCACGTCGGCCGCTCGACGGACGTCGTCCTCACCGAGGTGACCGACGACGACGGGCGGCCGGTGGCCTCGGTCACCCAGACCCAGGCCGTGCTCGGACCCGCCTGAGTCACGGTCCGCCCCACCCGCCCCGGCCGCCCCACCGCGGCGGGTTCCGGTACAGGACCGGCCGCCTCCTGCCGACGCTGCGGCGCGGTGCCGGGTGCTCTGCCCGGGCCGGGAGGGGGACGACGTGCTCGGACGGTGGGGCATCAGGACGAAGGTGGTCGCGCTGGCCGTCGCCAGCGTGGCGGCGACCGGCGGCGCGATGGCCGGGGTGAGCGCGTGGCAGAGCGCGCGGTTCGCCGACACCACCCAGGAGTCGGTGACCGAACTGGTCGAGGAGAGCGTCGCGCGCACCGCGGCCGGCGTGCAGGACGTCGTCGCCACCCAGGGCCAGTCCACCGCCGCGCGGGTCGACAGCCAGCTCGCCGTCGCCCTCGACGTGCTGGCCCGCTCGGGCGGGCTCACCGTCGGCGGCCCCGGCGGGCCCGTGCACTGGGAGGCGGAGAACCAGCAGTCCGGCGAGGTGACGCCGGTCGACCTGCCCCGGGTGACCGTCGGCGGGCAGTGGCTCGGCCAGAACGGCGACCCCGCGCTGCCCACCGCCGTCGTCGACCAGGTGGAGGCGCTGGTCGGCGGCACCGCGACGATCTTCCAGCGCACCCCGACGGGCGACATGCTCCGCGTGGCCACCAACGTCACCGGCGCGGACGGCCGGCGGGCGATCGGCACCTACATCCCCGCGGTCAACCCCGACGGGCAGCCGAACCCGGTGGTCGCGGCGGTCACCTCCGGGCAGACCTACCGCGGCAACGCCTTCGTCGTCGGCTCCTGGTACGTGGCGGCCTACACGCCGCTGCTGGACCGGGCCGGGCAGCTGGTCGGGATGCTCTACGTCGGCGAGCAGCAGCAGGCCATCCCGGCGCTGCGGGAGAGCCTGGAGGCCACGCAGGTCGGCGCGCACGGGCACGTCGAGGTGTGGGGCGGCACCGGCGACCGCGCCGGCACCGTGCTGGTCAGCCCCGGCGGCGCCCGCGACGGGCAGGCGCTGATCGACGCCACCGACGCCGACGGCCGCCCCCACGTGCGCGAGATCGTGGACGCGGCCCTCGGCCTGGCGGACGGCGAGCAGGCGACCGTGCACTTCACCGACCCCGAGGCCGGCCCGACCACCGCCCAGGTCGCCTACTACGCGCCGTGGGACTGGGTGCTGGTCACCCTCGCCCGCGACGCCGACTTCACCGGCCCGGTCGACCGGCTCGCCGACGGCCGCGCCGCCATGGTCACCGCGCTGGTCCTCGCCGCCGTCCTCGTCGCGCTGCTCGGCGGGGTCGTCGCCTGGCAGCTCGGCCGGCGGCTCACCGCGCCGCTGCACCAGCTGCGCGCCCGCATGGCCGAGATCGCCGACGGCGAGGGCGACCTGACCCAGCGCACGACGGTCACCGGCGACGACGAGGTCGGCCAGCTGTCCGCGGCGTTCAACCGGTTCGTGGAGAAGGTCGCCGGCACCGTGCGCGACATCGGCGGCTGCGCCCGCCAGGTGGCGGCGTCGGCGTCGGGCGTGGCCGCGGTCGCCGACGGGCTGGCCACCCGCGCCGCCCGCAGCCGCGACCAGGCGCAGGCGGCGCACACCGCGGCCAGCGACATCAGCGCCGGCGTGTCCGCGGCCGCGGCCGGCGCGGAGGAGATGGGCCTGTCGATCACCGACATCGCCCGCAGCGCCGCCGAGGCCGCGCAGGTGGGGCGGCAGGCCGCCGAGCTCGCCCGCCGGACCGAGGGCGCGATCGCCGCGCTGGGCACCAGCTCCGCGGAGATCGGCGAGGTGGTGCGCGTCATCGCCGCCGTCGCCGAGCAGACCAACCTGCTCGCGCTCAACGCGACCATCGAGGCCGCCCGCGCCGGCGAGGCGGGCAAGGGCTTCGCCGTCGTGGCCAACGAGGTCAAGGAGCTCGCGCAGGAGGCCGCCCGCGCCAGCGACGACATCGCGCGCAGGGTCGAGGCGATCCAGGCCGACACCGGCGCCGCGGTCGGCTCGATCACCCGCATCGCCGAGGTCGTGCACGCGATGAACGACCACCAGCTGACCATCGCCAGCGCGGTGGAGGAGCAGTCGGCGACCACCCGCGAGCTGACCCGCAGCGTCGCCGCGGCCGCCGAGGGCGCGGGCTCGGTGTCCGCCACGCTCACCACGGTCAGCGCCGACGCCCGCGACAGCGCCGACGACGTCGACCGGGCGCACGCCGCCGCGGTGGAGCTCGACGGGCTCTCCCAGGAGCTGACCCGCCTGCTCGCCGTCTTCACCGTCTGAGGCCCCTGCCCACGCACCGAGGCCGCCCGGGCCCGCCGCTCAGCGGGGCCGGGCGGCCTCCATCGCCTGCCAGCGGGCGAGGTTGTAGCGCGCGTCGACCAGCGCGTCGTGCGTGCCGGCGGGCTTGGGCGGCAGCTCCGGCCGGCCGAGGTCGTCCCACCGCTGCCGCAGCTCCCGGGTGAACCGCGGCACCGCCCGCGGCAGCGCCGTCATCGGCCCCCACAGCTGGGCCAGCGCCACGTGGTCGTAGGCGGCGAACCACGCCCACAGCTCGACCTCCTGCCCCGGGCCGGTGAGGAAGGCGAGCAGGTCGTCGCGGATGCGCCGGCGGCTGCGCCAGGCCCGGTCGGCCGGCGGCGGGAGCTGGTCGAGCACGTTGCGGCGCACCCACGGGATGGCGCGGCGCTCGTCGAACTCGGTGCTGACGGCGTAGAACTCGCGGCCGGTCTCGTCCACGACGCCGATCGAGACGAGGTCGATCGTCGTCCCGTCCTCGATGAACTCGGTGTCGTAGAAGAACCGCCGCACACCGCCCACCGTAGGTGCGCTCAGCCCGCCCGGCGGCCGCCCACCGAGGAGCGGCCGAACTCCTGCCCCTGCAGCGCGGCGATGTCCCGCTCCAGCTGCGGCACGCGGGCGGCCGACAGCCGGAGCACCACCTTCTCCGCCACCGCGCCGGTGACCGCCTGGCGCAGCGCCGAGACGACGCCGACCGAGCGCGGCACGAACACCCGGCGGCCGCGGGTCTCCAGGTTCTCCACCAGCGCCTCGGCGCACTCCTCCACCGACGTGTACGCGCCCAGCGGGCCGGGCAGCCGCCGGCGGGTCGCGGCGAAGGTGGGCAGCGCCGCCTCGGTGTCGCGCACCAGGTCGGTGTCGATCCAGGTCGGGTGGGCGCTGGCCACGGTGACGCCGCGGTGGGCCACCTCCAGCCGCAGCGCGTCGCCGAAGCGCTCCAGCCCGGCCTTCGCCGCACAGTAGGCGCTCATGCCCGGCAGCACCGTGAACGCGGCGGCGGAGCTGACCAGCAGCACGTGCCCGCGCCGCTCCGCCACCGCCGGCAGCGCGGCGTGCGCGGTGAGCATCGCGCCGGTCAGGTTCACCTCGATCGTCCGCGACAGCGCGTGCGCGGAGCTCGTCATGACGGTGGTCAGCGGGGCGATCCCGGCGTTGGCGACGACGACGTCGAGCCCGCCGAAGGTGTCCACGGTCCGGGCGACGGCGGCCTGCAGCGCCTCGGGGTCGGTGACGTCGCACTCCACCCACAGGTGCTCGGGGCCCAGCTCGTCGGCGACCCGGGCGAGCAGCTCGGGCTCGAGGCCGGCCAGCGCCACCCGGGCGCCGCGGGCGGCGGCCCGGCGGGCCAGCTCGGCACCGATGCCGCGGGCGGCGCCGGTGACCAGCACGGCCCTCCCGGCCAGCGGGGTGCGGGTCCTCCTGCGGGGCCACAGCGGCATCGGTGCTCCCTCGGGGTCTCGGCGCTCGTGTTGAGCACTGCTCAACGACGGTTGTAGCTTGTTGACCGTTGCTCAGCAAGCCGGACGTCGTAGGAGGAGCACCCGGTGACCAGCACGCTGGACAGGCCCGCCCCGGGCGCCGAGGACACCCGCGAGGTCGGGGTCGCGATCATCGGCACCGGGTTCGCGGGCCTGGGCATGGCGATCAGGCTGCGGCAGCGCGGCGAGGCGGACTTCGTGCTGCTCGAGCGGGCGCACGACGTCGGCGGCACGTGGCGCGACAACCACTACCCGGGCGCCGCCTGCGACGTGCAGTCCAACCTCTACTCCTTCTCCTTCGCGCCCAACCCGGACTGGCCGCGCTCCTACTCCGAGCAGCCGGAGATCCAGGCCTACCTGCAGGCCACCGCCGACCGCTTCGACGTCCGGCGGCACTGCGTCTTCGGCGCCGAGGTCACCGCCGCCCGCTGGGACGACGCCGCCCGCCGCTGGGACGTCGAGACGACGGCCGGCCGGTTCCGGGCCCGCGTGCTCGTCTCCGCCGCCGGCGCGCTGGCCGACCCGAGCTGGCCCGACATCCCGGGCCTGCGCTCCTTCGCGGGCACCGTCGTGCACTCGGCGCGCTGGGACGACGGCCACGACCTCACCGGCGAGCGGGTCGCCGTCGTCGGCACCGGCGCCTCGGCGGTCCAGATCGTCCCCGCCATCCAGCCGCGGGTCGGCAGCCTCGCCGTCTACCAGCGCACGCCGCCGTGGATCGTGCCGCGCACCGACCACCCGGTGTCCCCGCGGGTGCAGCGGCTGTACCGGCTGGTCCCCGGCTTCCAGCGGCTGGTCCGCGCGGTGCTCTACCTGGTCCGCGAGTTCCTCGTCGTCGGCATGGCCAAGAACCGGCGCTTCCTCGGGCCGGTGGACCGGGTGGCCAGGGCGCACCTGCACCGGCAGGTCCGCGACCCGAAGCTGCGGAAGGCGCTGACGCCGGACTACACGATCGGCTGCAAGCGGATCCTGATCAGCAACGACTACTACCCGGCGGTGTCGGCCCCCAACGCCGAGCTGGTCACCGCGGGCATCGCCGAGGTCCGGCCACACTCGATCGTCACCGTCGACGGCGTCGAACGGCCCACCGACACGATCGTGCTGGCCACCGGCTTCCACGTCACCGACCTGCCCATCGCCCGGCGGATCACCGGCCGCGACGGCCGCACCCTCGCGCAGGTGTGGGACGAGGGCATGGTCACCAACCGGGGCAGCGCCGTCGCCGGCTTCCCCAACCTGTTCCTGCTGGTCGGGCCGAACGTCGGCGTCGGCCACACGTCGATGGTCTACATGATCGAGTCGCAGGTGGCCTACGTCGACGACGCCCTGCGCACCATGGCCGCCGAGGGCCTGGACGCGCTCGAGACCACCCCGGAGGCGCAGGAGGCCTACCGCGAGCTCATCGCCCGCCGGTCCCGCGGCACGGTGTGGCTGGCCGGCGGCTGCGGCAGCTGGTACCTCGACCGGCACGGCCACAACACCACGCTCTGGCCGGACTTCACCTTCCGCTTCCGGAGGCTGACCCGGCGGCTGGACCGCGAGAACTACGTCGGCACCCCCGCCGGCGCGCCCGCCCGCACCCCGGAGGTGGCCGCGTGAGCACGACCGCTCCTCTGCGGCTGCGCCGCACCGCCGCCGTCGCCACCCCCGACGGCGCCCTGCTGCACGCCACCGTCGAGGGTCCCGACGACGCCCCCGTGACGCTGGTCCTCGCGCACGGCTGGACGCTGTCGCAGGCCGCCTGGGACGACGTCGCCGCGCTGCTCACCCCGCAGGTGGCCGACGGCCGGCTGCGCCTGGTCCGCTACGACCAGCGCGGCCACGGCCGTTCCAGCTGGGGCACGGCCGACGTCTCGATCGACCGGCTCGGCCTCGACCTCGCCGCCGTGCTCGACCGGCTCGCGCCCACCGGCCCGGTCGTGCTGGCCGGCCACTCGATGGGCGGCATGACGGTCATGTGCCTGGCCGCGGCCCGGCCCGGGCTGTTCGGCGACCGGGTGCGCGGCGTCGCGCTCGTGTCGACGTCGGCCGGCGACCTGCAGCCGCCGCCGCGCACCCGCGCCGAGCGGCTCCGGCAGCGGCTCACCCCCGGCGCCCTGTCGCTCGCGCTGGCCGGCGCGCGCGTGGTCGAGCGGCTGCGCCGGCTGGTGCCGCCGGAGCACCCGCGGCACCGGGCGCTCGTGCGCGACCTGCTCTACGGCGCCGACGCCACCGACGCGATGGTGCACGCCGGGGCGGAGATCGTGCACGCGACCACCGTGCGGGCGTTCACCGCGTTCCTGCCGGCGCTGGGCGACCACGACAAGTCCGCCGAGCTCGCCGCGCTCACCCGCGTGCCGGTCGAGCTGCTGGTCGGCGACTCCGACAAGCTGACCCCCGTGCGCCACACCCGCCGGATCGCCGAGGCCCTGCCCGGCGCGCACGTGCAGGTGGTCCCGCGGACCGGGCACATGCTCCCGAACGAGCGGCCGTCCCTGGTGACCGCGTCGATCGCGCGGCTGCTCACCGAGGCCGCGGCGTCCCGGGCCGCCGCCTGAGCGGTCCGGCCGTGCCTCCCTCCCCCGCGCGCTCCCGCCGGTCGGCCGCCGACCGGCGGGAGCAGCTGGTCGGCATCGGCCTGCAGCTGCTGCCCACGACGCCGGTGCAGGAGCTGACCATCGACGAGGTGGCCCGGCGGGCGGGCATCAGCCGCAGCCTGCTGTTCCACTACTTCCCGTCGAAGCGGGAGTACTACCAGGCCGTGACGCGGGCGGCCGCCGACCTGCTGCGCGCCCACCTCACCCCGGCGGCGGACGTGCCGGCCGCGGAGCGACCGGCGTGGATGCTCGACCGCTACGTCGGCTGGGTGGAGACCTACCGGGAGTCGCACCTGGCATTCGTCCGCGGCGCCGCCGGCGGCGACCCGTGGGTGGCCGAGGTCTACGAGGAGACCCGCGAGGCGCTGGTCGACCTCGGCATCGGCGCGCTCGGCGGGCTCGAGGACCCGCTGCGCCGGCAGCTGGTGCGCTCGTGGTTCGCCTTCACCGAGGACCTCGTGCACCAGTGGGTGCGCGAACCCGCGACCAGCCGCGACGAGCTGCTGGCCCTGCTCACCGACCTGCTCGGCCGGCTCCTCGAGCGTTAGCCGGCGAGGGTGTCGGGCGCCCGGTCACCGGCCTCGCCGGCCGGCGGCTGCAGCCGCCCGACGACGTCGGCGGCGCTGGCGCCGGTGGCCTGCATCGACTTCTTGACGGTGGCGCCGTAGACGTCGACGTACTCCTGGCCCGACATCGTCATGATCTCGTACATGATCTCGTCGGTGATGGACCGCTCGACGAAGCGGTCGCCGGCCAGGCCCTCGTAGCGGGAGAAGTCCAGCGGCTCGCCGAAGCGCACGCGCACCCGGACCAGCTTCCTGCCGAACGGCATCCGCCGGGGCCGGTAGACCATCGCCACCGGGATCACCGGCACGCCGGTCTCCAGCGCCATGCGCGCCACGCCGACCTTGCCGCGGTACAGGCGGCCGTCGGGCGAGCGGGTGCCCTCGGGGTAGATGCCGAGCAGCCGGCCCTCCCGGAGCATCCGGAGGCCGGTGCGGATGGCGTCCTCGGCGGCCGTGGCGCTGGAGCGGTCGATGGGCACCTGCCCCGCGCCGGAGAAGAAGGCGCGCTGCAGCCACCCCTTCACGCCGGTGCCGGTGAAGTACTCCTGCTTGGCCAGGAAGGTGACCCGGCGCCGCAGCGACAGCGGCATGAAGATCCAGTCCGAGGCCGAGAGGTGGTTGCTGGCCAGGATCGCGGCGCCGTCGGCCGGTACGTGCTCACGCCCCTCCGCCCGCGGGCGGAAGACGAGCTTCACGACCGGGCCGATGGCCACGAACTTGAGGAACCAGTAGAACAACACGCCTCCCTGTGGAACTGCCAGACTAGGGATCCGGGTGCCCCGCCGACAATCGGCCCCGCGCGTCGCACCGGCCGCACCGCACGCCCGACCCCGGAGGAGGACCACCGTGGCTGCTGACCGGCCGCTCCCCCGGGGAGCCGCGGCGTGACCGGGCCGCGGCGCGGGCGGGGCCGCCGCGACAACGGCCTGGACGCCGCGCTCTGGGCGCCGCTGCGCGACGTCGACCCGCGCGTCGGCGAGCACCTGCTCGACGTGCTGCGCGACGCCGGCATCGCCGCCTACCTCGAGCCGGCCGCCGACGTCGGGCCCTACACCCGCACCGTGTTCCTCCCCAGCCCGCCGGCCGACCGGCTGTTCGTCGACCGCACCCGCCTCGGCGAGGGCCGCTCCCTGGTCGAGCGGCACGCCGACGACCACGCCCCCGCCGGCGGCCCCGCGGCCGAGCGGCGCCCGCTGCGGCGCGACCTCGACGAGGACGCCGAGTGGGCGCGCATCGTCGCCGCCTACGAGGCCGAGCACGGGCGCACCGTCGTCGAGGACGCCGAGCCCGCGGAGCCCGCCGTCGTCCGGCCCGCCGCGCCGCCCCCCGACGACGAGGACGACCCGCTCGCCGAGGAGCACTACGAGCCCCCGCCGGCCCCGCCGGTGCCGATGCCCTCGCCGTCGACGCTGTACGCGGTGCTGCTGGCCGCCGCCGGCGTGGTGCTGGTCGGTGCGCCGGGCGTGCTGGGCCTGCGGACCGAGACCGGCCTGGTGCTCGGCGTCGCGGCCCTGGTCGGCAGCGCCGCCCTGGCGCTGTCCCGGATGCGCGACCGCGACGACGACGGCGACGACGGGGCCGTCGTCTAGCGGCGCGGGCGCCTAGCGCCCGGCGCAGACCGCCGCGCGGGCGAGGTCCGCCGCGCCGACCAGGCCGGCCGAGGCGCCGAGGGCCGCGGCGACCACCTTCGGGCCGGGCCGGAAGCCGCGGCCGGGCAGCGCCCGCCCCAGCCGCTCGCGCGCCGGGTCGAGCACCATGTCGCCGAGCACGCTCACCCCGCCGCCGATCACGACGACGTCCGGGTCGAGCACGCTGGCGAGGTCGGCGATGCCCTGGCCGAGCCACTCCCCGACGTCGCTCACCAGGCTCAGCGCCACCGGGTCGCCGTCGGCCGCGGCGCGGGCCACGTCCTCGCCGGTCAGCCGCGCCGGGTCGCCGTCGACGCGGTCGAGCAGCCGCGCCGCCGCGGCCGGCGAGCGGGTGGCCACCTCGCGGGCGGTGGTGGCCAGGGCGCTGCCGCTGGCGTACTGCTCCCAGCAGCCGCGGTTGCCGCAGGCGCACAGCCGCCCGTCGGGGACCACCCGCATGTGCCCCCACTCACCCGCCACCCCGTGCGCGCCACGCTGCAGCCGGCCGCCGGCGACGATCCCGCCGCCGATGCCGGTGCCGAGGGTGATGCACAGGGCCAGCTCCGCCCCGCGTGCGGCGCCGAAGCGGTACTCGGCCCAGGCGGCGGCGTCGGCGTCGTTGCCCACCCACAGCGGCCGCTGCAGGCGGGCGGCGAGGTCGCGGCGCAGCGAGGTGTGCCGCCAGGCCAGGTGCGGGCTGAACAGCACGACGTCGCCGGTGCGGTCGAACCAGCCGGCCGCGCCGACGCCGACCGCCGCCAGCGGGCCGCCGTGCCGGACGGCGAGCTCCTCGACCACGCCGGCGATCGCGGCCTCGGTCTCGGTCACCGACGCGGTCGGCGTCGAGCGGCGGGCGGTGTCCAGCACCGTCCCGTCCGGCGCGACGACGCCGCCGGCCACCTTGGTGCCGCCGACGTCGACGCCGAGCGCGGGCAGGGCCGCGGGGTCGGTCCGGTCGCCGGCCACTCAGCCGAGCTCGATGTGCTGGACCTGCGCCGGCTCCGGCGCCGGCGCCGGCTCGGACGCGGGCGGCGCCGGCGGCGTGGACACCGACCGCAGCGCCCCGGCGGCGCTGGTCAGCAGGTCGGCGAGCGCCTCGTTGACGTCCGGCCGGCGGGCGACGGCGGCCGCCCGGCACAGCGGGCACCAGCGGCAGTCCCCGCCCGGCTCGTGCCCGGCCGTCGCCCCCTCCGCGGCGGCGCCGGTCTCGGCCCAGGCCTGTCCCAGCCCGGCCACCAGCCGCCGCGCCTGATCGAGCCAGTCGGCTCCCTCGGTCACCGTGTCCCCCTGTCGTCCGCCGGGCCGTCCGCCGCACTGCTCGACGGCGCTCCCTCCGCGCCGTCCGCCCCGACGGCCGCCAGCAGGTCGGCCGGCCACTGCTGGGGGTCGGCGGCGAAGCCGACCACCAGCCGCGCGGCGGCGGTGCCCGGGTGGGCCAGGGTGCCCGACGTGACCACGCACCGGCGCAGCAGGGCGTCCAGGCGCAGCGAGCGGCGGCTGCCGGCGGCGGTCACCACCAGGTCGTCGTCCCAGCGGGTGAGCCGGACCCCGGCGCGCTCGGCGAAGGGCAGCGGGAGTGTCAGCCGCCAGCCGCCGTCCACGCGCTCGGGTGCGGGCACCGGCGGGACCGACCCGCCGGCCGGCCCGGGGAGGGCGGGCAGCAGCGCGGCGAGCGCCTCGGCGCCGGCCGGCTCGACCGCGGCCTCGGCGACCTCCTGCACCGGCGCGACCCCGGCCAGGGCGGCGAGCGCGGCGTCCTCCTCGGCCGCCCGGGCGGCCGCCCAGTCCGCCGGCCCGCCGGGCAGCCGGCGGGCGAGCACGCCCACCGGGCGCTGCCCGTGCACGGCCAGGGCGGTCGTCGCGGCCCGCAGCGCGGCGACGGCGGAGGGCCGCGGCCGGCCCACCAGCCAGACCGCGGTCGCGGCGGGGTCGGTCAGGGGGAGCCGGTCCAGCAGCGCCTCGAGGTCGGGCAGCGCGTCGAGGGCGAGGTCGGCGGCGCCCCGGCGCACCGTGCCCGTGCGGACGGCGGCGGTGCGGACGGCGGCGAGGACCCGCACCCGGGTGGTCACCACCTGCTCCAGCCACCAGCGCAGCGCGCCCGGCAGCGCGACGAGCCCCGTGGCGGCGGGCAGCGGCCCGGCGTCGAGGACGACGAGGTCGGTGTCCGGCCGCACCCGGCCGAGCGCCGCGAGGACGCCGAGCTCGCCCGCGCCGGGCAGCGGCACCACCGAGCTCGCCGGCGGCAGCTCGAGGTCGGGCACCGCGGCGGCCGGCCCGGCCACCCGCTCGGCCCACAGCGCCTCGAGCCCGGCCTGCGGCTCGGCGACGACCACCTCGACGCCCGCGGCCGCCGTCCCCTCGGGGACCGGCTGCCGGGTCACCAGCACCACCCGGCGCCCGTCCCGGGCGGCGCGCACTGCGGCCGCGGCGGCGAGGGTGGTCGTGCCGGCCCCGCCGGGGCCGGTGAGGAGCAGGGTGCGCACGCGGGTCAGCCCTCGACGCGCTTCTTGAGCTCCTTGAGCGCGGTGTCGAGGATGACCTTCTCCGCGCGGCGCTTCATCATCCCGAGCATCGGGACGCCGATGTCGACGGCGAGCCGGTAGGTCACCTCGGTGCCGCCGCCGGTCTCGCGGAGCGTGTACGAGCCGTCCTGGCGCTTCATGAGCTTGCTGGTCACCAGGGTCCAGGAGACCTGCCGGTCGTCGTCCCAGGTGTAGTCGAGGACGTACTCGTCGGTGAGGACGGTGGCGTCGATGACGAACCGGACCCGGCGGGCGCGGCCGTCGGGCCCGCGCTCCTGCACCTCGACGGTCCGGGCCGCGTTCACCCACTGCGGATACGCCTCGAAGTCGGCGATCACGGCCATCACGTCGGCCGCCGGCGCGGAGACGACGATCGACTGGGTGGACTGCTCCGCCATGCGCTGAGGCTAGCCGTTCACCCGAAGGGTGCAGGGTGGGCGGGCAGGGCACGGCTACTCACCGGTAGCCCCAGCCGGTAGATTCGGCGGGACGTGTCCCGCGCGGGGACCGCGGGCAGCGGCGCCCCGGCCGCACGGGGAGGAGAGGACGGAGCGTGCGCGAGTACAGCGTCCCGGCGACGACCGAGGTGGGCGCCTCGGAGGCGCTCACCGACATGCTGGCGGAGAACGTCGCCGAGCACGGCGACGAGGTCGGCCTGCGCAGGCAGCGGGACGGCCGCTGGGTCGACGTCACCTGGCGGGAGTTCGGCGAGCAGGTGGCCGGCGTGGCCAAGGGGTTGATCGCCGCGGGCGTGCAGCCCGGCGACCGGGTCGCGCTGCAGGCCAAGACCCGCTACGAGTGGACCGTCATCGACTTCGCCGTCTGGACGGCCGGCGCGGTCACCGTCCCGGTGTACGAGACCTCCAGCCCCGACCAGGTCGCCTGGATCCTCTCCGACTCCGGCGCGGTCGCCGCGATCGTCGAGAAGGCCGAGCACGCCACCGCCGTCGACTCGGTCCGCGACCAGGCCCCCGACCTCGGCCCGCTGTACGTCATCGAGGACGACGCCGTCGGCACGCTCACCGCCGCCGGCGAGGCCGTCCCCGACAGCGAGCTCGAGGCGCGCCGCGCGACGCTGAACGCCGACAGCCTGGCCACGCTCATCTACACCTCGGGCACCACCGGCCGGCCCAAGGGCTGCGAGCTCACCCACGGCAACTTCCTGTTCGAGGTCGGCAACGGCATGAGCCTGCTCGACCGGTTCATGAACGTGCAGGGCTCGCTGCTGCTGTTCATCCCGCTGGCGCACGTGCTGGCCCGCGTCATGCAGGTGGGCGCGGTGAAGACCCGCACCGTGATCGGCCACACGCCGGACGTGAAGAACCTGGTCGAGGACCTCGGCGGGTTCAAGCCGACGTTCGTGCTGGCCGTCCCTCGCGTGTTCGAGAA
Organism: Geodermatophilus sp. SYSU D01036; assembly: GCF_054050435.1. NCBI lineage: Bacteria > Bacillati > Actinomycetota > Actinomycetes > Geodermatophilales > Geodermatophilaceae > Geodermatophilus > Geodermatophilus sp. SYSU D01036. The sequence goes on along the minus strand of NZ_JBJGZJ010000002.1, from coordinate 185,066 downwards.
GGTGTTCAACCAGGCCAAGGCGAAGGCCGAGGCCGACAGCCCGGTCAAGGGGAAGATCTTCGACCGGGCCGCCCAGGTGGCCATCGCCTGGTCCCGCGCCCAGGACACCGGCGGTCCGGGGCTCCTGCTCCGGGTCCAGCACGCGCTGTACGACCGGCTCGTCTACAGCAAGCTGCGCGCCGCGCTCGGCGGCCGCTGCCTCGGCGCCATCTCCGGCGGCGCCCCGCTCGGCGAGCGGCTCGGCCACTTCTTCCGCGGCGCCGGCGTCACCGTCTACGAGGGCTACGGCCTCACCGAGACCACCGCCGCCGCCTCGGTCAACCACGACCGCGCGCTGCGGATCGGCACCGTGGGGCGCCCGCTGCCCGGCGTCTCGTTCCGGATCGCCGACGACGGCGAGATCCTGGTCCGCGGCGGCGTCGTCATGCGCGGCTACTGGAGGAACGAGCAGGCCACCGCCGAGGCGATCGACCCCGACGGCTGGTTCCACACCGGCGACATCGGCGAGATCGACGCCGACGGCTTCACCCGGATCACCGGCCGCAAGAAGGAGATCCTGGTGACCGCCGGCGGCAAGAACGTCGCCCCCGCGGTGCTCGAGGACCGGCTGCGCGCCCACCGGCTGGTCAGCCAGTGCATCGTCGTCGGCGACCAGCGTCCGTTCATCGCCGCGCTGGTCACCCTGGACGCCGAGGCGCTGCCCGCGTGGCTGGAGAGCAAGGGCAAGCCGGCCGACACCCCGCCGTCGGCGCTGGTCGACGACCCCGAGGTCAAGGCCGAGCTCGACGCCGCCGTCGCCGACGCGAACAAGGCGGTGTCCCAGGCCGAGGCGATCAAGAAGTACCGCGTCCTCGCCACGGACTTCACCGAGGACAACGGGATGCTGACGCCGAGCCTGAAGCTCAAGCGCGCGGTGGTCATGAAGGAGTTCGACCAGGAGGTCGAGACCCTCTACAGCCGCTGAACCCGACCGGCCGAGCCCCGTCCCGCCACGTGCGGGGCGGCGGGGCTCAGTCGTCCGCGGGCTCCAGCAGGGCGGCGAGGTCGGCGGCGATCGTCGTCCACGACCAGCGCCGCTCCACCCACGCCCGCCCGGCGGCGCCCATGGCGCGGGCGCGGGCGGGGTCGTCGAGCAGCGCGGTGACCGCGGCGGCGACCGCGTCCGGGGACCGCGGGTCGCGGACGACCGTGCCGGTCTCGCCGTCGCGCACCGCCTCCGGCGCCCCGCCCGAGGTGCCCGCGACGACGGGCAGCCCGACGGCGGCGGCCTCCAGGTAGACCATGCCCAGGCCCTCGACGTCCAGGCCGCCGCGGCGGGTGCGGCAGGGCATGGCGAACACGTCCCCCGCCGCGTAGTGCTCGGGGAGCCGGTCCGGGGGCACCGGGCCGGTCAGCACCACCGAGTCGCCCAGCCGCCGGGTGGCCACCGCGCGGCGCAGCCGCTTCTCGTCCGGCCCGCCGCCGACCAGCAGCAGCCGCGCGCCCGGGTGCCGGTCCAGCACCTGCGGCCAGGCGGCCACGAGCACGTCCTGCCCCTTGCGCGGCACCAGCCGGGACACGCAGACGACGACCGGCGCCTCCCCCAGCCCGTGCCGCCGCCGCACCGCGGTGCCGTCGACCGCGGGGGTGAACCGGTCGACGTCGACCCCGGGCGACAGCTGCGCCAGCCGGGTGCGCCCGCCGAGGGCCGGCTCCAGGCGGCTGCGGGTGTACTCGCTGATGTAGGTCAGGACGTCCAGGCCGCCGGCGATGCGGCGCATGAGCTGCCGGGCGCCGGGCAGCGCGACCCAGCCGGTCTCGTGCCCGTGGGTGGCGCCGACCAGGTGCCGCACCCCGGCGTCGCGGAGGGCGGGCGCCAGCAGGCCCAGCGGCGCGGCGGCGCCGAAGAAGGCGGTGTCGCAGCCGTGCTCGGCGGCCAGCGCCGTCGCGGCGCGGGCGGTCGCCGGGGTGGGCAGCAGCATCGCGGTCCGCTGCCGGACCACGGGATACGGCAGGCGGGCGTCGTAGGCCTCCCAGCCCGGTGAGCGGGAGGCCAGCACGACGAGGGAGTCCGGGGGGCGGCGCTCGAGCAGCGCCGCGACGAAGGTCTGGATGCCGCCCTGCCGCGGGGGGAAGTCGTTCGTGACGACGAGCGTGCGGCCGCGGTCGCTCACCGGTCGCCCAGCCGCAGCCAGTCCCCGGCCATCGCGACCCGCTCGGCCACCGTCGGGTGCGAGCCGAAGAACCACTGCCACGCCGCCGGCGGGCTCGGGTCGGCGACGTTGGTCTCGGCCAGCCGCCGCTGCATCTCGACGAAGGAGGCGGCGTCCCGGGTGAGGTCGAGCGCGTGCAGGTCCGCCCGGGCCTCGACGTGCCGCGAGACGAGGTTCTGCACCGGCGTCGCCACCAGGGACCCGACCGCGACGAGGAACAGCACCAGCGGCACCACGCGCGGGTCCCCCGCCGAGTCCGCGCCGGCCCGGCGCAGCAGCGGCGCCCAGGTCAGCAGCCAGCCGAGCAGGGCGACGGCGGCGGCCGCGCCGAGCGCCCCGATGAGCGTGCCGGTCAGGACGTCGTCGGTGGCGACGTGCCCGAGCTCGTGGGCGACGATCGACTCGATCTCCTCCGGGGGGACGTCGGCCAGCAGGGTGTCGTAGAGGACCACCCGGCGGGTGGAGCCGAACCCGGACACGTAGGCGTTGAGCGACGTCGTCCGCCGGGACGCGTCGGCGACCAGGACGTCCTCGACCGGGGAGCCGCTCTCCTCGGCCAGCCGCAGCAGGTCGGTGCGCAACTCCCCGGCCGGCAGCGGCGTGAAGCTGTTGAACGCCGGCTCGATGACCACCGGGTAGAGGAAGGAGCCTGCGACGACCAGCGCGGCCGCGCCGCCGGCGGCCCACGCCCACCAGGTGCGGGGTGCGCGGCGGGCCAGCGCGACGAGCACGAGCAGGCCGAGGGCGGTGAGCCCGGCGTCGATGGCGGTGGAGACCGCGACGTCGCGCAGCCACAGCGGCCAGGAGCGCGTGGACAGCCCGTAGCGGTGCCGCACCACCTCGCCGTAGGCGGAGATCGGCAGCGTCACCAGCCGGCCGACGACGGCCAGCGCGACCGTGCCCAGCAGCACGGTGAGCGGCCAGCGGCGGCCGCCCGCGCGGCCGACCGCGGTGACCAGCCGGCTGCCCAGGCGGGTGAGCCCGAGCAGCGCGGAGACCGCGAGCCCGAGCACCAGGTTGGTCAGCGACGCGGGACGGATGTCGGCGGCGAGGGCCTCGGCGCGGCGGACGACCTCGGCGGGCAGCCCGGCGTCGTCGGTGACCGGGGACGCGCCGCCGGGCGGGGTGGGCAGCAGCGTCCAGGGCGTGCGGAGGGCGATGACGACGACGAGCGCCGCGCCGAGCAGGAGCGCGACGAGCAGCGCGGCCCGGCGGGAGCCCGTGCGGTCGGGCCGGGTGGCCGCGGGGCGGGTGCTCGTCCCGCCCGCCCTGCTCACCCGGCCGATCCTAGGCGCGCGCCGGCCCCGCACCGCGCTCTCCCTCCGCAGGGCGCTCCCTCCGCGGACGCCGAGGGCCGGCGACCCGGACGGGTCACCGGCCCCGGCGACGTGATGGAACGGCCTCCCTGCAGGGTCCCGCCGCGAGCTCGCGAGCGGTGGGGCGCAGGGAGGTCCTTCGTCTAAGCGATGCGGCGCATCGCGGTGATGCCGCCCATCGAGTCGACCGACACGACCTTCACCGGCTGCCCCGACGTGGAGGCGTGCACCATCTGGCCGTTGCCGATGTACATCGAGACGTGGCTGACCGGGCTGTAGTAGAAGATCAGGTCGCCCGGCTGCAGGTCCGCCCGCGAGACGGCGGTGCCCATGCGCGACTGCATGCTGCTGGAGTGCGGGAGGCTGATCCCGGCCGCCGCGTAGGCGTACTGGGTCAGGCCCGAGCAGTCGAAGGCGTTCGGCCCGCCGGCGCCCCACACGTAGGGGTCGCCCACCTGGGCCAGCGCCGTCTGCACCGCGGTCTGCGCGGCACCGCTGCCGCCGCTGCCCGCCGACGGCGCCGGGGCCGGCGCGGGGGCCGCGGCCTGCGTGCCGACCGCGGTCGGAGCGCTGTCGCCGCGCGAGCCGCCGGCCGGCTCGTCGCCCGCCTCCGCCTGCGCGCCGGCGGCCAGGCCGGCCTCCTGCGCGGCGAGCGCCGCCTGCCGCTGCGCCTCGGTGAGCGCGGCGAACTGCGCCTGGTAGTCGGCGATGTCGTCCTGGAGCTGCGCCTCCTGGGCGCTCAGGTCGTCGAGGGTGCGCTGCGCCTCGGCCTCGGCGGCCTCGGCGTCGGCCTGCGCCTGCCGGGCGGCGGCCGCCGCCTCGTTCACCTGGTCGAGGACCGAGGTGGTGTGGTCGGCGATCTGGCCGAGGGTGGCCAGCGAGGCGACGAAGTCCTCGGCGGAGTCGCTGGTCAGCAGCAGGTCGAGCCCGGCGAAGCCGTCGCCGTTGCCGGCGGTGTAGGCGCTGCGCGCCACCTGGCGGATCTGGCCGTCGAGGTCCTGCAGCTGGTCCTGCGCCTCGGCGGCGGCCCGGTCGGCCTCGTCGGCGGCGGCCTGCTGCTGGGCGAGGACCTCGCGGGCCTCGTTGACCTGCTCGCTGACGACCTCGAGCCGGTGACCGGCCTCGGCGGCGAGCTGGGCGGCCTGCTCCGGGGTGCCGGCCCGCTCGGGGTCGGCGGCCGCGGTGCCGGACAGCAGGCCCAGGGTCAGCGCGGCGGTGGTGCCGACGAGGGTGACCCGGCCGAGGTGGCGGGCCCGCGACGGGCGGTGCGGCCCGGCGGTGCGGGTGGCGGATGTGGACTTCTCGCGTGCATGCCCCAGGACGGGGCGGGGGGTCGCCACGGGCGGCGGCTCTCCGTTTCTTCCTCAGCAACCGCCTACCGAGTTAGCTGACGGGTTCGGGCTGGGAAGACGTGCCCTATCTCCGCGCCCCGGTCGGGACCGGCGCGCACGAGAACTCACCCCAGTGCTGCGGTGGGTCCCCGGCTCACCTCGCGCACCTCCGGGAGGGGCGTCCGGTGACTCGGCGGTGTCGGCCGAGGTCACCCTGCGTCGGGTGACGACCACCCGGCCGGACGGCGCCACAGTACGGACGTGATGCAGTTGTGACAAACGGGGGGTGCGTGGACTGTGAGAACACACACGGTCAGCAGCCGCGCCACCCCGGTGCGTACCCGATTCGGGTGGCCCCCGCCGGTCAGCCCGTGCGCCGGCGCCCGTCCCGCGACGGCCGGTGCCGCAGCGGCGGCACGAGGCCGCCCTCGGCCAGCGCCCGCACCGCCCGCCGCTCGACGTCGTCGAGCTCCACGACGACGCCCGGGCGCGGCAGGGCGCCGTCGGCGGTCCGGGCCGCGGGGACGGGAGGCACCGGCAGCAGCACGGGGCCGGTGTCCCGCTCCGCGGGCGGGGCGCCCAGCAGGGCGGTGACGACGCAGTCGGCGCAGCCGACACCACGCGCGGTGCACGAGTCGCAGTCGATGAGCATGGCCGTGTCCCTCCGGTGCCCCGGCCGCGCCGCCCGGTGCCGGGCCGCGGTCGGGACGGGTCTCCCTGTCGGTTGCCCGGCACGCTAGGGACGGCCACCGACAGTCCCGGCTCAGCCGCCCGCGTACTCCCAGTGCCAGGGCTCCTCGCGGCCGTTGCCCGGGTCGGCCCAGGTCGGGTGCAGCCACCCGAACCGGCCGGCGTTGGCGACCATCCACGCGTACTGCGGCGTGCCGAAGCCGTCGACGCCGCCGCACAGGTCGACCGCCAGCCCCCACCCGTGGTTGCTGGTGCCCGGGACCGCGGCCAGCGCCGGTTTCTCCCCGTAGAGGCGGACCTGGCCCGCGTAGGTGCGATAGGAGTCGGTGATGCAGAGCGGCTGCCCGAACGCCGACGCGAAGGCCGCGCTCATCGCCCGCCAGGCCGCCGCGGCGTCGCAGCGCAGCGAGTGGCCGCCCACCCCGATCGGGCACAGCGCGCTCGGCGGGATGAGGCCGTTGGGGTAGCCGCCCCAGGCCCGGGCGCCGTCGAAGCTCGGCGGGTAGACGGTGTTGCCGCACTCGACCCGCAGGGCGCCGCCGGCCGGGCCGGGGGCGGGTACCTCCGGCCGCGGGCCGAGGCTGGGCCGGCCGACGTGCAGCACCTGGTCGGCGGGCAGCCGGCGGACGACGACGGCGCCGGCCCGCGCGTCGGCGGCGAGCATGGTCTGCGCGTCCAGCGCGATGCCGACGTGCCCCAGGCCCGACTCGGGGGTGCCGAGGAAGACCAGGTCGCCGGGCAGGACGTCGGCCAGGTCGACGGGCGTGGTGACCGCGAACAGGCCGGCCTGGTCGCCGGGCAGGTCGATGCCCGCGCCGCGGTAGACGGTGGAGACCAGCGAGCCGCAGTCCCAGGAGTCCGGGCCGGCCGTCCCCGGCGCGTAGGGCCGCCCGAGGGCGTCCATCGCCGCGGTGACCGCCGCCAGCGTCTCGGCGGGCAGCACGAGCAGCGACACCGGCCGGCGCGACAGCTGCGCGGCGCCGCGCTGGGCGCCGCCGGCGGCCGCGCCGACCGGGGTGAGCCCCGCGGGCAGGCCCCGCACGGGGTCGAGCAGCTCGGCCGCCGGCGGCGCGGCGACCCCGGCCTCGCGCAGCTGGTCGAGGTAGGCCCGCCAGTTGGCCGCCGTCTGGGTGTTGACGTCCACCTGCTGGCGCTGCAGGTCCGACAGCTGCCGGTCGACGTCGCCGAGCGCGACGTCGAGCTCCGCGGTCACCGCGTCGGCGGCGGCCTCCAGGTCGGCCACCTCCCCCGCCAGCCGGTCGGCCCGCTGCCGCGCCTCGGCGAGGACGGCGTCGGCGGAGGTCTGCCGGTCGACCGCGGCCCGCCGCTGCTCCTCGGCGGCGCCGACCACCTCGGCGGTGTGCGCGTCGACGGCCTCCAGGTAGCCCAGCGCCGCGACGACGTCGGCCGGGTCGCCGCCGGTGAGCAGCACGGTGAGCGGGGTCAGCGCACCGCCGTCCCGGTAGACCGCCGACGCGTACTGCGCCACCACCGCCCGGTACTGCGCCAGCTCGCCCTCGGCGGCGTCGACCGTGGCGCGGGCGGCGTCGACGTCGGCCTGCGCGTCGGCCAGCTGCTGCCGCGCGGCGGCCACCTCGGTCTGCCGCAGCTGCAGGTCGGCCTGGACCTCGGCGGCGCGCTGCTGCAGCCGGTCCAGCGCCTCGCTGTCGAGGACCCCGCTGGTCCCGCCGGGCTGGTCGCTGGGCTCCGCGGCCGCCGGGGCCGCGAGCAGGACGGCCGCCACCGCCGTGACCAGCACGGACACCACGCCCCGCCGGGTGCGCCCCAGGGAACGCGCGCGCATCGGACCACCTCTGCAGTTCCGGACCCCGCTGGCCCGCCCGGGGATCGTCATCTCCGCGGAGCCGCCGCCGCAAGCGCGACGCGCCCCACCGGTCCCCCGGTCGGGCGAGGCCTCCCCCGGGCGCGCGTCCCCGGGACTGTCCGACCCCCGGCCTACCGTCCCGCCGTGCTCTTCCCCGCCAGCGGCACGGGCTCCTTGGGGCCGCGCCACGAGCAGGCACCCGCCCACGGCGAGCGGCCGCTCCCCCGCACCCCCTACGTCCAGGCGAGCATCGACGACCTCGGCACGCCGCTGGCCGGCGTCACCTTCGTCGTCGTCGACCTGGAGACCACCGGCGGGTCGCCGAAGGACAGCGCGATCACCGAGATCGGGGCGGTCAAGGTGCGCGGCGGCGAGGTGCTCGGGGAGTTCCAGACGCTGGTCGACCCCGGCTGCGAGGTCCCGCCCTACATCAGCGTGCTCACCGGGATCACCACGGCGATGGTCGCCACCGCCCCGCGGATCGACGCCGTGCTGCCGGCCTTCCTGGAGTTCGCCCGCGGCGCCGTCCTCGTGGCGCACAACGCCCCCTTCGACCTCGGCTTCCTCAAGGCGGCCTGCGAGCAGACCGGCACGCCGTGGCCCGCCGCCGCCTCGGTCGACACCGCGGTCCTCGCGCGGCGGCTGCTCTCCCGCGACGAGGTGCCCAACTGCAAGCTGGCCACCCTGGCGCCGTACTTCTCCGCCTCGACCTCGCCCTGCCACCGGGCTCTCGACGACGCCCGCGCGACCGTCGACGTCCTCCACGGCCTGTTCGAACGACTCGGCCCGCTCGGGGTGACGTCGCTGGAGGAGCTGCACGGGCTCACCCGCCAGGTCGACCCGGTGCGCAGGAAGAAGCGCCACCTGGCCGACGGCGTCCCGTCCGGGCCGGGCGTCTACGTCTTCCGCGGGCCGCGCGAGGAGCCGCTCTACGTCGGGACGTCGAACGACCTGCGCACCCGAGTGCGCAGCTACTTCTCCTCCGGCGAGCAGCGCAGCCGGATGACCGAGATGGTCGCGCTGGCCCAGCGCGTCGAGGCCGTCCCGTGCGCGCACGACCTCGAGGCCGCCGTCCGGGAGCTGCGGCTGATCGCCGAGCACAAGCCGCGCTACAACCGCCGGTCCCGCTTCCCCGAGCGCGCGCTGTGGCTGCGGCTCACCGAGGAGCCCTTCCCCCGGCTGTCGACGGTGCGGCGGGTCCGGCCCGACGCGGGGCTCTTCCTCGGCCCGTTCGCCGACCGGCGGGCCGCGGAGATGGCCACCGCCGCCATCCACGAGGCGCTGCCCCTGCGGCAGTGCACCGCCCGGCTGTCCCCGCGGGTGCACACGAGCACCTGCGCCCTGTTCGGCATGGGCCGCTGCGGCGGCCCCTGCGCGGGCCACCAGTCGGTCGAGGAGTACGCCGCGATCGCCGCGGTGCTGCGTGCCGCGGTGGCCGGCGACCCGAGCGCCCTGGTCGCCCCGCTGCTGGACCGGGTCGACCGGCTGGCGGCCGCCGAGCGGTTCGAGGACGCCGGGGTGCTGCGCGACCGGGTCGCGGTCCTCGTGCGCGCGGTGCGCCGGCGGCAGCGGCTGGAGTCGCTGGCCGCCGTGCCGGAGCTGACCATCGCCCGGCCCGACGGCGCCGGCGGGTGGGCGCTGTCGGTCGTCCGGCGGGGCCGGCTGGTCGCGGCCGGGTGCGCGCCGCGCGGGACGTCCGTCCGCGACACCCTCGCCGTCCTGCGTGCCACCGCCGAGACCACCCCCGACGACGGCGGGCTGGCCGCCACGGTCGACGAGACCGAGCTGGTCATGCGGTGGATGGAGAAGCCCGGCACCCGGCTGGTCGAGGTCACCGGCACGCTCGCCTGCGTCGCGCCGGGCACCGGCGGGCTCAGCGGGTTCCTCGCCCGGGTGGAGGCCGGCCGGGCGCTGCGCGACCCCTTCCACGACGGCCGGCAGCTGGGCACCCGCGCCCGCCCCGAGCGGGTCACCCCCGAGGGACCGTCCGCCGCGGGCCCGTCCGCCGCGGGCCCGGCGCCCGGCGGCCCGGTGACGTACTGGAACGGCCCTCCTGCAGGGGCCCGCGCCGAGCGGAGCGAGGCGTGGGGGGCAGGAGGGTCCTTCAACTAGCATCGCCGGCGTGATCACCGCCATCGTGATGGTCGACGCGGCCACCGACGCGATCCCCGAGGTGGCGGCCGCGATCGCCGACCTCGACGGCGTGAGCGAGGTCTACTCGACCGCCGGGGAGGTCGACCTGATCGCGATCGTGCGGGTCCGCGAGTTCGACCAGGTGGCCGAGGTGATCGCCGGGCGGATCAACAAGGTGCCCGGCGTGCTGGAGACCGAGACGCACATCGCCTTCCGCGCCTACTCGCGGCACGACCTGGAGGCGGCGTTCTCCCTGGGCCTCGAGGGCGAGTGAGCTACCTGCGCTAGCGGCCGGCGGCCTCCCGGCTGACGGCCACCCACCGGTCCAGCAGCGCGGCGGCCCGACCGTCGTCGACCGCGGCGGCGGCCCGGGCGATCCCCGCGCCGAGCAGGTCCCCGAGCTCCCCGCCGCGCTCGTCGAAGGCGGCCAGCGCCGCGGCGGCGTTGAGCAGGACCGCGTCGCGCACCGGCCCCCGCTCGCCGTCGAGCACCCGCCGGAACACCGCCGCGTTGTGCGCCGGGTCGCCGCCGCGCAGCGCGTCCGGCCCCGCCGGGGCGATGCCGAGGGCGGCCGGGTCCACCCGCCCGGGCGTCACCGCGCCGTCGCGGGCCACCCACACGCGCGACGTCGTCGCCGTCGTCAGCTCGTCCAGGCCGTCGTCGCCGCGGAAGACCACCGCGCGGGCGCCGCGCCCGGCGACCACCTCGGCCAGGACCGGCGCCATCCGCGGGTCGGCGCAGCCGATCGCGGCGGCCACCGGGCGCGCCGGGTTGGTCAGCGGCCCGAGGAAGTTGAAGACGGTCCCGATGCCCAGCTCCCGCCGCGGCGCCGCGGTGTGCCGGAAGCTCGGGTGGAAGACCGGCGCGAAGAAGAACCCGATGCCGGCCTCCTGCACGCAGCGGGCGACGGCCGGGGCCGGCAGGTCGATGACGACACCCAGCGCCTCGAGCACGTCGGCCGCCCCCGAGGACGACGACGCCGCGCGGTTGCCGTGCTTGGCCACCGGCACGCCCGCGGCCGCGGTGACGACGGCGGCCATCGTCGAGATGTTCACCGTGTGCGCGCCGTCGCCGCCGGTGCCGACGATGTCGACGGTGGGCACCGGCACCTCGACCGGCGTCGCCCGCTCGAGCATCGTGGCGGCGAGCCCGGCGACCTCCTCCGGCGCCTCGCCCTTGGCGCGCAGGGCGACGGCGAACCCGGCCACCTGCGCCGGCGTCGCCTCGCCGGACATCACCTCGCGCATCGCCCACGCCGTGTCCGCGGCGGTGAGGTCCTGGCGGGCCAGCAGGCGCGTCAGCAGACCGGGCCACGTCGGCCCGGCGGTGGTGCCCGCGCTCACCGCGAGACGGGACGGCGGCCCGCGTGCGCGCGCAGCAGGCCGGCGACGACCTCGGGGGCGGCCAGCGGGTCGACCGGGAACGCGAGCGTGGCGTCGGCCTGCGACCAGTGGGCCAGCCACCGGTCGGGCTGGCGGGCGATCAGCACGCACAGGGCCGGCCGGTCGGCGACCTCGACGGTCAGCTGCCGGGACAGCGCCAGGCCGCCGGTCGGCTGCGCCTCGCCGTCGAGGATGCAGAGGTCCACGCCGCCGCCGTCGACGGTGTCGACGACGTCCTCCCCGGTGGCGCACTCGATCCAGGTCAGCGGTCCGACGTCGGGCGCCGGCCGGCGGCCGACCGCGGTGCGGACGGCCTCGCGGACCTCGGGCCGGGAGCTGTAGACCAGGACGGTGGCCGGCGCGTCGCTCACGCCCGGCAGCCTAGTGCCCGCGCGGCTCCCGTCCGGGTGGACGCGGACCCCCGTCCGGGGGACGGTCTCGGGCGGGTCACGGCGCGGCCACGCCGTGCCACCCACGGTCTGTGCACGTCGGCGGCCGATGCCATGATGGGCGGCGTGACAACGGCCCCCGTGGCGAGCAGCACCTTCGACACCTCGCGGGTGCACTCCCTGACCCGACCGAACATGGTCAGCGTCGGCACGATCATCTGGCTCTCCAGCGAGCTGATGTTCTTCGCCGGGCTGTTCGCCATGTACTTCACCGCGCGGGCGCGCGCGACCGAGGGCTGGCCCCCGGAACCCACCGAGCTGAACCTGCCGTACGCGCTGGTCTTCACGCTGATCCTGGTGGCCTCCTCGGTCACCTGCCAGATCGGCGTGTTCGCGGCCGAGAGCGGCAACGTCTACGGCCTGCGCCGGTGGTTCACGATCACGTTCGTCATGGGGCTGGTCTTCGTGCTCGGCCAGGCGAACGAGTACCGGGTGCTCGTCACCGAGCACGGCACCAGCATCTCGAGCAGCACCTACGGCTCGGTCTTCTACCTGACGACCGGCTTCCACGCCCTGCACGTCATCGGTGGCCTCGTGGCCTTCATCTACGTGCTCATCCGGTCCACCATGGGCCGCTTCACGCCGGCGCAGGCGACCTCGGCGATCGTGGTCTCCTACTACTGGCACTTCGTCGACGTCGTGTGGGTCGGGCTCTTCGCCACGATCTACCTGATCCGCTAGGGAACCGGTGTCCACCACGAACCCGCAGTCCGACACCCTGCCCGACGAGGAGCCGCGGCGGTCGCGCTGGTCGCGCCGCCGTCCGGCCGAGGGGACCCCGGCTGCCGCCGCCCGCGCCCGCCGCCGTTCCAAGCAGCGCCGCCGCGTCGGCAACGTCGCCGCCCTCATGGCCGGGCTGGTCCTGACCGGCGCGCTCTACTCGACCCTCGCCCCGGGCGCCCAGGCCGCCGACGAGGGCAGCGAGTCCAGCGCCGAGGCCGCCGGCCGCGAACTGTACGAGCGCAGCTGCATCAGCTGCCACGGCGAGAACCTCGAGGGCGTGCCCAACCGCGGCCCGTCGCTGATCGGCGTCGGCGAGGCCGCCGTCTACTTCCAGGTGCACACCGGCCGCATGCCGCTGGTCCGCCAGGCGGAGCAGGGCCCCGACAAGCCGGCCGTCTTCTCCGACGAGGAGATCGACCAGCTGATGGCCTACGTCCAGGCCAACGGCGGCGGCCCGACCCTCCCCTCCGGGGACCTGCGCGACGGCGACCTGGCCGCCGGCGGCGAGCTGTTCCGGCTCAACTGCTCGCAGTGCCACAACTTCGTCGGCCAGGGCGGCGCGCTCTCGTCCGGCAAGTACGCGCCGAGCCTCGAGGACTCCAACGACCTCGAGATCTACACCGCCATGCTGACCGGCCCCGAGAACATGCCGGTCTTCGGGGACAACCAGATCACCCCCGAGGAGAAGCGGGCGATCATCAACTACGTGCAGACGATCACCGACATGCCCGACCCGGGTGGCGCGGGCATCGGCCGCATCGGCCCGGTCAGCGAGGGCCTGGTCATCTGGACCGTCGCGATCTCCGCGCTGATGTTCGGGATCTTCTGGATGGGGAGCAAGGCGTGACCACGCACGACACCCGCCCCGGCTCGACCGGCGGGGCGGACACCCCGGGCCCGCTGCACGGCGGACCGGACGACGACTACACCCCCGAGCAGCTCGCGGCCCTCCCCCGCGAGGAGCTCGACCGCCTCGGTGCCCGGTACGACGGCGTGCAGGTCCTCCACGTCGAGCCGGGTCCCGAGCCCGGGTCGGCGGTGGAGCGGCGCGCCGTGCGCCAGGTCGGCCTCATGTTCGGCCTGGCCGGGCTGTCGGCGTTCGCGTTCGTCGTCGTCTACGCCGGCGCCGGCTGGTTCCTGCCCGACTGGCAGTGGGAGCTGGGCAGCAGCACCTTCAGCACGCTCTACACCCCGCTGCTCGGCGCCCTCATGGGCCTGGCGTTCACCTTCTTCGGCGTGGGCCTGGTGCTCTACACGAAGAAGCTGCTGCCGCACGAGACGGCGGTGCAGGACAAGCACGACGGCTCGCACTTCGACCGCGTCACCACCGGCGCCACCCTCGTCGGCGGGCTGCACAACAGCGGCCTGAAGCGGCGCAAGCTGCTCACCCGCAGCCTGCTGTTCATGGGCGGCGGCCTGGGCCTGATGCTGATCGCCCCGCTGGGTGGCCTGATCAAGAACCCGAACCGGGGCAACCCGCTGGGCACCACCGAGTGGGCCGAGGGCGTCCGCCTCGTCCGCGACGACGGCACCCCCATCCGCCCCGGCGACCAGGTGCCCGGCTCGCTGGAGACCGTGTTCCCGGCCGTCCCCGGCGGCAACCGGCTGTCCGACGCCGCCACGATGCTCATCCGGCTGCGCCCCTCGCAGCAGGAGGAGTCGGTGCCGCGGGCGGGCCAGGAGGACTTCGGCTACGGCGACTACGTCGCCTACTCCAAGATCTGCACGCACGCCGGCTGCCCGGTGTCGCTGTACGAGCAGGAGACCAGCCGGATCCTCTGCCCGTGCCACCAGTCGCAGTTCGACGTCACGCAGGGCGCCAAGCCGGTCTTCGGGCCCGCCACCCGGTCGCTCCCGCAGCTGCCGATCACGGTCGACGACGAGGGATTCTTCGTCGCGCGCAGCGACTACATTGAGGCCGTGGGTCCCACCTACTGGAACCGGGAGCGCATCTGATGGCTCGCACCGCCACCGCGCCGGGGGCGCCCACCACGCGCCTCGGCAAGGCCGCTCTCGAGGTCGACGACCGGCTCATCGTCGCCGGTCCGCTCCGCCGGACGCTGAACAAGGTCTTCCCCGACCACTGGTCGTTCCTGCTCGGGGAGATCGCGCTCTACTCGTTCATCATCCTGCTGCTCACCGGCACGTACCTGACGTTCTTCTTCCAGGCCTCGATGACCGAGGTCACCTACGACGGCTCGTACGCGCCCCTGCGCGGCGTGCACATGTCGATCGCCTACGCCTCGACGCTGGACATCTCCTTCGACGTCCGCGGCGGGCTGCTCATGCGGCAGATCCACCACTGGGCGGCGCTGCTGTTCATGGCCGCGATCGTCTGCCACATGCTGCGGATCTTCTTCACCGGCGCCTTCCGCCGGCCGCGCGAGACCAACTGGCTGATCGGTGTCACGCTGCTGATCCTCGGCATCTTCGAGGGCTTCGCCGGCTACTCGATGCCGGACGACCTGCTCTCGGGCACCGGCCTCCGGATCATGTCGGCGATCATCCTGTCGATCCCGGTCGTGGGCACCTGGGTGCACTGGGCGGTCTTCGGCGGTGACTACGTCGGCGAGCTGATCGTCGGACGGCTCTACATCGCCCACGTGCTGCTCATCCCGGCGATCATCCTGGCGCTGATCGCGGTGCACCTGCTGATCCTGGTCAAGCAGAAGCACACCCAGTTCCCCGGCCCGGGCCGCACCGAGCACAACGTGGTCGGCAACCGGCTCTTCCCCACCTTCGCCGGCAAGGCGACCGGTCTGCTGCTGGTGGTCTTCGGTGTCTGCGCCGCCCTCGGTGGCCTCGTGCAGATCAACCCGGTGTGGCTGTGGGGCCCGTACAACCCGGCGCAGGTGTCCTCGGCGTCGCAGCCCGACTGGTACGTCATGTTCCTGGACGGCTCGACCCGCCTGTTCCCGGCCTGGGACATCTACCTGCCGGGCAACTACAACATCCCGGCGCTGTTCTGGCCGACGGTCGTGCTCCCGGGCATCATCTTCACGCTCCTGCTCGCCTACCCGGTGCTGGAACGGAAGCTGACCGGCGACACCGCCTCGCACCACCTGCTCCAGCGCCCGCGCGACGTGCCCGTGCGCACCTCGCTCGGCATGATGGCGATCGCCTTCTACGTGGTGCTGCTGCTGTCGGGTGCGAACGACGTCATCGCCGACAAGTTCCAGATCAGCCTCAACGCGATGACCTGGATCGGCCGCATCGGCCTGATCGTCCTGCCGCCGATCGCGTACGTGCTCACCTACCGGATCTGCCTCGGTCTGCAGCAGCACGACCGCGAGATCCTCGAGCACGGCATCGAGACCGGTGTCATCCGCCGGCTGCCGCACGGTGAGTTCATCGAGGTCCACCAGCCCCTCGGCCCGGTGGACGCGCACGGCCACAGCCAGCTGGCCTACGGCGGCGCTCCGGTGCCCAAGAAGATGAACCAGGTGGGTGGCGCCCGCCGCGCCATCCGCGGGTTCTTCTCGCCGATCGAGGAGCCGGCGGCGGTGGAGCTCGAGCAGCGCGCCGAGGAGCGGGGCCTGTCCGCGGCCGAGCCGGGCCGCGAGCTCACCACCAGCGGCCGTCCCGCCGACGGCGGGCGCCCGGCCGAGGGCGGCCGTCCCGCGGAGGGCGGCCGGCCGTCCGAGGGTGGACGCCCGCAGGAACCGCGCGACTGACGCGAGGCACTCAGGCCGCACGGCACTGAGCACGCAGGGCCCCGGTGGAGCACTCCACCGGGGCCCTGCTGCATCTCCGGGCCGCACAGCGGCGGCCCCTCCACGGCTTCTCGCGCGACCGCTCGCCGGTGCCCCACCCCATCCGGCCGGAGCGGCACCGGCGGCCTCACCGACGTGTCGCCTCCCCGTGGTCGGCGACCGGGACGGACCGCGTGCCGACGCGCAGGACGGAGGCGGCCACGCGCGGCTCCGCCCAGGAGACCCGGGTGCCCCCTGCCCGGCCGTCCCGGCCGCTCCCCGTCCTGGCGGTCCCACCCCACCGTCGCCTCCCGCCGGACCTCCCGGGTCGGCGAGTGGCGGACGGGCTGCGTCGGCTCCTCCACGGGCGCCTCGCCGCCGGCGAGCACCCGCAGGCCGGTCTGGGTCCGCGCCTCGGTGTGGGCGCCGAGCAGCGGGACGCCGCGCTGACGCCTCGACAGCGGGTCACCGTGGCGACGACGTCACCGTCCCGGTCGACGGCCAGGGGCACGCCGAGGGACCCGGCCGGCTGGGACGCGCCCTGCAGGGCGGAGGGACACCCCTGGGCAGCGCCGGGCTCTCGGCCAGGGCGTCACAGGTCACGCCGCGGAGGCTCGGGGCGTCGGCCCCGGCGGCCCCGGACGCAGCGGAGAGGACGCGTCCGGGGCGACGGCGGCTCCGGCCGGCGCCCGTCGTCGCGCAGCAGGCGGGCCGGGCGCCACTCCCCCGCCCCGGCCTCCCGCGCCTCGTCCCCCGAGGACCTCACGGGGCAGCGCGCGGCCGGCCGGAGAACGCGCGAGGGCCCCCTCCCGCGGTGCGGGAGGGGGCCCTCGTCAGCGGGCGGACGTCAGCTGGACTGCGCGTTCTGCCCCACGTAGAACTCGAACAGCAGGCCGCCGATGGTCACGAGCAGGCTCACGACCCCGATGATGATCAGCCAGTCGTACCAGAAGGCCAGGCCGAGGCCCGTGACGGCCGCGGCCGAGGCCAGGCCGAACGGCCAGTAGCTGGCCGGCGGGAAGAAGCCCAGCTCACCGGCGCCCTCGGCGATCTCGGCGTCCTTGCGGTCCTCGGGCCGGGCGTCGATACGGCGGGAGATGAACCAGAAGAAGCCGCCGATGAGGCCGGTGAGCCCCCCGGACAGGATCAGCGCGGTGGTGCCGATCGGCTCCTGCGCCCAGAAGCCGTACACGGCCGCGGCGACGATGCAGAACACCGCGATCAGGTTGAAGATGAGCGCCTCGACCTTCACGGCCGTCCTCCCTGCGCAGCGTCGGTGCGGTGGTCCTCGGTGCCGGCGGACACGTCAGTCGGCCGCACGCTGGTAGTAGCCGTCGCCCACGCGGAACGGCTCGGTCGTGGTGGCCTCGCCGTCCTGGCCGATGCTCTCGAGCGCCTCGCGGGTGTCCTGACCCGCCTCGCGGGCGGCCAGGTAGGCCTCGTAGTCCTCGGCCTCGACGATGCGGACCTCGAAGTTCATGTACGCGTGGTACGAGCCGCAGAGCTCCGCGCAGCGCCCGACGTAGGCGCCCGTCTCGTTCGGGTGCAGCTCGAAGACGTTGTCCCGGCCGTTCTCGTTGCCCGGGATGACGTCGAGCTTGAAGAGGAACTCCGGCACCCAGAACGAGTGGATGACGTCGGCGGAGGCGACCTCGAAGCGGATGTCCTGGTCGACCGGGAGCACGAGGATCGGGATCTCGTCGGTCGCGCCGACGGTGCTCACCGGCTCGCCGTCGGGACCGGTGGTCTCCGGGTAGACGAACTGCCAGTTCCACTTGAAGGCGTTGACCGCGATCGTCGTGTCGGGGTCGTCGCTGCGCTCCTGCACGTCGTTCTGCACCGAGACGGTGAAGAAGAACAGGGCGGCGATGATGATGAACGGGAAGATCGAGTACGCGATCTCCAGCGGCAGGTTGTACGCCGTCTGCCGCGGCAGGTCGTCGCCCTTCTTCCGGTGCATGACCACCGACCAGATGATCAGGCCCCAGACGATGAAGCCGACGATCAGCGCCGCGATGACCGAGCCGGTCCACAGCTGACGGATCTCCGTGGCTTCCTCGGTCACCCCCTCGGGGAACCCGAAGCGCCAGAACTCGTTGTTGAGGTCGCACCCGGTGAGGGTGAGCACCCCCAGGAGACCGAGCGCGGCGACCCGCGCGAGCCTGCTGCGTCGAGCCACTGCTCGCTGCCTCCTCGTCCTCCGCCCGGCGGTTCCCCGGGCGGCTCTCCCGGCGCGGCCGCGGGCGGGTACCCGCCCTGGTCCGTGCGCCGACCTCAGTCTGGGCCGAGACTAGCCGACCCCGCACGGCGGCCGACCACCGGAGACCCGGTACCGGCGGGTCGGCCGGGACCGCCGGGACGCCGGTGACCGGCGGCCCGTGGCCCTGCTCACCGTGCCGCCTCGCCGGCGGCGGGGGCGGTTAGAGTCGAGGGCGTGTGGACGCGGCTGCTGACCCCCCGGTGGGTGCTGCTGCACCTGCTGGTGGCCGCCCTGTTCGTCGCCACGTTCTTCCTCGGCTACTGGCAGCTGTCCAAGGCCGAGAACGGCGGCGGCGCGGTCAACTGGAGCTACGCGCTGCAGTGGCCGCTGTACGGGTTCATGGGCCTGTGGTTCTACGTCCGCATGGTCCGCGTCGAGCTCAACCGCCACCCCGACGAGGACGAGCCGACCACCGCCGTCGTCCTGTACCAGCGACCGCGGGTGGACACCAGCGGGGACCCGGAGCTGGCCGCCTACAACGCCTACCTCGCCGAGCTCAACGAGCGGGCGCTCGGCCAGCGGGGTCCCGGTGGCCGCTGAGCCGCAGCAGGCGACGCTGACCCCGCAGGTGGCCGGCGCGCTCACCCGCTACCGCGTCATGGCCTACGCCGTCGGCGTGATGCTCCTGGTGCTGGTCGCCGTCGCCATCCCGCTGCGCTACGCGGCCGGGGTGCCCGAGGTGTCCGCGGTCGTCTCGCCCGTCCACGGGCTGCTCTACATCGTCTACCTCCTGACGGCGTTCGACCTGGCCCTCAAGGCGCGGTTCACCGCCAAGGGCACCCTGCTGGTGCTGCTGGCCGGCGTCGTCCCCCTCGTGTCGTTCGTGGCGGAGCGCCGGGTGACCACCCGCGTCCGCGCCGGCCGACCCCTCTGACCGTCCTCCTCACGCTCGGGAGAACTCCGCATGTGCGGCCTGCTGGCCTACCTGTCCACCGACGCGCCCCGGGTCGCCGAGCGGCACGTCGACGACGTCCGCGAGGCGCTGCACTGCCTGCACCACCGCGGCCCCGACGACACCGCGGTCTGGTCGGACCCGAACGTCGTCCTGGGCTTCAACCGGCTGTCGATCATCGACGTCGAGGGCAGCCCCCAGCCCCTCCCCTACGCCGGTGACCGCTACCGGATCCTCTTCAACGGGGAGATCTACAACTACGTCGAGCTCCGCGAGGAGCTGCAGGCCGCCGGCGCGCAGCTGGCCACGCACGGCGACACGGAGACGATCGTCGCGGGCTACCACCTGTGGGGCCAGGACGTCGTCCGGCGGCTGCGCGGGATGTTCTCCTTCGTCATCTGGGACACCGAGACCCGCACCGCCTTCGGCGCCCGCGACCCGTTCGGCATCAAGCCGCTGTTCACCGCGCGCCTGGCCGACGGCGGGCTGGTCTTCAGCTCGGAGAAGAAGGCGCTGCTGCAGCTGCTCGGCGGCAGCGCGGCCGCCGGCGGGGTCGACCCGGCGTCGCTGCAGCACTACCTGACGCTGCAGTACGTGCCGGAGCCGGCGACCCTGCACCGCGGCATCCGCCGGATCGAGAGCGGCACGACCTTCACCGTCGTCGACGGCGAGCTGTCCACCGCGCGCTACTTCCACCCGGCCTGGACGCCGCAGCCGGTGCCCGCCGGCCGGGAGCAGGAGCTCCACGACCGCATCGCCGAGGTGCTCGACGAGTCGGTGGCCAAGCACATGCGGGCCGACGTCACCGTCGGGTCGTTCCTGTCCAGCGGCATCGACTCCACCGCGATCGCCGCGCTCGCGCACCGCTACAACCCGGACCTGCTCACGTTCACGGTCGGCTTCCAGCGGCAGGCGCAGTCGGAGATCGAGATCGCCGCCGAGTCGGCGTCGATCCTCGGCGTCAAGCACGTGCCGGTCGAGGTCACCGCCGAGCAGTTCGCCGCGGCCATCCCCGAGGTGGTCTGGTACCTCGACGACCCGGTCGCCGACCCTGCGCTCGTGCCGCTGTACTTCGTGGCCCGCGAGGCGCGCAAGCACGTCAAGGTCGTGCTGTCCGGCGAGGGCGCCGACGAGCTGTTCGGCGGCTACACCATCTACCGCGAGCCGATCAGCCTCGCGTGGGCGTCGAAGCTGCCGCCGGCCGCCCGCCGGGCGATGGCCCGGATCGCCGACGTGCTGCCCGAGGGCGTCCGCGGCCAGGACCTGCTGCGCCGGGCGTCGATCCCGCTCGAGCAGCGGTACTACGGCAACGCCCGCAACCTGCGCGACGACGAGCTGGCCGCGCTGCTGCCCGGCCGCGACCCCGACCTGTCGCACGTGGCGGTCACCGAGGACCTGTACCGGCGCACCCGCGAGGCCGGCTACGACGACGTGACGGCGATGCAGTACGTGGACCTGTTCACCTGGCTGCGCGGCGACATCCTGGTCAAGGCCGACAAGATGACCATGGCCAACTCGCTCGAGCTGCGGGTGCCGTTCCTCGACCCCGAGGTCTTCGCGATCGCGAGCTCGCTGCCGGTGGACCAGCGGGTGCCCCGCCGCGGCGACGCCACCAAGTACGCGCTGCGCCAGGCCATGCGCCAGATCGTGCCGCCGCGGATCATGAACCGCCGCAAGCTCGGCTTCCCCGTGCCGACGGCGGACTTCCTCGCCGGCCCGCTGCACGAGTGGGCCCGCGAGATCGTCACCTCCAGCCAGACGCAGGAGTGGCTCGATCGCGACGTCGTCCTCGGCCTGCTCGACCGGCTGCGCGCCGAGGAGGTGCCGAGCAAGCGGATCGCCCGTCAGCTGTGGTCGGTGCTGGTCTTCATGGTGTGGCACGGGATCTTCGTCGAGGAGCGGATCGTCGTCGACGTCCCGGAGACGGTCTACCCCGTCAAGCTCTGAGAACGCGGAACGGCGCCCGCCCCCGGGAGGGGGCGGGCGCCGTCAGCGACCTGCTGGAACGGCCCCGTCGCAGGGCCCCGGGGCGCGCGGAGCGTGTCCCGGGGGGCGACGGGGTCCTTCCTCAGTGGAACGAGTCGCCGCACGCGCAGGAGCCCTGCGCGTTCGGGTTGTCGATCGTGAAGCCCTGCTTCTCGATGGTGTCGACGAAGTCGATCACCGCGCCACCCAGGTACGGGCCGCTCATCCGGTCCACGATGACCTCGACGCCACCGAACTCGTAGGTCTGGTCGCCGTCGAGGAACCGCTCGTCGAAGAAGAGCTGGTAGCGCAGGCCGGAGCAGCCACCGGGCTGGACGGCGATGCGCAGACGCAGGTCGTCACGACCCTCCTGGTCCAGCAGCGCCTTGACCTTCGAGGCGGCCGGCTCGCTGAGCAGCACGCCGGTGCTGCCGGTGGTCTCGGTGTCCTGCACCGTCATGTCTTGTCCTCCCACATCCGAGGGCGTCCGTTGCGGCAGTCCCTGCCGCGGGTCAACACCGCCGTGGCGGGCCCTCTTCCCACTGTACGGCGCGCAGTGCGGAGAGCCAGTCCCTCGCGGGGACGCACGTAGACTCGCGGGCGTGAAGCTCCGCCTGCCCGGGCGCCGGGACCGCGCCGCCGAGACCGCCCCGGACACCGCCGCCGACCTGACCGGGCAGCAGCTGGTGAAGGCCGGCGGCAAGGGCCGCCCGACGCCCAAGCGCGCCGAGGCGCAGGGCCGCCGTCCCGGCCCGCCCCCGCCGCCGCCCACCACGCGCAAGGAGGCCTACGCCCGCATGCGCCAGCAGCAGGCGCAGCGGCGGGCCGACACGCGCGCGGGCATGGCGCGCGGCGACGACGCCTACCTCCCGGCGCGCGACCGCGGCCCGGTGCGCAAGCTCGTCCGCGACATGGTCGACGCGCGCCGCAACGCGGGCAGCTTCTTCCTGCCGGTGGCCGCGCTGGTGCTGGTCGGGTACTTCATCCCGAGCCCGGCGGTGCAGAACTACACGGTCTTCGTCTGGTTCCTGTTCTTCCTGGTGATCATCGTCGACTCGGTGTTCCTGGGCCGGCGGATCTCGAGGACGGTGCGGCAGCGCTTCCCCGACCAGCCGCACCGGATGAAGGGCCTGGTCTGGTACGGCGTCAGCCGCGCGACGATGATCCGCCGCTGGCGGTTCCCGAAGCCCGAGGTCGCGGTCGGCGCCGAGGTCTAGCCGGCACTAGCGTCGGGGCACGTGGAGTACCGACGCCTCGGCCGTTCCGGCCTGACCATCTCCGAGATCGCCTACGGCAACTGGCTCACCCACGGGGGCCAGGTCGAGGAGGACGCCGCGCAGGCCTGCGTGCACGCCGCCCTCGACGCCGGCATCACGACCTTCGACACCGCCGACGTCTACGCGGGCACCCGCGCCGAGTCGGTGCTCGGCCGTGCCCTGGCCGGCCAGCGCCGCGAGGGCCTGGAGATCTTCACCAAGGTCTACTGGCCCACCGGCCCAGGACCCAACGACCGCGGCCTGGGCCGCAAGCACGTCACCGAGAGCTGCGACGCCTCGCTGCGGCGGCTGCAGACCGACCACATCGACCTCTACCAGGCGCACCGGTACGACCCGACGGTGCCGCTCGAGGAGACGATGACCGCCTTCGCCGACCTGGTGCGGGCGGGCAAGGTCCTCTACGTCGGGGTCTCGGAGTGGCGGGCCGAGGAGATCGCCGCCGGCGCGGCGCTGGCCCGCGACCTCGGTATCCAGCTGATCAGCAACCAGCCGCAGTACTCGATGCTGTGGCGGGTGATCGAGGACGAGGTCGTCCCGACGTCGCAGCGTGAGGGCGTCTCGCAGATCGTCTGGTCGCCGCTGGCCCAGGGCGTGCTCACCGGCAAGTACCGGCCGGGCGAGCAGCCGCCCTCCGACAGCCGGGCCGGGCACGAGGAGGCCGGCCGGTCGATGCGCGGTTTCCTGCGCGACGACGTCCTCACCCGCGTGCAGGAGCTGCGGGCGGTCGCCGACGACCTCGGCCTGTCGATGGCACAGCTCGCCGTCGCCTGGGTGCTGCAGAACGACAACGTGGCCGCGGCGATCATCGGCGCGACCCGCCCGGAACAGGTGCACGACAACGTCAAGGCCGCGGGCGTGCGCCTCGAGGACGACGTGATGGCGCGCATCGACGAGGTGCTCGGCGACGTCGTGGAGCGCGACCCGGCCAAGACCGCCCGCGGCTGACCCACCCCCGGCCTGGACCTCCACCTGAGGTTCAAGCCGGGGCCAGCGCCATCGGCCCGTACGCCTTGGTGTCGCCGTCGAACAGGCTCACCGCGGCCACGCCCCGGGCCAACAGGTCGCGCCAGTTCTCCCCCAGCCACGACTCGGCGTCGCCCTGGTTGTCCGCGGGCGGCACCTCGACGCCGAGCGCGGCCGGGTCCAGGGTCGCGCCGGTCGGGTCCTCCAGCCGCCACGTCCAGCTCATGGCGCGAGGGTAGTGACCGCGCCGCCGGCCCGCGTCGTGTCCGTGGTGTGACCACCCGCGGGGTTACGCCGTCGATCTCCCCGGGCATGGGAGGTCATCGACCGCCCCGTTCCCCGGAGGACCGATGACCGTGCCCCCCGCGGGCGCCTCGCGCGCCACACCCCCGCCGCCGTCGACCGACGAGGCCTCGACCGGCCAGCTGATCAGCCAGCTGACCGAGCAGGTCTCCCGCCTGGTCCGCGACGAGGCCCGGCTGGCCCAGGCCGAGATGACCCAGAAGGCCAAGCGCCTGGGCATCGGCGCCGGCCTGTTCGGCGGCGCCGGGCTGTTCGGCTTCCTGGGACTGTGCGTGCTGGTCGCCACCGCCGTCCTGGCCCTGGACGTGGTCCTGCCCGCCTGGCTCGCCGCCCTGATCGTGGCGGTGGTGCTGTTCGCGGTCGCCGGGGTCCTGGCGCTGGTCGGCAAGAAGGACGTGCAGAAGGGCACGCCGCCGGTGCCCACCGAGGCGATCGCCAGCGCCAAGGCCGACATCGCGACGGTGAAGGAGAGTGCGCGCCGATGAGCACCCCGACCGGTGGCTCCCGCCCGGAGGACGCCGCGGCGAACGGGCCGACCGACCCCGAGGCCATCAAGGCCGA
Organism: Geodermatophilus sp. SYSU D01036; assembly: GCF_054050435.1. Classification (NCBI taxonomy): domain Bacteria; kingdom Bacillati; phylum Actinomycetota; class Actinomycetes; order Geodermatophilales; family Geodermatophilaceae; genus Geodermatophilus; species Geodermatophilus sp. SYSU D01036. Next base: position 161,112 of record NZ_JBJGZJ010000002.1, on the reverse strand, counting down.
GATCGAGGCCACCCGCGAGCAGCTCGGCCGCACCGTCGACGAGCTCAGCCACCGCCTCGACGTCCCCGCCCGGGCCAAGGAGGGCGCGGCCCGGGCCAAGGACACCGCCGTCGAGACCTACCGCGAGAGCCCGCCGGCCGTCATCGGCGCCGGCGCCGCGCTCGCCGGCCTGGTCGGGCTGGTCGTCTGGCGGCAGCGCCGCAAGCGCCGCCGGGCCGCGGCCGCCGCCACCGGGTCGGCGACGGCCCTGGCGCAGGCCCGCGCCGAGGCCCACCGGGCCCGCAAGGAGGCCGCCCGCGAGGCGGCCCGGGCCCGCCGGGCGGTGGCGCGGAACGCGCGGAGGACGAAGCAGCGGACCCGGAAGGCCGCGAGGAAGGTGCGCACGTGAGCAGCAAGGGCGCGAGGCTCGTCTACCGCCCGGTCGGCCTGGTCGGGGGCATCCTCGCCGGCGTCGTCTCCGGGGCGGTCTTCAAGCAGGTGTGGAAGCGCATCTCCGGGGAGGACGACGCCCCCGACGCGCTGCAGAGCGAGTACCGCATGCGCGAGGTGGTCCTCGCCGCGGCCATCCAGGGGGCGATCTTCGCCGCCACCAAGGCGGCGATCGACCGCGCCGGCGCGCGCGGCTTCACCAAGCTCACCGGCAGCTGGCCGGGCGACTGACGCCGGGACGACGGCGACCGACGGGAGGGGGCCTGGCATGTCCGGGACCAGGCAGCGCGACAGCGCGGTCGACCGGATCCGCGAGCGGGTCGAGGAGAAGGCCGCCCGGCGGGCGGCCGCGCGGGAGGCGGCCGAGCGGGCCGCCCGGGGCGAGGAGGGGGCCGAGCCGGGCCGGGTGCCCCCCGGCGGCCCGACCCCGGCCGAGCTCCCCGGGATGCACGCGGACAAGCCCACCGAGATCCCGGCCCGGGGCTGGAAGCAGATCGTCAAGCGGGCGTGGGCGGAGAACAACGCCGACAACATGCCGATCATCGCCGGCGGCGTCGCGTTCTTCGCCTTCCTCGCGATCTTCCCGGCGCTGATCGCGACGATCTCCATCTACGGCCTCGTGGCCTCCCCGGAGACCGTCGCGCGGCAGGTCGAGAGCCTCTCGGCGCAGCTCCCCGACGAGGCGGCCGCCCTGATCGGCGACCAGCTCACCGCGATCACGCAGAACAGCGGCGGCGCGCTGTCGGTGTCGCTGGTGATCTCGGTCCTGGCGGCGCTGTGGTCGGCGTCCGGCGGCACGGGCAACGTGATCACCGCGGTGAACATCGCCTACGACGAGGTCGAGACCCGCGGGTTCGTCAAGCGCAAGGCGATGGCACTCGGGCTCACGCTCGGCGCCATCGTGTTCGTGCTGGTCACCTTCACGCTGGTCGCCGTCGTCCCGGCGGTGCTCGACGCGCTGCCACTGGGCGTCGTCGGGACGGTCCTGGCGCAGGTCGTGCGCTGGGTGCTGCTGCTCGGGGTGTTCGCCGGCTCGCTGGCGGTGCTCTACCGGGTGGCGCCCGACCGCGACGCGCCGCAGCTCAAGTGGGTGAGCCTCGGCGCGATCGTCGTCACGGTCATCTGGGCGCTGGTCAGCCTGGGCTTCAGCTTCTACGTCAACAACTTCGGCTCGTACGACAAGACCTACGGCGCCATCGCCGGCGTCATCGTGCTGATGCTGTGGCTGTACCTCACCTGCTACCTGGTCCTGCTGGGCGCGGAGATCAACTCCGAGGCCGAGCACCAGACGGCCGAGGACACCACCGAGGGCCCGCCGGTCCCCATGGGCCAGCGCAACGCCACGATGGCCGACGAGCTGCCCGACCCGCCGGAACCCACGAAGGAGTCCAAGCAGAAGGCCTGAGGGCCTCTCCCGGCGGGCGCCGTCCTCAGCGCACGTGCGAGGGCACGAACGGCGGCCGGACGGCGACGACGGGCTGCGGGCGGCCGCGGACGTCGACGGCGAGTGGCGTGTCCGGCGCGACGCCGGCCGCGGCGTCGAGCAGGGCCAGCGCGATCCCGGTCCGGAGCGTCGGGGAGAACGTGCCGCTGGTGACCTCGCCGATGCGGCGGCCGGCCTCGTCGAGGACGTCCATGCCGGGACGCGGGATGCCGCGGCCGGTGGCGCGCAGGCCCCACAGCAGTCGGGTCGGGCCGTCCTCGCGCTCGGCCAGCAGCGCCTGCCGGCCCCAGAAGGCCGGCTTCTTCCACCCGACCGCCCAGCCGCTGCGCGCCTGGTTGGGGGTGATCTGCCGGGACAGCTCGTGGCCGTGCAACGGGTAGCCCATCTCGGTGCGCAGGGTGTCCCGCGCGCCGAGCCCGCACGCGCGGATGCCCTCGGCAGCGCCGGCCTCGAGCAGCCGGTCCCACAGCGCGCCGGCCCGCTCGGCGGCGACGAGCAGCTCGTAGCCGTGCTCGCCGGTGTAGCCGGTGCGGCAGACGGTGACCTCCTGCCCCTCCCCGCCCGCGAAGGCCATGTAGTCCAGCTCCGCGGCCAGCCCGGCGGCCTCGAGGACGGCGGCCGAGCGCGGCCCCTGCACGGCGAGGACGGCGACCTCCTCGTGCCGGTCGGTCACCGTGACGCCGGCCGGCGCGGCGGCGGCGATCCGCGCGAGGACCTCATGGGCGTTGGCGGCGTTGGGCACGAGCAGCACGTCGTCGGGTGAGTGCAGGTAGACGATGAGGTCGTCGACCACGCCGCCGGCGTCGGCCTCGCCGTCGGGGACGCAGCACAGCGTGTACTGCGCCTGCCCCGGCCCGATCCGCCCGAGGTCGTTGGTCAGGCAGGCGTCGACCAGGGCCGCGGCACCGGGCCCGCGCACGGTGCCCGTGCCCAGGTGCGAGACGTCGAACAGGCCCACCGCCTCGCGCACGGCGGCGTGCTCCGCGAGCACCCCGCCGCCGGCGTACTCGATCGGCATCGACCAGCCGCCGAAGTCGGCCAGCTTGGCGCCGGCCGCCACGTGGCGGTCGTGGAGGGGCGAGGTGCGCGCGGTCACCCCCGCACGCTATCCGGCGGCGTGCCGGAACCGGCCCCCGTGCAGGGGCCCGCGCCGAGCCTGCGAGGCGTGGGGGGCACGGGGGTCCTTCTAGGATCGAGCGGTGCCGCCCACGATCACCGCCACCGACCGCCCGCTCGAGAAGACACCCGCCGACGCCGTCGTCGTCGGCATCGGGAAGGGCTCCTCCGGCCCGCTGCCCACACCGGGCGCGGAGGCCGTGGACCGCCTGCTTGGCGGCCGGCTGCTGCCCGCCCTGGCCGACCTCGGGGCGCGCGGCACCCAGGACGAGGTCACCCGGGTGGCCAGCCTCGGGCAGGGCCCGTTCCCCGTCGTCGCCGCCGTCGGGCTCGGCGCCCCCGAGGCCACCGGCGGTTACTCCCCCGAGGCGATCCGCCGCGCCGCCGGCGCCGCCAGCCGCGCGCTGGCCGGCCGCGGCTCGGTCGTCACCCTGCTGGCCGCCGTCGGCGGGACCCCGGACGCCGAGCGGCTGCACGCCGTCGGCGAGGGCGCGCTGCTCGGCGCGTACGAGTTCACCGCCTACAAATCCGACCTGCCCGCCGACCGGCCCACCCCGCCGTGCGAGTTCACCGTCGTCGTCCCCGACGCCGGCGCGGCGAAGGCCCCGCTGGCACGGGTCCGCGCCGTGGCCGACGCGGTCGCGCTGGTGCGGGACCTGGTCAACACCCCGCCCAACGACCTCTACCCGGCCGAGCTGGCCGCCCGCGGTGCAGCCGCGGGCAAGGCCGCCGGCCTGAAGGTCGAGGTGCTCGACGAGGACGGGCTCGCCGCCGGCGGCTACGGCGGCATCCTGGCCGTCGGGAAGGGCTCGGCGCGCGGCCCGCGGCTGCTCCGGCTGACCTACTCGGGCAAGAAGGCGCAGAAGAAGGTCGCCCTGGTCGGCAAGGGCATCACCTTCGACAGCGGCGGCCTGTCGATCAAGCCCGCCGCGAAGATGGACGAGATGAAGAGCGACATGGCCGGCGCCGCGGCCGTGATCGCCACCGTCTGCCTGGTCGCCCAGCTCGGCCTGCCGGTCGAGGTCACCGCCACGGTCCCGATGGCGGAGAACCTGCCCAGCGGCACCGCCTACCGGCCGGCCGACGTGGTCACCTTCCGCAACGGCAAGAAGGCCGAGATCACCAACACCGACGCCGAGGGCCGGGTGATCCTGGCCGACGCCATCGCCCGTGCGGCCGAGGACTCCCCCGACGTCCTGCTCGAGGCCTCGACGCTGACCGGCGCGCAGCTGGTCGCGCTCGGCGCGCGCACCGCCGGCGTCATGGGCAGCGACGACATGCGCGACGCCGTCGTCGCGGCCAGCCGGCGCAGCGGCGAGCCGATGTGGCCGATGCCGATGCCGGAGGAGCTGCGGCGCGGCATCGACTCGCCGGTCGCCGACTTCGTCAACGCCAACGCCGACCGCATGGGCGGGATGCTCGTCGGGGCGCACTTCCTCGCCGAGTTCGTCCCGGCCGGGCTGCCCTGGGCGCACGTCGACATCGCCGGGCCCAGCTTCAACACCGGCGCACCCTGGGGCTACACGCCCAAGGGCGGCACCGGGGTGCCGGTCCGCACCCTGCTGGCCACCATCGAGGACCTGCTGACCCGCTGACCTCGCGTGCGGCCGGGGACCCCGGCCGCACGCGGCACGCAACCGCCTCGGCCTGCCCCGTCACCCGGAGTGGCAGGATGGTCGAGGACCATCCCCCACCCGTTCGGGTGGGGCAGGCCGAGAGCATCGAGGAGCACGTCGTGAGCGCACCCACCACCCCCGCCGACCTGGTCATCCTCGGTGGTGGCTCGGGTGGCTACGCCGCCGCGCTGCGGGCCGCGGAACTGGGGATGTCGGTCGTCCTGATCGAGAAGGACAAGGTCGGCGGCACCTGCCTGCACCGCGGGTGCATCCCCACCAAGGCCCTGCTGCACGCCGGTGAGGTCGCCGACCTGGCCCGCGAGGGCGAGCAGTTCGGGGTGAAGACCTCGCTGGCCGGCATCGACATGGACGGCGTCAACTCCTACAAGGACGGCGTCATCTCGCGGCTGTACAAGGGCCTGCAGGGCCTGATCAAGAGCCGCAAGATCACCTACGTCGAGGGCGAGGGCCGGCTGGTCTCCCCCACCGCGGTCGCGGTGAACGGGCAGACCTACGAGGGGCGCCACGTCCTGCTGGCCACCGGCTCCTACTCGCGCTCCATCCCCGGCGTCGAGCTCGACGGCGTCCGCGTCATGGACAGCGAGCAGGCCCTCACGCTCGACCGCGTCCCGACTTCGGCGATCATCCTGGGCGGCGGCGTCATCGGCTGCGAGTTCGCCAGCGCCTGGAAGTCCTTCGGCGTCGACGTCACGATCATCGAGGGCCTCAAGCACCTGGTGCCGCTGGAGGACGAGAACTCCTCCAAGCTCCTCGAGCGCGCCTTCCGCCGCCGGAAGATCAACTTCGAGCTCGGGAACATGGTCTCCTCGGTGCAGTCCACCGATAACGGCGTGAAGGTCACCCTGCAGAACGGCAAGGAGTTCGAGGCCGAGATCGTGCTGGTGGCCATCGGCCGCGGGCCGGTCAGCCAGGGCCTGGGCTACGAGGAGGCCGGCGTCGCGATGGACCGCGGCTACGTGCTGGTCGACGAGTACTGCCAGACCAACGTGCCGACCATCTCCGCCGTCGGTGACCTCATCCCCACCCTGCAACTGGCCCACGTCGGCTTCGGCGAGGGCATCCTCGTCGCCGAGCGGCTCGCCGGCCTCCCGGTCGTGCCGATCGACTACGCCGGCGTCCCGCGGGTCACCTACTCCGACCCCGAGGTCGCCTCGGTCGGCCTGACCGAGACCCAGGCCCGCGACGAGTACGGCGACGTCGAGACCCTCGTCTACGACCTGGGCGGCAACGGCCGCAGCCAGATCCTCAAGACCCAGGGCGCGGTCAAGCTGATCCGTCAGAAGGACGGCCCGGTCGTCGGCGTGCACATGGTCGGCAGCCGGGTCGGCGAGCTCGTCGCCGAGGCGCAGCTGATCTTCAACTGGGAGGCCCTGCCCGACGAGGTCGCCTCCCTGATCCACCCGCACCCCACGCAGAGCGAGGCGATCGGCGAGGCCCACCTGGCCCTCGCCGGCAAGCCGCTGCACGCCCACAGCTGAGCCGGCCGGCTCCGCTCTCCGTCTCCCCCACCCGCGCCGCCACGAAGGAGCCCCGCCCCGATGCCGACCTCCGTCACCATGCCCGCCCTGGGCGAGAGCGTCACCGAGGGCACGGTCACCCGATGGCTGAAGCAGGAGGGTGAGCAGGTCGAGGTCGACGAGCCGCTGCTCGAGGTCTCGACCGACAAGGTCGACACCGAGATCCCCTCCCCCGCGGCGGGTGTCCTCACCAAGATCCTCGTGTCCGAGGACGAGACCGTCGAGGTCGGCGCCGAGCTGGCCGTGATCGGCGGCGACGGTGACAACGCGGGTGCCGGCGGGCCGGCCTCCGCCGAGGACGCCACCACCCCGCAGACCCCGGTCGAGCAGGTGGAGGACGCCGGCCCCGGCGCCGCCGACGAGCCGCAGCCCGCTCCGGCCGCCGAGGCCCCGGCCCCCGCCGACCAGGGCGGCGGTCAGGGCGGCGGCGAGGGGACGCCGGTGACCATGCCGGCGCTCGGCGAGAGCGTCACCGAGGGCACCGTCACCCGCTGGCTCAAGGCGGTCGGCGACGAGGTCACCGCGGACGAGCCGCTGCTCGAGGTCTCGACCGACAAGGTCGACACCGAGATCCCCGCTCCGGTGTCGGGGACGCTGCTGTCGATCACCGTCAACGAGGACGAGACCGTCGAGGTCGGCGCCCAGCTGGCCGTGATCGGGTCCGGAGCTGCCGGTGGCGGTGCCCCCGCCCCTGCCGCGCCGGCCCCCGCCTCGCAGGAGCCCCCTGCGCCGCAGGAGGCCCCGGCCCCGGCCCCGGCTCCCGCTCCGGCGCCGCGGCAGGAGCAGCAGCCCGCGCCCCAGCCGCCGGCCGCCCCGCCGTCGGTCCCCGCCGGGGCCGACTACGGGTCCGGCGAGGCCGAGACCGTCCGCGCCCAGCAGAGCAGCCAGCCCTCGCAGCCCGCGCGGGCGGAGGCCCCGGCGCCCGCGGCTCCGGCCGACGGTGGCGGCACCTACGTGACGCCGCTGGTGCGCCGCCTGGCCGCCGAGCACGGCGTCGACCTGGCCGGCGTCACCGGCACCGGCGTGGGCGGCCGCATCCGCAAGCAGGACGTCCTGGCCGCCGCGGAGGCCGCCTCCGCCCCGGCTGCCGCTCCGGCTCCGGCCGCCGCCCCGGCTCCGGCCGCCGCCGGTCGGGCCACGACCCCGTCGCCGGCGGCCCAGCCGGACACCTCCCTGCGCGGCCGCACCGAGAAGATGTCCCGCCTGCGCGGGGTCATCGCCCGGCGGATGGTCGAGTCGCTGGCGGTCAGCGCCCAGCTGACCACCGTCGTCGAGGTCGACATCACGCGGATCGCCAAGCTGCGGGACCGGGCCAAGCGGGACTTCGAGGCCCGCGAGGGCGTCAAGCTGTCGTTCCTGCCGTTCTTCGCCAAGGCGGCGGTCGAGGCGCTCAAGGCCCACCCGGCCGTGAACTCCTCCGTCGACATGGAGGCCGGCACCGTCACCTACCACGACCAGGAGAACCTGGGCGTCGCCGTGGACACCGAGCGCGGCCTGCTCGTGCCGGTCATCCACGGCGCCGGTGACCTGAGCATCGGCGGGCTGGCCCGCAAGATCGCCGACCTGGCCGAGCGCACCCGCCTCAACAAGGTGACCCCGGACGAGCTGGGCGGCGGCACGTTCACGCTGACCAACACCGGCAGCCGCGGCGCCCTGTTCGACACGCCGATCATCAACCAGCCGCAGGTGGCGATCCTGGGCACCGGCACCGTGGTCAAGCGCCCGGTCGTGGTGCAGGACCCGGACCTCGGCGAGGTCATCGCGGTGCGCTCGATGGTCTACCTGGCCCTCACCTACGACCACCGGATCGTCGACGGCGCCGACGCCGCCCGGTTCCTCGGCACGGTGAAGGAGCGGCTGGAGGCCGGACAGTTCCAGGGCGAGCTCGGCCTGAGCTGACGTCCCCCGCTCGGGCCCCGGCGCACGCGCCGGGGCCCGAGGTCGTACCGGGCAGGGGGGACGAGGAGGGTCATGAAGATCGCCGTCACGGGGGCCTCCGGCCTCATCGGGTCGACGCTGGTGCCGGCGCTGCGCGCCGACGGGCACGAGGTCATCCGGCTGGTCCGCCGCACTCCCCGCACCGCCGACGAGCACCGCTGGGACCCCCAGCACCGGCGGATCGACCCGGCGCTGCTGCGTGACGTCGACGCGGTGGTCAACCTCGCCGGCACGCCGATCCGGCCGCGCCCGTTCACCGAGGCCTACCGGCGGGACGTGCTGACCAGCCGGGTGGACAGCACCACCACGATCGCCGAGGCGCTCGCCGCCGCGGCCGCCGAGGACCCCTCGCGCCGGCGGGTGCTGCTGTCGGCGTCCGCGGTCGGCTACTACGGCGACACCGGGGACCGGGTGGTCGAGGAGGACGCCCCGCCCGGGGACGACTTCCTCGCCCGCGTGTGCGTGCAGTGGGAGGCCGCCACCGCCCCCGCGGCCGAGGCGGGCGTCCGGGTGGTCGCGCTGCGGACCGGCCTGGTCATCGGCCGCGGCGCCATGCTCGTGCGTATCCTCGGCACGGTCTTCCGGCTCGGCCTCGGCGGCCGGGTGGGGTCGGGGCAGCAGTACTGGCCGTGGGTGAGCCTGGACGACGAGGTGGGCGCCATCCGCTTCCTGCTCACCGCCCACGAGGTGTCCGGGCCGGTCAACGTCACCGGTCCCGACCCCGTGCGCAACGACGAGTTCGTCCGGGAGCTGGGCCGGGCCGTCCACCGGCCGACGGTCCTGCCGGTGCCCGGCTTCGCCATCCGCTCGGCTCTCGGCGAGTTCGGCCGCTCCAGCGTCCTCGCCGGGCAGCGGGCCGTGCCCGCCCGGCTGCTCGCGGCCGGCTACCCGTTCCGGCACCGCGACCTGCCCGCCGCCCTCCGCGACGCGCTCGGCCGCGACTGACGCCACCGCCGGCCTCACGCCAGCCGCCCCGCGGTCCCGATCCGCCAGCCGCCGGCCCCGGGGACCAGCACCATCGTCACCGGGGCGTCCCCGCGGCCGGCCTCCGTGCGCAGTACCGGGCCGTCCGGAGCCGTGGCCGCCACGACCGCGTACTCCGGCCAGCTGTCGACCAGCCGCACCCGCACGGACCCGTCCCCGGAGGTCGCGGCCTCGACCGTCACGTCGGAAACCGACGGGGCGAAGCCGCGCAGCAGCTCACCGGCGGCGGTGAGCGCGGCCAGGTAGGCGCGGTCGGCGGCCAGCAGCGGGCTGTCGGCGGTGTAGACCTCGTCCAGGAGCGCCGGGGAGCCGGTGGTGAACGCCCGTGCGCGACGGTCGTAGAGGTCGGTGAGGACGGTGGTCCAGTCGACCTGCTCCGCCGACGGCGGCGGGGCGGGGGCCGGGGCGGAGGACGGCGCCGGGGCGGAGGACGGGATCGGGGACGGCGCCGGGGCGGTGGACAGGACCGGGGACGGCGCCGGGACGGCGGACTCCGGAGTGGCCGCGGCCGCCGGCGCCGCCGGTCCGCCGGGCCCGGAGCGGGTCAGCGCCAGCCCGAGGGCCACCGCGCCCAGCACCAGAGCGGCGAGCGCGATGCCCGCGGCAGCCCGCCGCGCGAGCGGTCCTCCCGGCCACCCCGACCGGCCCGACGGTGCGCGGACCTCGGCGGGCGCGGGCCGGCGGCGCCGGCCGGGCACCTGGTGGGTCAGCTCGGTGCGCGGGCCGCGGCCGGTCCGGGCCAGCTCGGCGTCGGGGATGCCCGGTGCCGGCAGCCGCACCGGCTCCGGGCGGCAGGCGTGCCGCAGGTCGAGCGCGAAGGCCGCCGCCGACCCCCGTGCGTGCGGATCGGCCGACAGGCCGCGGCCGACCACCTCGAGCAGCGAGGGCGGCGTGCCGGGGGCCAGCTCGGCGAGGTCGGGCAGTTCGCCCGCGGCGGCGACGGCGAGGGTGTCGGCGGGGGTCGCGGCGTTCCACGGCGGGACGCCGGTCAGCGCGTGGAAGGCGGCCGCGGCGACGCCGAAGACGTCCGAGGCCGGGCCGGGCGCGCTCCCGCGGGCGACGGCGGGGTCGACGTAGGCCGGCGTCACCTCACCGGCGGCGTCCTCGCCCAGCACCCGCGCCACGCCGAGGTCGGTGAGCACCGGCCGCCCCTCGGCGGTGAAGACGACGTTGCCCGGGGACAGGTCGCCGTGCACGACGCCCTGCTCGTGCGCGCACGCCAGTGCGGCGGCGACCGGCGCCAGCGCGGTGACCACCTCGCCGGGGCGCAGCCGGCCGCGCCGGGCCAGCAGCGCCGCCAGGCTGCCGCCCTCGAGCAGGTCGAGGACGAGCGCCACCCGGGCCGGGCCGCCGCGGCGAGGCTGGTGCACCACCTCGTGCAGCCGGACCAGGTGCGGGTGGTCGAGCGCACCCAGCAGCGCCGCCTCCCGCGCCTGCCGCCCGGCGTCGCCGGCCACGAGCAGCTTCACCGCCACCGCCGCGCCGCCGTCGCGGGGCCGCGCGCGCCAGACCTCGCCGGAACCGCCGCGGCCGAGCAGCCGGTCGAGCCGGTAGCCGGGCACGACGGGTGGCACCGGGGCGGCGTCGGGGCCGGCGCTGGGCGAGGGGGTGGCGGGCACGGCGGGGACCGTAGGCCGCGCCGCCGTCGTCCCGCGCCCGCCGTCCACAGCCCGGGGCGGCGTCCACAGGCGCCGTCCCGGACGGGTGCCCGCCGCCGACTGCACCTAGGTTCGGGGCATGCCGCTGCCCGCCCGTGCCGAGGTCGTCGTCGTGGGCGCCGGGCTGGCCGGCCTGTCGGCGGCCACCCGCCTGGCCGCCGCCGGGATCGACGTGCACGTCCTGGAGGCCTCCGCCTCCGCGGGCGGGCGGCTGGCCACCGAGCGGGTCGACGGCTTCGTCGTCGACCGCGGCTTCCAGGTGTTCAACACCGGCTACCCGCGCGCCGCGGACCTCGACCTGCCTGCCCTCGACCTCGGCTTCTTCACCCCCGGCGCGGTCATCCGCGTCGGGGGCCGCGCACACCGGGTCGCCGACCCCCGCCGCCGGCCCTCGGCGGTGGCGGACACGCTGCGGGCACCGGTGGGGTCCCTGCCCCACAAGGCCGCGATCGCCGCGTTCTCCGCGCGCGCCGGGTTCTGGCCGGTCCCGCGCCTGCTGACGGCCCCGGAGACCTCCGCGGCCGAGCACCTCCGGCGGGCCGGGGTCGGCGCCCCGGCCCTGGAACGGTTCTTCGGGCCGTTCTTCGCGGGCGTGCTGCTCGAGGACCGGCTGGAGACCTCCAGCCGCTACCTGGACCTGCTGTGGCGCAGTTTCGTCCGCGGCGGCACCGGCCTGCCGGCGCGGGGCATCCAGGCGATCGGCGAGCAGCTGGCCGCCCGGGTCGGTGAGGGGCGCGTCCACCACGGGGTCCGGGTCAGGGAGGTCTCGGGCAGCTCGGTCGACAGCGACGCCGGCCCGGTGCGCGCCGACGCCGTCGTGGTGGCCACCGACCCCGACACCGCGGCTCTGCTCGTGCCGGCGGTCGAGGCCGCCGCGCCCCGCCAGGTGACGACCCACTACCACGTGCTGCCGGCCTCGCCGTGGCCCGAGCCGCTCATCGTCCTGGGGACGCCGGGCGGCCGGCTGGTCAACAGCGCGGTGCTCACCGACGCCCAGCCGGCCTACTCCCCCGACGGCCGCGCCCTGGTGGCCAGCAGCTCGCTGGCACCCACGCCGGAGGCCGAGGTCCGCGACGAGGTGGCCCGGCTGCACGACGTCGCCACCGCGGACCTGCAGCACCTGACCACGGTCACCGTGACCGGCGCGCAGCCCGCGGCGCTGCCCCCGCTGCGGCTGCGCCGCCCGGTCGACCTCGGCGGTGGCCTGTACGTCTGCGGCGACCACCGGGACACCCCCTCCATCCAGGGCGCCATGGCCAGCGGCCGCCGCACCGCCGCCGCGGTCCTGCGCCGGCTGCGGCCCGCGACCGCCTCGACAGCCGCGGCCGGAGCCGCCTGATGCCCGCCACCGCCCCGACCGTGCTGGCCACGAGCATCGGCTTCGACTCCCGCGGCCGCGGTCCCTACGACTGGGCGCCGGGCCCGGTGTTCGACCTGGCCGTCGAGCTCGCCGGAGCGCCCGCGCAGCCGCGCCTCTGCTATCTGGGCACCGCCACCGGCGACGACCCCGCGCGCCTGGCCGGCGTGTACGGCGCCTTCGCCGGCAGCGCGGTCCGGCTGAGCCACCTGAGCCTGTTCCCGATGCCCACCGTCGCCGACGTGCGGGCGCACCTGCTGGCGCAGGACGTCGTCCGGGTGGGCGGCGGCAGCGTGGCCAACCTGCTCGCGGTGTGGCGGGTGCACGGCCTCGACGAGGTGTTGGCCGAGTGCTGGCAGGCCGGGGTGGTGCTCGGCGGGGTGTCGGCCGGGTCGCTGTGCTGGCACGTCGGCGGCACCACCGACTCCTACGGTCCCGACCTGCGGCCGGTGACGAACGGGCTGGGGCTGATCCCCACCTCCAACGGCGTCCACCACGACTCCGAAGAGCAGCGGCGGCCGCTGTACCAGCGGCTGGTGGCCGACGGGACGCTGCCCGCCGGGCACGCCACCGACGACGGCGTGGGCCTGGTCTACCGCGGCACCGCGCTGGTCGAGGCGGTGGCCGACCGGCCGGGCAAGGCCGCCTACCGGGTGGAGCGCGGCCCGGACGGCACCGCCGTCGAGACCCGCCTCGAGCCCCGGCGGCTGCGGTGAGCGCGGGCCTAGGCTGGGAGTCGTGACCGAGTTGCGCGTCGTCCGGGCCGGCACCGTCCCTTACGAGGAGGCCTGGGCTCGGCAGCGCGAGATCCACGCCGCGCGGATCGCCGGCGAGGCGCCGGACACGCTGCTGCTGCTCGAGCACCCCTCGGTCTACACCGCGGGCCGGCGCACCGAGCCGCACGAGCGCCCGCTCGACGGCACGCCGGTGGTCGACGTCGACCGCGGCGGCAAGATCACCTGGCACGGGCCGGGCCAGCTCGTCGGCTACCCGATCGTGGCGCTCCGCGACCCGGTCGACGTCGTGGCGCACGTGCGCCGGCTCGAGGACGCGCTCATGGAGGTGTGCGCCTCGGTCGGCGTCGACACGATGCGCGTCGACGGGCGCAGCGGCGTCTGGGTGGCCGCCGACGCCCCCGGACCCGGCAGCCGGTTCCGGCCCGAGCGCAAGATCGCCGCGATCGGCGTGCGCGTCGCCCGCGGGGTGACCATGCACGGGTTCGCGCTCAACTGCGACCCCGACCTCGGCGCGTTCGGCGCGATCGTCCCCTGTGGCATCGCCGACGCCGGGGTCACCTCGCTCAGCGCCGAGCTGGGCCGCGACGTCCCGGTGGCCGAGGTGGTCGACACGGTGGAGGCGGCGATGCGGCGGGTGCTCACCCTCGCCCCGGCCGCCTGATGGCCGGCCTGCCGCACAGCACCTACGTCAGCCTGACCACGTTCCGCCGCACCGGGGAGCCGGTGCCCACGCCGGTCTGGGCCGCCCCCGACGGCGACGGCCTCGTCGTCTGGACCCGTGCCGACTCCGGCAAGGTCAAGCGGCTGCGGCACACCGCGCGGGTCACCGTGGCCCCGTGCGACGTCCGCGGCCGGGTGACGGGGCCGGTCGTCGAGGCCACCGCCGAGCTGCTGGAGCCGCACGAGTGGCGGCAGGCGCGCGCCGCGCTCGCCCGCCGCTACGGCTGGCAGTGGCGGGTCTCCTACGCCGGCTCGAGACTCTGGCAGCGGCTCACCCGCCCGGGCACCGAGCGGCACGCCATGATCCGCGTCCGCCCCGCCTGAGCAGGGGCCCAGGCGGGGCCCGGCGGCCCGGGCGGCGGCCTCGGGCGGCGGCCTCGGGCGACGGCCTCAGGCGACGGCCTCAGGCGACGACGAAGTTGACCAGCCGGCCCGGGACGGCGATCACGCGCCGCACCCTCCGGCCGTCCAGCTGCGCGGCGACCTTCTCGTCGGCCCGCGCCGCCTCCTCCAGCGCCGCGGCGTCGGCGTCGGCCGGCACGGTCACCTGCGCCCGCACCTTGCCGTTGACCTGGACGGCGACCTGCACGGTGTCCTCGATCAGCCACCGCTCGTCGGCCACCGGGAACGGCGCCCAGGCGATCGAGTCGGCGTGCCCGAGCCGCGCCCACAGCTCCTCGGCCAGGTGCGGAGCCAGCGGCGCCACCAGCAGCACCAGCGGCTCGGCCACCGCCCGCGGCACCGGGGAGTCGGCGCCGTAGGCCGCGGTCAGCGCGTTGGTCAGCTCGGCGATCCGGGCGATGGCGACGTTGAACCGCAGCGTCGCCATGCCGTCGCGCACGCCGGCGATCGCCTTGTGCAGCGCCCGCAGCACGTCCTCGGAGGGCGCGGCGTCGTCGGCGGCCCGGACCGCGCCGGTCTCCTCGTCGACGACGACCCGCCAGATCCGCTGCAGCAGCCGCTGCGAGCCGACGACGGCCTTGGTGTCCCACGGCCGGGACTGCTCCAGCGGCCCGGTCGACATCTCGTACACCCGGAACGTGTCGGCCCCGTACGCACCGATCATCTCGTCGGGCGTGACCATGTTCTTCAGGGACTTGCCGATCTTCCCGTACTCGCGGTTGACCGGCCGGCCCTCGTAGAAGAACTGCCCGTCCTCCTCCACCACGTCGGCGGCCGGCACGTAGAAGCCCCGCTCGTCGGTGTAGGCGTAGGCCGAGATGTAGCCCTGGTTGACCAGCCGCCGGAACGGCTCCTCGCTGGACACGTAGCCCAGGTCGTGCAGCACCTTGTGCCAGAAGCGGGCGTACAGCAGGTGCAGCACCGCGTGCTCCATGCCGCCGACGTAGAGGTCCACGCCGCCGACGTCGCCCGGCGACCGCGGGCCCAGCCAGTACCGCTCCAGCTCCGGGTCGACCATCTGCGCGTCGTCGCCCGGGTCCAGGTAGCGCAGGTAGTACCAGCAGGAGCCCGCCCAGTTGGGCATCGTGTTGGTCTCGCGCCGGTAGGGCTTCGGCCCGTCGCCCAGGTCCAGCTCGACGGTCGTCCACTCGGTGACCCGCGACAGCGGCGGCTCGGGCTGGGAGTCGGCGTCGTCGTCGGCGAAGGTCTTCGGCGAGTAGTCGTCGACGTCGGGCAGCAGCACCGGCAGCAGCGACTCGGGCACCGCGCGCGGCAGGCCGTCGGCGTCGTACACGATCGGGAACGGCTCGCCCCAGTAGCGCTGCCGGCTGAACAGCCAGTCGCGCAGCTTGTAGGTGGTCGTCGCCTCGCCGTGCCCGGCGGCCACCAGCCACTCGGTCATCCGCGCGATGGCGGCGGCCTTGTCGGTCAGCCCGTCCAGCGAGACCTGCTCGTTCGACGAGTTGATCATCGGACCGCTGCCGGTGTACGCGCCGCCGCCGAAGTCGGCGGGCGGCTGCACCGTGCGCACGATCGGCAGGCCGAAGGCCTGCGCGAACTCCCAGTCGCGGGTGTCCTCGCCCGGCACGGCCATGATCGCGCCGGTGCCGTAGCCGGTCAGCACGTAGTCGGCGATGAAGACCGGCAGCTCCGCCCCGGTGACCGGGTTGACGGCGGTGGCGCCCAGCCACACGCCGGTCTTCTCCCGGCTCTCGTTCTGCCGGTCCAGCTCCGAGCGCCGCGAGGCCTGCCGCTGGTACTCGCGCACCGCCTCGCCCGGGGTCGCCGCGCCGCCGGTCCACCGCGGGTCGGTGCCGTCGGGCCACGCCTCGGCGGTCAGCGTCTCTACCAGCGGGTGCTCCGGCGCCAGCACCATGTAGGTGGCGCCGAACAGGGTGTCCGGGCGGGTGGTGAAGACCTCGATGGTCTCGTCCCCGCAGCTGAAACCGATCCGGGCACCGGTGGACCGGCCGATCCAGTTGCGCTGCATCTGCTTGACCGAGTCCGACCAGTCCAGGCGGTCCAGGTCGGCCAGCAGCCGCTCGGCGTAGGCGGTGATCCGCATCATCCACTGGGTCAGCGGGCGCCGGAACACGGGGAAGTTGCCGCGCTCGGAGCGGCCGTCGGGGGTGACCTCCTCGTTGGAGAGCACCGTGCCCAGGCCCGGGCACCAGTTGACCGGCGCCTCGTGCAGGTAGGCCAGCCGGTGGGCGTCGACGACCTTCCGCTTGTCGACGTCGGACAGCCCGGCCCACGGCCGGCCCGACGGGTTGGTGCCCGGCGCCGGCTCGCGGGTGCCGGCGTCCAGCTCGGCGACCAGCTCCTCCACCGGGCGGGCCTTCCCGGCCTGCTCGTCGAACCAGGCGCCGAAGATCTTCAGGAAGATCCACTGGGTCCACCGGTAGTAGCCGGGGTCGATCGTGGCGAAGGTGCGGCGCTCGTCGTGGTCGACGCCCAGCCGGCGCAGCTGCGCCCGGATCGCCGCGATGTTGGCCTCGGTGGTGATCCGCGGGTGCTGCCCGGTCTGCACGGCGTACTGCTCGGCGGGCAGGCCGAAGGCGTCGTAGCCCATCGGGTGCAGCACGTTGTCGCCGTCCATGCGGCGGAACCGGCTGGTGACGTCGGTGCCCAGGTAGCCCAGGGGGTGCCCGACGTGCAGGCCCGCACCCGAGGGGTACGGGAACATGTCCATGATGAAGGTCTTGGGCCGGCCCTCGACCCGCTCGAAGCCCTCGGACAGGCGGCCCACCGGGTTGGGCGTGTGGAACGTCCCCTCCCGCTCCCACCGGTCCTGCCACTCCAGCTCGATCCGCTGGGCGAGGGCCGGGGTGTAGCGGTGCGGGGGGACGCCCTCCTCGGCCGGCTCGGTCGTGGGCTGGCTGGCCGTCTGGCTCATCGCGGTGCTCCCGGTGTCATCCGTCGGCGGACATGAAAAGACCCCTCGCACAGGAGGGGTCGCCGTGCTGACTGAGCGCTCAGGTCAGCACGGCCGGAGAAGCAGACGTCCGCCGGTCACGCCCCGAGTCTAACGCCCGGGGACTCACCCGGAGGGGTCGGTCGGGCGCTCCGGACTGCACCCGGACGGCGGACGGACCGTTGTCGTCCTCGTGCGGCGCGCTCAGGTGTCCCCCCGGCGTGCGGGGACCGGTCCCCGTGGCCCCCTCGTGGTGGTCGCGGCGCTCGCCGCTGCCCTCTTCGCCACCGGCGTCGGCCCACGCCCGCCCGGGCAGGCCTGGGACGTCCTCTACGACGTCGTCCTCTACCACCTGTCCTGGCTGGCGGCCGGCGCCGCCTGCTGGCTGACCGCCCGGCAGGCCCCCCGCGAGGGCCTCGCCTGGCGGGCGCTGGCCACCTCCCTCGTCGTCGGCGCGGCCGGCAACGTCGCGCGCATCATCGAGACCGGCCAGGCGGGCACCACGCCGGCCCCCGTGGCCGACACCTGCGTCGCCGTCGCCTACGGCAGCCTCTACGTCGCGCTGTTCGTGCTCATCCGCGCCCGCGTCGCGCGGTTCCTGCCCAGCATGTGGCTCGACGGCGTCGTCGCCGCCCTGGGCACCACGGCGGTCGGCACCGGGTTCCTGCTCGGGCCCTACCTCACCGACAGCGGCCACGTCTCGGTCGCCCAGCTCGCCTGGCCCGGCGCCGACCTGCTGCTGCTGTCCCTGCTGGTCGGCGTCAGCGCCATCCTCGGCGTGCACCTGGACCGCACCCTGCTGACCATCGCCGGGGCCATCGCGCTGTTCTGCGTCGCCGACGCCGCCCTGTTCGTGCTGAGCGCCGAGGGCCGCTACGCCGACGGCGGGCCGCTGGAGCTGGTGTGGCAGGCCGGCGTGCTGCTGGCCGCCGTCGCCGCGTGGCGCACCACCGGCGACCCGCGGCGCGCCGCCGGGCAGGAGGGCGTCCGCATCACCTGGCGGCTGGTCGCGCTGCCGCTGGCCGGCACGCTCGCCGCCCTCGCCGTGCTGGCCGCCGGCTACGGCGACGACCTGCCCGACAGCGCCGGGTGGCTGGCCGTCGGCTGCGTGCTCGCCGCGCTGGCCCGCACCGCGGTCACCTTCCGCGAGGTGCGGACGTTCGCGGTGGTCCGGCAGGAGGCGCGCACCGACGAGCTCACCGGCCTGCCCAACCGGCGGGCCCTGCTCGAGCGCGCCCGCACCGTCGTCGCCCGGGCCACCACCGCCTCCCCCGCCGCGCTGCTGCTGCTCGACCTCGACGGGTTCAAGGAGGTCAACGACAGCCTCGGGCACGGCGCCGGCGACCAGCTGCTGTGCCAGGTCGGCCCGCGGGTGGCCCCCGCGCTGCGGCCCGGCGAGGTGCTCGCCCGGCTCGGCGGCGACGAGTTCGCCGTGCTGCTGCCCGCCGTCGACCTGGACACCGCCGCCGAGCGCGCCGGCGTCGTCCACGACCTGCTGCGCCGGCCGTTCGAGGTCGACGGCATCCGGCTGCACGTCGGGGTGAGCATCGGCGTCTCGACCGCGCCCGTCCCCGCCGACGACGTCCAGGAGCTGCTGCGCTGCGCCGACGTGGCGATGTACGCGGCCAAGACCGAGCGCACCGGCGTGCACGTCTACGTCCCCGACCCGACCAGCGGCTCGGGCGAGCGGCTGCGCACGATGGAGGAGCTGCGCACCGCGCTGGTCGAGGACCAGCTCGACGTCCACCTGCAGCCGCAGGTCGCCATGGACGACGGCCGCACCGTCGGCGTCGAGGCGCTGCTGCGGTGGCACCACCCCGGGCGCGGGCTGCTCGGCCCCGCGCAGGTGCTGCCCGCCGCCGAGCAGGCCGGCCTGCTGCGCCCGCTGACCGACGCCATGCTCGAGCGCTCGCTGGACGCGGTCGCCCGCTGGTGGGACGAGCACCGGGTGCCGGTGTCGGTGAACCTGTCCGCGGCCAACGTCGCCGACCTCGACCTGCCCGGCAAGGTCGCCGCCAAGCTGGCCCGGCGCGGGCTGCCCCCGGCCGCGCTGACCCTGGAGCTGGTCGAGGACACCCTCATGGCCGACCCCGAGCGCGGCCGCACCGTGCTCGGCGAGCTGCGCCGCCTGGGCGTGCGCACCTCCATCGACGACTACGGCACCGGCTACAGCTCGCTGGCCTACCTGCGCCGGCTGCCCGCCGACGAGCTCAAGCTCGACCGCAGCCTCACCGCCGACGTCGACCGGGACGAGCGGGCCGCCGCGATCGTGCGGCACACCGTCGCGCTCGCCCACGACCTGGGCCTGAGCCTGGTCGCCGAGGGCGTCGAGGACCTCACCACCGCCGCCCGGCTGGCCGCGCTGGGCTGCGACGTCGCCCAGGGCTACGCCGTCGCCCGGCCCATGCCGGTCACCGACCTGCTGCGCTGGCTGGCCACCCACCGCTCGGGGCTGCTCCGCCCGGCCTGAGCGCACGGGAGGGTCGTTCCGGGGATGTGCCTTCCCGCCGGAGCGGGCAGGATGGCCGGAGTCGATCAACCCGGAGGTGCATCCCGTGTCCCGCACACAGTCCCGCGGCCCGGTCACACAGTCCCGCGGCCAGGTCATCGGGGCCGAGTTCCAGGAGGGGCTGAGCCACCTCGGCGCCGCCGTCACGGAGGCCGGCCGGGCCGCCGCGGAGCAACTCGCCCCCCGCGTGGACGCCGCGCGCGAGGCGGCCGCCCCCAGGGTCGCCGCCGCCGTCGCGGTGGCCGCGCCCGCCGTCGCCTCCGCCCGTGAGGCCCTGGCCCCGCGGGTGGACGCCGCCCGCGGCGCCGCGAGCCCGGTCCTCGACGCCGCCCGCGAGCGCGTCGACGCCGCCGTCGTGGCGCTCACCCCGCGGGTCGTGGCCGCCCGCGAGGCCGCCAACCCCGTCCTCGACGCCGCCCGCGAGCGCGTCGACGCCGCCGTCGACGCGCTGACCCCGCGCGTGGTCGCCGCCCGCGAGTCCGCGGGCCCGGCGGTCACCTCGGCGCTCACCGCCGCCGGTGCCGCCGCCGCCAAGGCCGCCGCGGAGCTCGCGCCCCGGGTGGAGGCCGCCTCGGCCGCCACCCGCAAGGCGCTGGCCGCCGAGGTCGCCCCCCGGGTGGCCGCCGCGAGGGACACCGTCGTCCCGGCTCTCGGCAGCGCCCGCGACAGCCTGGTCGCCGGCGTCGGCACCGCTCTCAGCGAGCTCGAGCACCGGCGCGCGGAGCTCGTCGGCGGCGCCGCGCAGACCGGCCGCAAGGCCACGCGCACGGTCACGCGGAAGACCGCGAAGAAGGCTGCGCAGGCGAAGCGGAAGGTGGGTACGGAGTCCGGGCCGCGCCGCTGGCCGTGGGTGCTCCTCGCGCTGGCGGTCGGTGCGGCGGCGTTCTCGTTCCTGCGCCGCAAGACCGAGGACCCGTGGACGCCGGCGCCCGCCGGCGACGGGCCCGTGCCCAGCTACCGAGAGGACCCCGTGCCCAGCTCCCCGAGCAACGACGACTCCGGCAAGACCGTCTCCGACGCGATGTTCGTCGCCGGTGACTCGGCCCCGCCCGAGTCTGACATGGGCATCCGCGATGCCCAGAACGTCGCCGGCGACGACGACGCCGGCGCCACCGACCCGACCGAGACGGCGCCCGAGCCGTTCACCAGCGGCGGCGGGGCCGACGAGGGCCCGACCGCCGGGCCCGCCGCCGGCCAGGCCTGACGGTCCGGCACCCGCACCCCGATCGCCCCCGCTGCCCTCGAGGCGGCGGGGGCGATCGCCGTCCGGGAGTACGGTGGGGATCATGAGCGAGACGGTGGCGACCAGTACCTCCGAGCCGTCCCGGATCGGTCCCTCGGGCCGCAAGCTGCTGCGCCTGGAGGTGCGCAACAGCCAGGTCCCGATCGAGCGCAAGCCGGAGTGGATCAAGACCCGGCTGAAGACCGGCCCGGAGTACACCGAGCTCAAGTCGCTGGTCCGCCGCGAGGGCCTGCACACCGTCTGCGAAGAGGCCGGCTGCCCCAACATCTACGAGTGCTGGGAGGACCGGGAGGCCACCTTCCTCATCGGTGGCGACCAGTGCACCCGGCGCTGCGACTTCTGCCAGATCGACACCGGCAAGCCCGCCGAGTTCGACGCCGACGAGCCCCGCCGCGTCGCCGAGAGCGTCGCGACGATGCAGCTCCGGTACGCCACCGTCACCGGCGTCGCCCGCGACGACCTGCCCGACGGCGGCGCGTGGCTCTACGCCGAGACCGTCCGCCAGATCCACGCCGCCGTCCCCGGGTGCGGCGTCGAGCTGCTCATCCCCGACTTCAACGCCGACCCCGACCAGCTGGCCGAGGTGTTCTCCTCCCGGCCGGAGGTGCTGGCGCACAACGTCGAGACGGTGCCGCGGATCTTCAAGCGCATCCGCCCCGGCTTCCGCTTCGAGCGGTCGCTCGCGGTGATCACCGCCGCCCGCGAGGCCGGGCTGGTCACCAAGTCCAACCTCATCCTCGGCATGGGCGAGGAGCCCGACGAGGTGGTCGAGACCATGCGCGCGCTGCACGAGGCCGGCTGCGACCTGCTGACGATCACCCAGTACCTGCGGCCCTCGCCGCGGCACCACCCCGTCGTCCGCTGGGTCAAGCCCGACGAGTTCGTCGGCTTCCAGCAGCAGGCGGAGGAGATCGGCTTCCCGGGCGTGCTCGCCGGGCCGCTGGTGCGCAGCTCCTACCGGGCCGGGCGGCTCTACCAGCAGGCCGTCGAGGCCCGCGGTCTCACCACTCGGGGCTGACCGCCCCGCGGGCTCCCCGGGACCGCGGCGCGACGCCCCTATCCTGGGGACATGGCACGCAGCAAGCCCACAGACTCCCCCGCTCCCGCCGGCAACGCCGGTCGGGGTCCCGCCGCGGGGCGCGGCCGGTCCTCGGGCGGTGCCACCGCGGCGGGGAAGGCGGGCAAGCCCGCCAGGACCGGCAAGGACGGCGAGCCGAAGGTCGGCCGGCTGAAGAAGGTCGGCAACCAGGTCCGCATGATCAAGCAGGCCTACTCGCTGACGCGCAAGAACGACCCCAGGCTGCCGTGGTACATGCTCATCGCCTTCGTGGCGGTGGCCGGTGTGGTCGAGCTGGTGGCCATCCTGTTCGGGGCGCCGTTCCTGTTCCTGCCGATCGCGGTCATCCTGGGCGTGCTCGCGGCGATGATCGTCTTCGGCCGCCGCGCGCAGGGCTCGGCCTACCGCCAGGTGGAGGGCCAGCCCGGCGCCGCCGCGTGGGTGCTCGAGGGCATGCGCGGTGACTGGCGGGTCTCCGCCGGGGTCGCCGGCACCGCCCAGCTCGACGCGGTGCACCGGGTGCTCGGCCGCCCGGGCGTCATCCTGGTCGCCGAGGGCTCGCCGGTCCGCGTCCGCGGCCTGCTGGCGCAGGAGAAGAAGCGCATCGCCCGCGTCGTCGGCGACACCCCCATCTACGACGTCACCGTCGGCGAGGAGGAGGGGCAGGTCCCCCTCCGCAAGCTCAGCGCCCACGTGATGAAGCTGCCCCGCAACCTGTCCGCCGGTGAGGTCAACACCCTCGGCCGGCGGCTGGCCGCGCTCGGCGGCGCGCGCCCGCCGGTCCCCGGCGGCCCGCTGCCCGGCGGCCGGCAGATGACGGTCAGCCAGCGGCAGGTCCGCCGCCGCTGAGGAAGGACCTCCCTGCCCCCACCGCTCGCACGCTCGCGGCGGGCCCCTGCAGGGAGGCCGTCACAGCCGGCCGAAGGGCTCCGCGTAGCGGAAGGTGCCGCGCTGCTCGCGGCCGGCGAGCCGGCGGGCCCGGAAGTGTGCGCCCCACGCGGGGTCCGGCGGCTCGACGCCCAGGTCCGAGGCGCGCACGAACCCGGCCCGGGCGTAGAAGCCCGGGTCGCCGAGCAGCGCGACCAGGCGCTCCCCCGCGGCCTCGGCGACGGCGACCAGCGCGTGCACGAGCACCGTCCCGACGCCCCTCCCCTGCCGATCCGGCCGCACGCCGAGCGGGCCCAGCCCGAGGACCGGGGCGTCGAGGGGGTCGATCCACCCGCGGGTGGCGATCACGTGCCCGACGACGTCGTCCCCGCCGACGGCGACCAGCGACAGGTGCGGCAGGAAGCCCGCGTCCGCGCGCAGCTCCCCCACCAGCCGGGCCTCGACGTCGGTGGGGAACGCCGCCCGGTGCACCGCGTCGACGGCGGCGGCGTCGGCCGGCCGCTCGCGGCGGACGATCACCTGTCGAGGACGACGGCGGTGTCGGTGACGCGGTCGTGCAGGCCGCGGCCGTCGGCGTCGACCACCAGCGCCGGCACCAGCAGCATGAGCAGCCCGGTGCGGACGACGGCGCGCCAGAGCGCCAGCCGGGACGCGGGGTGGGGGTGCGCCAGCCGCAGGCCCAGCAGCCGCATCCCCGGCGTCTGCCCGACCGCCACGAGGAACACGACGTAGACCACCGCGAACGACAGCAGGCTCCAGTTGCCCGGCAGGTCGGGGGCGGTGAACAGCCCCGCGACGACGGCGGAGAGGAAGGCGTCGACCAGGAAGGCCAGCACCCGGGTGCCGAAGGGCGCCAGCGACCCGGGCCCGCTCCCCGGCAGGCCCAGCGACGCACCCCGCCGGCGCTCCTGAGAGGGTGGCTGTGCGTCCCTGACCATGCCCACCAGCGTAGGACCCGCCCGCCGTACGCCCGGCCGCCCGCACGCGACGGCGTCCGGTGCGACACGCCGGAGCCGTTGTTACCGCCCCGAAACAGACGGGACACCCCGGGGCAACTCCCCGGCCATAGCTTGCGAGTCGGCTGTCCGCCCCATACCGGAGGATCGATGTTCACCAGTCCCGACGAGGTCGCCGCCTACATCCGCGACAACGACGTCGAGTACGTCGACGTGCGCTTCTGCGACCTGCCCGGCGTCATGCAGCACTTCACCATCCCGGCGTCGACGTTCGGTGAGGACACCTTCTCCGACGGCCTCGGCTTCGACGGCTCCTCGATCCGCGGGTTCCAGGCGATCAACGAGTCGGACATGCTGCTGCTGCCCGACGCCAACAGCGCCTTCCTGGACCCGTTCCGCCGGCACAAGACGCTGAACGTCAACTTCTTCATCCACGACCCGATCACGCGCGAGGCCTACAGCCGCGACCCGCGCAACGTGGCGAAGAAGGCCGAGGCGTACCTCGCCAGCAGCGGGATCGCCGACACCGCCTACTTCGGGCCGGAGGCGGAGTTCTACATCTTCGACTCGATCCGGCACTCGACCGGCATCAACGAGGGCTACTACCACATCGACTCGGTCGAGGGTTCCTGGAACTCGGGCGCGCTGACCGGCGAGAACGGCGGCCCCAACCTGGGTTACAAGACCCGCGCCAAGGGCGGCTACTTCCCGGTCGAGCCCTTCGACCACTACAGCGACCTGCGCGCCACGATGATGACCAACCTGACGAACGTCGGGCTGGAGCTCGAGCGCGGCCACCACGAGGTGGGCACGGGCGGTCAGGCGGAGATCAACTACAAGTTCGACACCCTGCTGCGCGCCGCCGACAGCCTGATGCTGTTCAAGTACGTCATCAAGAACACGGCCTGGCAGGCGGGCAAGACCGTCACCTTCATGCCCAAGCCGCTGTTCGGTGACAACGGGTCGGGCATGCACTGCCACCAGAGCCTCTGGAAGGACGGCGAGCCGCTCTTCCACGCCGAGACCGGCTACGCGGGCCTGTCCGACACCGCCCGCCACTACATCGGCGGCCTGCTGGCCCACGCCCCGTCGCTGCTGGCCTTCACCAACCCGACGGTGAACAGCTACCACCGCCTGGTGCCGGGCTACGAGGCCCCGATCAACCTCGTCTACTCGGCCCGCAACCGCTCGGCCTGCTGCCGCATCCCGATCTCGGGCGACAACCCGAAGGCCAAGCGCATCGAGTTCCGCGTGCCCGACCCGTCGGCCAACCCCTACCTCGCCTTCTCGGCGATGCTCATGGCCGGCCTCGACGGCATCAAGAACAAGATCGAGCCGCCGGCGCCGGTGGACAAGGACCTCTACGAGCTGCCGCCCGAGGAGGCCCTGGGCATCGAGAAGGTCCCGGCGTCGCTGGACGCCGTGCTCGACCGGCTCGAGGTCGACCACGAGTACCTGATCGACGGCGGCGTCTTCACGCCCGACCTGATCGAGACGTGGATCGAGTACAAGCGGGAGAACGAGATCGACCCGATCCGCCTCCGCCCGCACCCGCACGAGTTCGCCATGTACTACGACATCTGATCCACGCGACACCTGATCCACGCGGCGCACGACGAGGGGCCGGGGACCTGCGCGAGCAGGTGCCCGGCCCCTCTCGCGTCCTCCCGATCCGCGGTCAGCCGTCCCCGGCCGGCCGGTGCCCGGGCGCCCCGACCTCCCGGAGGTCGGTGACCGCCAGGACGCGGCCGGCCGGGTAGAGCTCGATCTCGGGGTCCTCGGCCGCGGCGGCCATCACGGTGAGCCAGCCGGCGGGCCCGAACCGGACGATCCTCCGGGGCAGCTCGAGCCGACGGGACGGGTCCGCGGGGTCCTCGACCACGACCCGTCCCTCGTAGAGGTGCCGGTCGTTGACGGTGGTGACGTCCATCCGGACAGCCTCCTCCGGGTCCGCTCCCCGCGGACCGGGCCCGGCACGGCAGGGCGCGCGCGGGGACTTCCGCAGACGGCGCCGACGGAGGGAAGATGCCGGGAGCCGACTCGAGCCACGGGACGACACCGCACCGACGGGAGACACCGTGGACGCGTCTGGGGCCCCCGGGCTCGGACCCGGGGGGACCGTGGACCGGCCGGACCGGCGCGCACCGGCACCCGGGACCGGCCCGCACGCCCAGGAGGGGTCGGACCCACCTCCGGGAGCCGACGACGACCGCGCGGAGCTGCGGCGGTACCGGGCGCTGGTGGAGTACGCCCCCGACGCCGTCGTGATCCTCGACCTGGACACGGGCCGGTTCGTCACGGTCAACCGGGCCGCCGAGGAGCTGTTCGGCATGAGCCGGGCCGAGCTGCTGCAGGTGGGGCCGGTCGAGGTCAGCCCGCCGCAGCAGCCCGACGGGCGGTCCTCGCGGGAGGCGTCGGCGGCGCAGCTGGACCGGGCGCTGGCCGGCGAGCGGCCCCGCTTCGACTGGACCCACCGCCGCGCCGACGGCACCGACGTCCCGTGCGAGGTCACCCTGCTGCGGCTGCCCGACCCCGAGCGGCGGCTGGTCCGCGGCAGCCTCCTGGACGTCACGGAGCGGCGCGCCACCGAGACCGCCCTCGCCGCGCAGGCCGCCCGCCGGATCGCGGAGCAGATCGCCCGGCGGGCCGCGGAGGCGAGCGTGGCCCGGCTGCAGGCCACCGTCGCGGGGCTCAACGCGATCGTGTGGGAGCGCGACCCGGCCACGCTGCGGCTGACCTTCGTCAACGAGCGGGCCGAGGAGCTGCTCGGCTACCCGGCCTCGCGGTGGCTGGCCGACGAGGGGCTGTGGTCGCGGATCCTGCACCCCGACGACCGCGACGCCGTGCTGGACCGGGTGCGCCGCGAGGTGGACGCCGGCGCCGTGGACTTCACGCTGACCTACCGGGTGTGCAGCGCCGACGGCCGGTGGGTGTGGCTGCAGCACCTCGGCCACGTCGCCCGCGACGAGGACGGCACCGCCCGCACGCTGCACGCGGTCCTGTTCGACGTCACCGAGGCCCGGCGCCGGGAGCGGGCCGCGGAGCTGCTGGCGGCCGCCGGCGCGGCGCTGGCCGCCCCGGGGGCGGTGGAGGACCGGCTGGCCGCGGTGGCCGCCCTCGCGATCGAGGAGCTCGCCGACCGGGCCCTGGTGTGGCTGCGCGGCGACGACGACCGCCACAGCATCGTCGCGGCCGCCCCCGCCGACGCGGCCGCGGGCCTCACGGGCGTGCCCCTGCTCGTCGTCCCCGAGGAGCTGCGCCCGTCCGTGGAGGCCGGGCAGCCGTTCGTCGTCGGCACGGTGACCGAGGCGCTGCGGGACGAGGCCACCGGGCGCGCGCCGGCCCGGCTGCCCGCCGACCCGCTCCCGGTCGGCCCCCGCCTGGTGGTGCCGCTGGTGACCGGCGGGGAGCGGGTCGGGCTGCTGTCCCTGGCCGTCGCGGACCCCGGCCGCCGCTTCGACGACGCGGACCGGGCGCTCGCCGGCGACCTCGGCCGGCTGGTCGCGACGACGGTGGCCGCCGAGCGGCTGGCCGAGCGGCAGCGCCAGCTGCACGACCTCGCCGTGGCCCTGGCCGCCGCCGGCACCGCCGCGGAGGCCGGCGCCGAGCTCACCGCGCGCCTGCACGAGTCGCTGGGCGCGGCGGTGGTCGCGGTGTGCGCCCTCGGCGAGGACGGCCTGCTGCACACCATCGACGTCCACGGCGACTCCCCCGGGTGGACCGCCGGGTTCAGCACCATCCGGCTGTCCGCGCCGGCCCCGCTGGCCGAGGCCGCCCGCACCCGCCGCCCGGTGTGGCTGCCCGACCGCGAGGCGCTGGTGTCCGGCTACCCGGAGATGGAGCCGTTCCTGCGGCCGGAGACCCAGGCGACGGCGTCGCTGCCGCTGCTGGCCGGTCCCCGCCTGGTCGGCGCGGTGGCGGTGGTCTTCGACCGGCCGCGGGCCTTCGACGCCGCCGAGCGCGCGTTCCTGCTCACCGTCGCCGGGCAGGTCGCCGGGGCGCTGGAGCGGGCCGCGCTGGCCGACGTGCGCCGGGAGATGGCCGACACGCTCCAGCGCAGCCTGCTGCCCGCCCGCCTGCCCACCTCCGACCGGCTGACCGTGACCGCCCGCTACCTGCCCGCGGTCACCGGCACGTCCGCCGGCGGCGACTGGCACGAGGTGGTGCCCGTGCCCGGCCAGCGGACGGCGCTGGTCGTGGGCGACGTGGTCGGGCACGGCGCCTCGGCGGCGGCGGTGATGGGCCGCCTGTCCAGCGCGCTGTCCGGCGTGCTGCTCACCGGGGAGGGACCGGCGCGGGCGCTGGAGCTGCTCGACGGCTTCGCCGGGCGGATCGACGGCGCCGCGCTGGCCACCGTCGCCTGCCTGGTCCTGGACCCGGCCACCGGCCGGCTCACCGCCAGCACCGCCGGCCACCCCCCGCCGCTGCTGGTCGCCCCCGACGGGTCGGCCGTCCTGCTCGACGGCGGGCACGGCCCGGCGCTCGGCGTGGCCGGCACCGGCCGGCGCCCCGAGACGGTCAGCGTCCTGCCCGCCGGCGCCACCCTGCTGCTCTACACCGACGGACTGGTCGAGCGGCGCGGCAGCCTGCTCGACGAGGGCCTCGCGCGGCTGGCGGCGGCGGCCGGGGCGCGGGCGACGGCGCCGCTGCCGGCGCTGGTCGACGGCGTGCTCACCGACCTGCTCGGCGGCGACCACGGCGCCGACGACGACGTCGCCGTGCTCGCCGCCCGGCTGCACCCCGCCCCCCTGCGCCTCGAGCTGCCCGCCGACCCCCTGCAGCTGGCGCGGCTGCGGCGGGAGGTGTCCCGGTGGGCGGGCGAGGCCGCGCTGTCCCCCGACGCCACCGGGGACCTGCAGCTGGCGGTCGGGGAGGCCGCGGCCAACGCCGTCGAGCACGCCTACCGCGACGCGACCGAGCCCGGCCGCGTGCTGGTCGAGCTCGTCGCCGACCCCGACGGCGGGGTGGCGGCCACCGTCACCGACGGCGGCACCTGGCAGCCGGCGGCCGCCGACCGCGGCTTCCGCGGCCGCGGGCTGGACATGATCGCGGCGCTCGCCGGCGGTGTCGACGTCCTCCCCGGTCCGGGCGGCACCGCACTGCGGTTCCGGCTGGCGCCACCGGGCCCGGTGCCGCCGCCGGCCCCGGGGTCCGCTGCGGTGGCGGGCGCCCCCGCGGTCCTGCGGGCCGTGGACGAGCCGTACGGCCGCCGGGTGGAGCTGGCCGGCGACCTGGACCTCGCCGGCGTCACGGAGGTCCGGACGGCGCTGCTCGCCGAGGTCGCCGACGGCCGGCCGCTCCTGCTGGACCTCACCCGGCTGGGCTTCGTCGCGAGCGTCGGCGCCGGCCTGCTGCTCGAGGCCGCCCGGACGGCGGGCGGCCACCTCGAGGTCGTGCTGCCGCCCGGCGGGTCGGCCCGGCGGCTGCTCGACCTCACCGGCCTGTCCGATGTCCTGACCAGCGGGGGCGCGCCCGCGACCCGGTGACGTGGCGGCACCCGCCCGGCGTCAGCGGCCGCGGGTCCCGGGGAGGAGCAGTGCCGCACCCGGCCGTGCCGCCCCGGACGAGACCACCTCGGAACGGCCGGGGTCCGGTCAGTGCCCGGCCGGGACCAGCCGGGCCGGCCCCGCGGGCGCCTGGGCGGTTGCGGCCCGCAGCAGGTCGTAGGTCCCCTGGACGGCGGCGGCCCACCGGCCGGCCACCGGTTCGCCGCGCAGCCAGGTGGCGGCGGCGAGCAGCAGCTGCTGGCCGGCCGCCGCCTCGAGGTTGAGGTGGACCGGCAGCGGCAGCACGCGCAGCAGCCCGGCCGGGTGGTCGGTGAGCAGCGTGTCGGCCAGCCCCGCCGCGCCGGAGGCGGCCAGCAGCGCCCGCGTCCGCGGCCCCCAGGGCCGGGTCCAGGGCACGACGAGCAGCGCCAGCGTGCTCACCACGTCGAGGACGGCGTGCGCCCGGGGCGGCAGCGGCCGGGCCGGGGCGAGCGGGTCACCGGGCCGGGAGCGCGGGATGACCACGTCGTCGTCGATCGGCTCGCGGCGGTCCAGCTCCCCGGAGAGGAAGACCTCCACCAGCCGCGCGGTCACGTCCGGCGCCGACCAGTGGGCGTTGTGCGCCGCGCCCTCGACCACGACCAGCCGGCCGTCGGGCAGCAGCCGGGTGACCTGCTCGGCCCACGCCTGGGTCAGCGTCCGGTCGTGCCGGCCGCGCACCACCAGGGTCGGCGCGACGACGTCGGGCAGCCGCCGCTCGACCGGGTCGCCGGAGCTGCGGACCAGCTGCTGCACCATCCGGGCCACGCCCGTGGACAGGTACTCGACCTGCATCACCGGCTGCAGCGTGGGCACCTCGAACACCTGGTTGCGCAGCACCCGCGGGTACTGCTGCCACGGCCGGCGGTACCGCGGGTCCGGGGTGGGGCCGGACAGCACCAGCCGTGCCACGCGCTCCGGGTGACGGGCGGCGAGCTCGGCGCCGACCTGCGCGCCGATCGAGTTGCCGAAGACGTGCGCCCGGGCGATGCCGACCGCGTCCAGCCAGGCGAGCAGGTGCCCGGTCTGCGTGGCGACGTCGGGCCCGCCGGGCCGGCGCAGCCGCGGGTCCCGGGGCGAGCGGCCGAAGCCCGGCAGGTCGGGCGCCACGACGTCGTGGCCCAGCGCGGCCAGGCGCCGCCCCAGCGGCACGAGGTAGCGGCTGGACAGCCCCAGGCCGTGGAGCAGCACGACCGGGGTCCGGCCCGCGTCCTCGCCGGAGCGCCACGTCCGGGCGTGCACCCGGGTGCCGAGGGCGGGCACGTCGGTCCAGACCCGTCGCGGAGCGGGACCGGCGGGACGGAGGGAGGGCAGCACGGGCACGGGTCCTCCGGAGGGAGGTGGGTCGCCCCGTGGCTCAGGGCGCCGACCCCGTACCCGGACCGAGGGGGGGACCACACCGTGCCGTTCCGGATCGGCACGGTGAGCCGGTGGGCCCGGTCGCCGCCGACCGCCGTCTCAGCGCCGGCCCGCCGCCGCGGCCGCGAGCACCCCGAGGTCGTTGGCGGCCAGGTGCAGCAGCGCGGGCGCCAGCAGGCTGCCGCTGCGCTCGCGCAACCAGGTGAACAGCGCGCCCGCGCCCGCCGTGCCGAGGCAGGCCGCGGCGACCGCGCCGGCCCTGCGCACCGGGTCCGCGCCCCGCCCGTTGAGCCTGAGCCCCTCCAGGGTCGGCGCCACGTGCCACAGGCCGAACAGGGCCGCCGCCGCGGCGGTCGCGCGCCCCGGGGGCAGCACCCGCCGCAGCACCGGGGGCAGCACGCCGCGGAAGGCGACCTCCTCCCACAGCACGGTGCCGACCGGGATGCGCACCAGCACCCGCGCGGCCAGTCCGCGCGCGCCCAGCCCCGCCACGCGGGCGTCCGCGAGCAGCGGCCGCAGGGCGGGGACGGCGAGGCCGGTGGCGTAGCCGGCGCCGATAACCGCCGCGCAGGCCCCGCCCCACCGGGCACCGGACCCCAGCCGCCGCGGGTCCAGGCCGAGCTCGGCCGAGGACACCCCGCCCGCGCGGGCGGCCACCAGCAGCGCGGCGGTGGCCGCGGCGTTCAGCGGCGCGTACGCCTGCTCCGGCAGCCGCGGCACGAGGAGGTCGTTCCAGGCCGCGAGCAGCACGGTCAGGCCGGCGGCCCGGCGGAGGTCGGAGCGGCGGGCGGGCACCGGAACCCCCTACTGCCGGGGGGCCTGCACCGACTCGACGATGCCCTCGGCGATGTCGCGGAGCTCGCGGTCGTAGCGCATGGAGGCCTCGCGCAGGATCTCGAAGGCCCGCGCCGCGTCCACCCCGCGCTGGGCCATGAGCACGCCCTCGGCCTGCTCGATCACCGCGCGGGACTGCATGGCCAGCCGCAGGTGGGCCGCCTCCTCGCCCCGGCGGGCGTGCTCGCGCGCGTTGGCGACGGCGACCGCGAGGGTCTCCGCGACGGTCGAGGCGGCGTCGACCACCTCCGGGTCGGCGAACCTCCCCGGCTCCCGCGAGTAGACGTCCAGCGCGCCGATCACCGTCCCCTGGAACGGCAGCGGGACCGACAGCGAGCTGCGGACCCCGTGCTCGACGACGCGGGCGGCGTAGTCGCGCCGGCGCTGCTCGGTCCGGGTGTCGTCGACGCGGAGCACCACGCCGCCCCGGCCGGCGTCCGTGCACGGGCCGTGGCCGCGCTCGTACTGCAGCTCCTCAGCGCGCAGCGCCATCTCGTCCGGGTAGTCGGCCGTGAACGCCTCGTCCCCCCGCATCAGGGTGACCGAGGCCGCGTCCGCGCCGTCCAGACCCCGCTCGGCCGCCTGGACGATCTCGGTGAGGACGTCCTCCAGCGGCCGGTCGACCAGGGTGATCCGGGCCAGGCTCCGCAGCAGGTCCTCCATCGCCGGATCGTGTCACGGGACCCCGGCGACGGCGACGGGCCGGGGACCCCGCGTGCGGGGTCCCCGGCCCGTCGGAGGACCGGTCGGGTCAGGCGGTGACGGGCTGCCGCAGGTCGGCGTCGACGCCCCCGGCCTCGGCGGCGACCGGGCCGGACGCCGCGCCGGTGCGGAACCGCTCGACGTCGAGGATGCCCTCGCGCCGGGCGACGATCGTCGGGACCAGCGCCTGGCCGGCGACGTTCACCGCGGTGCGGCCCATGTCGAGGATCGGGTCGATCGCCAGCAGCAGGCCGACGCCGGCCAGCGGCAGGCCCAGCGTGGACAGCGTGAGCGTCAGCATGACCACCGCGCCGGTGACGCCGGCGGTGGCGGCCGAGCCGACCACCGACACCAGCGCGATCAGCAGGTAGTCGGTCAGCGACAGCGGCACGTCGAAGAACTGCGCCACGAAGATCGCCGCCAGCGCCGGGTAGATCGCGGCGCAGCCGTCCATCTTCGTCGTCGCGCCGAGCGGGACGGCGAAGGAGGCGTAGGACCGCGGCACGCCCAGGTTCTGCTCGGTGACCCGCTCGGTCACCGGCAGGGTGCCGATCGAGGACCGGGAGACGAAGGCGAGCTGGATGGCCGGCCAGGCGCCGGCGAACCACCGCAGCGGCGAGAGGCCGTGCAGGCGCAGGAGCACCGGGTAGACGACGAACAGCACCAGCGCCAGGCCCGCGTAGACCGAGCCGGCGAAGACGCCGAGCGAGCCGAGCGAGTCCCACCCGTAGGTGGCCACGGCGTTGCCGATCAGGCCGACGGTGCCGATCGGGGCCAGCAGGATGACCCACCACAGCAGCTTCTGGACGACGGCCAGGGCGGAGCGGACCAGGCCGAGGAACGGCTCGGCCGGCTCGCCGACCTTGAGGATCGCCACGCCGATCGCGACCGACAGCACGATCAGCTGCAGGACGTTGAACGACAGGCCGATCGAGCCGTCGTCGCCGGCCGAGGCCTGCAGGCCGAGGACGTTGCCCGGCACCAGGCCGGTGAGGAAGTCCCACCAGGAGCCGGTGGTCTCGGGCGCGGCCTGGGCGGCGGCGTCGACGCTGCTGTTGCGGCCGGGCTGGGTGAGCAGGCCCAGGCCGATGCCGATGGACACCGCGATCAGCGCGGTGATCGCGAACCACAGCAGGGTCTGGCCGGCCAGCCGGGCGGCGTTGGAGACCTGGCGGAGGTTGGCGATGCTGACGATGACCGCGGTGACGACGAGCGGCGGGACCAGGACCTTGAGCAGCGTGACGAAGGTCTGGCCGACGGTCTGCAGGGTGCTGGTGAGCCAGTTCGGCGTCCCGTCGGCGACGGGGCCGAGGTCGCGGGCCACGAGGCCGAGCGCGACGCCCACCACGAGGGCGAGGAGGACCTGCGCCGCGAACGGGACGCGGCGGAGACGTGCGAGCACTGAGGTGCCTTTCGGGGGGTCTGCGGGAGGGGGAGGCGGGCGCGGGAGGCGTCAACAGCCCGCGGTCGTCATCCGGCAGTTGTCCACCTCACGCCGGCGCGTGAGTCCCCAGAGGTTCGGCACGCCAGGGAGCAATGCGGACGTGGACGCGCCGCATCCCGGCTGTGCGGAGGATCACGACAGGCGCACCTAATCCCGTACGGGTGTACGGTCTTTCCCGTACGTCCGTCCCACTTCTGGAGAGCGCCGTGGCCTGGGTCCTGCTCGTCGTCGCCGGCCTGTTCGAGACCGCCTTCGCCGTCTCGCTCAAGCAGTCGGAGAACTTCACCCGGCTGTGGTGGTCGATCGCCTTCGTGGCCTGCGCCGCGGCGAGCTTCCTGCTGCTCTCCGCGGCCCTGCGGACGCTGCCCGTCGGCACGGCCTACGCGGTCTGGACCGGGATCGGTGCGGGCGGCACCGCGGTGGTCGGCATGTGGCTGCTCGGTGACCCGGTCACCACCGTGCGGATCGTCGCGATCCTGCTGATCCTCGGTGGCGTCGTCGCCCTGCAGCTGGCGCCGTCGGCGGCGCACTGATGGCCTCCCTGACCGCCCGGGGCGAGGCCCGGCGCGCGGCCATCGCCGCGGCGGCGGCGCGGGTGGTGGCCGACGGGGGCCCCGACGCGCTGACCCACCGGGCCGTGGCCGCGGCGTCGGGCATCCCGCTGGGCACGATCACCTACCACTTCGGCGCGCTCGACGAGCTGCGGGCGGCGGCGGTCGGGGCCCTGCTGGCCGAGGAGACCGGCCGGGCGGAGGAGCTGGTCGCGGCACTCCCCCGCCGTCCGCGGTCGGCGTCCGCGACGGCCCGGCACGTCGTCGACGTCGTCCTGGGCGCCGGCCGCGACGACGACGAGGAGCTGCTGTCCCTCTACGAGCGCTTCCTCGCCTGCGGCCGGCACCCCGCGCTGCGCCCGCTCCTGCGGGACGCGCGCGCCCGGACGGACGCCGCCCTGACCGACCTGCTGGACCGGTGCGGCCGCCCGGGCGCCGACGTCGGGACCCTCGTCACCCTCGTCGACGGGTCCGTGCTGTCGGCGCTGGTCGAGGGTGACGGCTCGGCCCGGCGGCGGGCCGAGGAGGCGGTGGCGCGGGCGCTGCGCTGACCGGGGCGCCGCGCGGGTGGGTGTCAGGCGGCGTCGTCGACGGCGGGCTCGTCCTCCACCGCCACCATGACCTCGTTGGTCTGCAGCGTGACCAGCCAGGCCAGCGCGTGGTCCTCGACCGGGCGGCCGGAGACGTGCGCGATGGCGTCGAGCTGGGCGGCGACCAGCCCGCGGGCGGCCTGGTAGACGTCGGCGGCGGACACGGCCATCTCGAGGTCGTCGAGCCACAGCCGCCCGTCGGGCAGCACGCGGACGTCGGGCTGGCTGCCGACGCCGAGGTCGGCGGCCGCGCT
The DNA here is from genome assembly GCF_054050435.1 of Geodermatophilus sp. SYSU D01036. NCBI lineage: Bacteria > Bacillati > Actinomycetota > Actinomycetes > Geodermatophilales > Geodermatophilaceae > Geodermatophilus > Geodermatophilus sp. SYSU D01036. The sequence continues at coordinate 126,347 of NZ_JBJGZJ010000002.1, read as the reverse complement.
GCCCAGGACCGACATCCCGGCACGCAGCTCGGTGAGCCGGCGGGAGCGGCGGCCGGGTGACGGCGCGGGCTGCGGGTCGGACATCGGGGCCTCCTGTCGGACGGGCCCCGCGGGCGTGGGGCCTGTCCCCAGGGTCGGCAACCCGGGCGCGGCACCGGACCACGCCTGGGGCGGCGCGGACGGCTGGGACGCGAGGGACGAGACGTTGCGCGCCCGACCCGTGCAGCAACCCCTTCCCCGGTCCGGCGGCGGCCTGCACGATGCCCCGCCGTGACCAGCCGCCCGGGGTGCACCCGCCGTCGCCGCCGCCGCTCCGCCCGCTCCTCCCGCAACTCCTGCGACGGCTGGGACGGCTGCTCGGACGGCTGCGACGCGATCAGCCTGTTCACCCTGCTCTGGCTGGCCCTGCCCGCGGCGCTGGTCACCCCGGCGCCGGCCGGGACGCCGTGGGCGGCGCGCTGGCCGGTCCGGCTCGTCGTCGCCTACCGCGAGCGGGTCAGCCCCACCCGCCCGCCGGTGTGCCCGTTCACGCCGACCTGCTCGACCTACGGGCTGGAGGCGCTGCGGACGCACGGCGCGCTGCGCGGGCTGTGGCTGACCCTCGACCGGCTGCGCCGCTGCCGCCCGGGCGCCGGCGGCAGCGACCCGGTGCCGGCTCAGGCGTAGCCCCAGACCTCCTGGGCGACCTCGACGACCAGTGCCAGCTTGGCCACCTGCTCGTCGCGGGTCAGCGCGTTGCCCTCGACGGTCGAGGAGAAGCCGCACTGCGGCGAGATCGCCAGCTGCTCCAGCGGCACGTACCGCGCGGCCTCGTCGATCCGCCGCTTGAGCGCGTCCCTGCTCTCCAGCTCCGGCCGCTTCGTCGTCACCAGGCCCAGGACGACCCGCTTGCCCGGCGGGACGAACCGCAGCGGCTCGAAGCCGCCGGAGCGGGCGTCGTCGTACTCGAGGAAGAAGCCGTCGACCTCCAGGCCGCCGAACAGCGCCTCGGCGACGAAGTCGTAGCCGCCCTCGGCCACCCAGGAGGAGCGGAAGTTGCCCCGGCACATGTGGGTGGTGACGGTCAGGCCCTCGGGCCGGCCGGCCAGCGCGGCGTTGATCTGCCGGATGTAGCGCTCGTGCTGGTGCTCGGCGTCGCGGCCCTGGGCGGCGAGCTCGGCGCGCTGGGCGGGGTCGTTGAGGTAGGCCAGGCTGGTGTCGTCGAGCTGCAGGTAGCGGCAGCCCAGCGCGGCCACCCCGCGCACCTGCTGCGCGTAGGCCGCCGACAGGGCGTCCCAGAAGGCGTCCTCGTCGGGGTAGACGGCCGGGTCGATCGCGGCCGCGCCGCCGCGGTAGTGGACCATCGACGGCGAGGGGATCGTCAGCTTCGCCGTCTGCCCCTCCCCCACCTGCGACTGCAGGTAGGCGAGGTCCGCCCCGAAGACCGGTTCCCCGATCGACAGCGGGCCGTCGACGCGCAGGCCGGCCGGCGTGAAGTCGATCGTGCCGTCGGCGTTGCGGAAGTGGACGACGATGTCCTCGCCGGTCACCTTGGTGATGCCGTCGATGGCGTAGATGAAGTCCATGTGCCACGAGGCGCGGCGGAACTCGCCGTCGGTGGCGGTGCGCAGGCCGACGTCGCCCTGCAGCCGGACGACGTCGGTGATCGCCTCGTCCTCGATCCCACGCAGCTCGGCGTCGTCGATCTCCCCGGCGGCGTGCCGGGCGCGGGCCTCGAGCAGCGACGCGGGGCGCAGCAGGCTGCCGACGTGGTCGGCGCGGAACGGCGGGCCGGAGGTGTCGGTCATGCCGCGAGCCTGGCGCAGGACGGCCCCGGACGCGCGCCGGCGGCGGCCCCCGGGTGGGGACCGCCGCCGGGACGGGGTGGTGCGGGGATCAGGCGACCGGGTCGACCCGGTCGGTCGCCGGTGCGGTCACGGGCCGGTTCGCCGTGAGGTAGGCCGTGAACGCGTCCAGGTCGATCGAGGTGGTGACGGCGTTCGTGCCGTTGGTGAGCTGGGTGAACCCGTCACCCCCGCCGGCCAGGAAGTTGTTCACCGTGACCCGGTAGACCTGGGTCGGGACGACGGCGACGCCGCCGATCGCGAGGGCGTTCACCCGGGACCCGCTGCACGGGTCCGTGGCCGAGCCCGCCGGTGCCGCCGGGTCGACGACGTAGTTCACCGTCGACGACGGCTGCAGCACGACCGGGTTGCCGGTGCGGGCGTACTGCTGCTCGAGGACGCAGTCGAGCTGGGCGCCGGTGAGGTCCAGCGTCACGAGGTTGTTGGCGAACGGCTGCACCGTGAACGCCTCCTCGTAGGTGATGTCCCCGGCCCCCAGGTCGGCACGGACACCGCCGGGGTTCATGAACGCCGCGACGGCGCCCTCGTCCCGGGTGTCGGCCAGCTGCGAGTCGGCGATCAGGTTGCCCAGCGGGGTCTCGCCCTGGGCGTCGGGCGCCCGGGTGATGTCCGTGGCGGCGGTGCCGACGACCCGCGTGGCGATGGGGCCGAGGGCGGTGCGGTAGCGCTGGATGAGCGCGGTCTGCTCCGGGTCGGCCGCGACGGTCCGCTGCACGATGACGTTGTCGACCCGCGTCCGGTCGCGCATGACGTCGCCGCTGCGCGAGTTGATCTGCAGGTCGATGTCGGTGACCAGCCGGCCGTTGTTGCCGGCGCTGGTGACGACCTTGCCGTCGACCAGGCAGTTGTAGGCCTGGTGGGTGTGGCCGCTGACGACGACGTCGATGTCGTCGGACATGCCGTTGGCGATGTCGACGATCGGGCCGGTCAGGCCGTTGCACTGGTCGACGTTCCACGCGTCCGGGCCACTCTGGACACCGCCCTCGTGGAGGAGCACGACGATCGACTTGACGCCCTGGCGCTGCAGCTCGGCGGCGTAGCGGTTGGCGGTCTCCACCTCGTCGGCGAAGTCCAGGCCCGCGACGCCCTGCTGGCTGACGATCTGCTCGGTGCCCTCGAGGGTCATGCCGATGAAGCCGATGCGGACGCCGCCGACCTCGTGGACCGCGTACGGCTCCAGCAGCGGCTGCCCGGTCGCGGTCACGAAGGCGTTGGCCGACAGGTACTGGAAGTCCGCACCCTCGTAGGGGGTCCCGTCGGCGCAGCCGTCGACCGGGTGGCAGCCGCCGTTCTGGATGCGCAGCAGCTCGGCCGAGCCCTCGTCGAACTCGTGGTTGCCGACGCTGGCGTAGTCCAGGCCGGCCAGGTTGAGGGCCTCGATGGTCGGCTCGTCGTGGAAGGCGGCCGACAGCAGCGGCGAGGCGCCGATGAGGTCGCCGGCCGCGACCGTGACGGTGTTCCCCTGCCGCTGCGCAGCGGCCAGCTGCTGGAGCTGGGTGGCGAGGTACTCGACGCCGCCGGCGTTGATCGTGGGAGCGGCGAGCGGGCCGCTGCCGTCGGGGTCGGGGCCGGTCTGCACGCGGCCACCGGACCCCGACGGGGCCTCCAGCGCGCCGTGGAAGTCGTTGAGGGCCAGCAGCTGGACGTCGACCGGCGTCTGCCGGTCGGGGACGCCGGGCGCGGCGCCGGCCGGTGCGAGTGCGGCGGCGATGACCAGACCGGTCATCGTCGCCGTCACCGCCGCGGCCACCGTGGTGCGGCGCAGGACGGGCAGGGACATGCAGGATCTCCTGTGGTCACCGGGGACGGACGCCGGCGGTCCGCCCGCGTCCCGCACGGAGTCTGGCCAAGCCGCACCGATTCCGGAACCCTGCGTCTCTGAACGCTCAGGGACGCCGGCGGCTCCACGGGCGGCCCCCGGCCTCCCCCGACACCAGCCGCTCCGCGGCGGCGTAGACGAGCAGGGCCGGCACGGCCAGCAGCGACGGCGGCAGCACCAGCGGCGCCGCCGGCGCCGTGATCGCCAGCACGCCCGGGGCGCTGACCGGCCAGCCGCGCCGCCGCTGCGGATCGGTCAGCGCGCCCCAGCGCACGCCGGCCCACATGAGCCAGCGCAGCAGCACCGGGACGCCGGCCTCGCGCATCGCCCGGCGGAAGACACCGTCGGCCTGCCGCGCGGTGACCGCGCCGGTGGCGATGCCCTCGTGGCACAGCCAGTCGTGCAGCACCGCGGCCAGCGTGTACCGCCCGGACTCCGGGACCAGCCACCGCACCGGCCGCGGCACGGACGCGAGGTCGGTGCGGAAGCCCGCCGGGACGACGAAGGTGTCCCGCGTGCCGTGGTAGGTGAGCGGCTCGACCAGGGTCCAGCCGCCGGCGCCGGCGGTGCCGAGCACGCCGGCGGGCGGGTCGAAGGGCACGTCCGCACCCTCCTCCCCGCCCGGCGCGTCCGCTCGCGGGAGCCGTCGGTACCACGGGTGTGCGGCATCCCATCGCGCGCGGTGCATCGAACTGCGCGGGTCTGGGCATGGGCCGGACCATGCGCCTGCCTCACGCCCGGGGCCCCCTGTCCGCGGCCCTCCGCGACGACCTGCTCGCCGGGTCGGTCTCCCCCGCCACCGCCGAGCTCGCCCGCACGACCGCCGCGGCCGCGACCGACCCCCTGCACGACGACGACCTGCAGCTGGCGCTGGCGCTGTGCTACGAGCTGCACTACCGGGGCCTGGACGGCGTCGACGACACCCTCGAGTGGGACCCCGGCCTGATCGCGCTGCGCGCCCGCCTCGAGCGCCGGCACCAGGCCGCGCTGCGCGAGCTGACCGGCCCGCCCTCCCCCACCGGCGAGCCGGTCGACCGGCAGCTGACCGCGCTGATCGCCGCCGACGACGGCCCGTCGCTGTCGTCGTTCATGGCCAAGCGCGGCACCGCCGAGCAGTGGCGCGAGTACCTCACCCTGCGGTCGGTCTACCACCTCAAGGAGGCCGACCCGCACACCTTCGCCGTCCCCCGGCTGTCGGGACGGGCCAAGGCCGCGATGGTGGAGATCCAGGCCGACGAGTACGGCGGCGGCGCCCCCGAGCGCATGCACAGCGAGCTGTTCGCCGGGATGATGCGCGACCTGGGCCTGGACGCCGGGTACGGCGCCCTGTGGGACGACGCCCCCGCCGTGGCGTTCACCTCGGTCAACACCATGTCGCTGTTCGGCCTGCACCGCCGCTGGCGCGGGGCGGCGCTGGGCCACCTGGCCTGCGTGGAGATGACCTCCTCCGAGCCCAGCCGCCGCTACTCCGCGGGGCTGCGCCGGCTCGGCCACGACGCGACGACCACCGTCTTCTACGACGAGCACGTCGAGGCCGACGCCGTGCACGAGCAGATCGCCTCGGTGGACATGTGCGGCTCCCTGGTGGCCGAGGACCCCTCGCTCCTGGGCGACGTGCTGTTCGGCGCGGCCTGCTCCCTCGCCCTCGACGGGCTCGCCGCCCGGCACCTGCTCGGCGCCTGGGAGGCCGGGCGCTCGGCGCTGTACACCCAGCCCGCGCTCGCCGCCTGAGTCGCGATCCGGTCTCGGGGCCCCACGACGGCTCCGGTCCGGCTGCAGTCGGCGACGGCGCTGCCGAACCTCTCGGCGCAGGACCCCTCAGGCCCGGGGTCCCCGACCGCGGAGGACGACCATGTGGCGGCGCACCGACCCGGCCCCGTCCGGCACACCGGAGAGCACGCCGATGCCGCGGGACGTGGAGACCCTCGAGAAGGTGGTCGAGGCCCTCGACTACGGCGTGACGACGGTGCTCGACGCCCACGTCGCCGTCGTCCGCACCATCGTGGAGACCTGCGGCCTCGGGTACGGCGCGGTCTGGCTGCCCGACGCCACCGGCGCGTTCGCGCTCGCCTGGGAGGGCGGCCCGCTCACCCCGGCCATGTCCGCCGCGTGGCCGGGCGACGGCCGGTTGACCGAGTCCGCCGGGATGGGCGGGAAGGCGCTGCGCGAGCGGCAGACGGTGCACCTGACCAGCGCACCGGCCGGACGCGGCCAGTGCGTGCGCTGGGAGACCGCCTGGGCCGCCGGTGCGCGGGAGGGCTGCTTCCTCCCCGCCGTCGACGACGGCCGGGTCACCGCCGTGCTGGAGTTCCACAACGCCACGCCGCTGCCCTTCTTCGGCGTCCGCCGGGAGAAGTGGCAGGCCATCACCCGGCTGCTCGGCCACGCCCGGCGGGCCGCCCTGGCCACCTCCGCGCTGCGCGAGACCCTCGACGACCGCGCCGCCGTCACGACCGTGGTCACCCGGGTCGGCGAGGCCACCGACGAGGCCTCGGCCCTGCGGACGGCGCTGGAGAGCGTGCGCACCTCCTTCGGCTGGGCCTACGGCTCGTTCTGGGCGCTGGACGAGGCGGAGGACGTGCTGCGCTTCCAGCTCGAGTCCGGCTCGGCCGGCGAGGAGTTCCGCGAGGTCACCCTGGCCGCCAGCTTCGCCGAGGGCGTGGGCCTGTCCGGCCGCGCGTGGAAGCGGCGCGACCTGGTCTTCGTCCGCGACCTCGCGGAGGTGACCGACTGCGTGCGCCGGCCCGCCGCCCTGCGCGCCGGCGTGAAGTCCGGCGTCTGCTTCCCCGTCACCGCCGGGGGCCGGGTGATCGGGACGATGGACTTCTTCGTCACCGAGACCATCGAGCTGTCCGAGTCGCGGGCCGACGCGCTGCGCAACGTGCAGCAGCTGGTCAGCCAGCGGCTGGACACCCTGCGCCGGGCCGAGGCCGACACGCAGCGCTCCCGCGAGCTGCTCGACAGCGTCGACCGGCTGCGCGAGGCCGCCGCCGCGGCCGGGCAGGTGGCCGAGAAGGCCGTGTCCCAGGCGTCGGCCATGACCGCCGAGGTCGCGGCCCTCACCGAGGCGTCGGCGTCGATCGGCGAGGTCATCCGGATCATCTCCGGCATCGCCGACCAGACCAACCTGCTCGCCCTCAACGCCACCATCGAGGCCGCGCGCGCCGGTGAGCTCGGCCGCGGCTTCGCCGTCGTCGCCAGCGAGGTCAAGGACCTGGCCCGGGAGACCGCGGCGGCCACCCAGCGGGTGTCGGACCAGATCGCCGGCATCCAGACCAGCAGTGACCAGGTCACCGCCGGCATCCACGCGACCAGCGAGGTCATCGGTCAGCTCGACGCGGTGCAGGCGCGGATCACGGACGTGCTCGAGGAGCAGGTCCGGATGGCCCGCGCGATCGAGTCGGCCACCTGAGCCGGGGTGCGGGCCGGGCACGGGGGCCGGCCCGCACCCCTCCGGTCCCCCCGCCCCTCAGTCGGCCCGCCCTCAGTCGGCCCGCCCCTCCGGCCCCCGCGCCTGGCGCAGGATCGCCGCGGCCGGCCGGGGGCGGCTCGGCGCGCTCGGGGCGGAGAAGCCCGACCGCTTGTGGCTGCCGTCGCAGAACGGCTTGATGCCGGACTTGCCGCACCGGCACAGCGCCACCGTCCTCCGGCCCGGGTCGATCTCGGCGCCGTCCTGGTCGACCAGCCGGAAGTCGCCGCGCACGATGAGCGGGCCGTCGCGGTAGGGCGTGATGGTGGCGCCGGGGGCGGCGTCCTCGTCGGTCGGGTCGGGGTCCTCGGCAGGGACGGCTGCGCTCACTCCCCCAGCGTGCCCCGCCGCGGGGTGCGGCACACCCGGCGCGATCCTGTGTCAGGTGCCGTACACACGCGTACCCTCGACCGCGTGCCGGGTCCGGTCGAGATCGACGCACCGGCGCCGTTCGGCGTCGTGGTGCTGGCCGCCTCCGCGGGTGGCGTCAGGGCGCTGCGCACGGTCCTCGCCGGCCTCCCGCGCGACTTCCCCACCCCGGTGCTCGTGGTGCAGCACCGCGCGGCGGGCACGACCGACGTGCTGGTCCCGCTGCTGTGCGCCGCCGCGGACCTCCCCGTCCGGGCGGCGGCCGCCGGCCCGCTCCGGGCCGGCGTGTCGGTGCTCCCGGCCGGGACCACCGGCGTCCTGGGGCCGGACGGGGACCTGACCCTGGTCGAGCACCCCACCCTGGGCACGGCCGACCGGCTGATGGCCAGCGCCGCCGGCGCGTACGGCCCGCGGGTGCTGGCGGCCGTCCTCACCGGCCGGCTCGACGACGGCGCGGCCGGCGTCCGCGCGGTCCGCCGCGCCGGCGGCCGGGTGCTCGCCCAGGACCCGGCCGACGCCGAGGCGCCGGGGATGCCCAGCGCGGCCCTGGCCACCGGCTGCGTGGAGCACGTCCTGCCGCTGCGGCTGGTCGCCCCCGCGCTGGTCGCCTACGCCATGGCGCCGGGCGCTGCCGAACTGCTCGCCGTACCGTTGCCGCCGTGGGCGCGGCTGGGTGCCGGCGCCCTGCCCGCCTGACGTCCCCCGAGCCCGCGGGGAGCCCCACCCGGCACCGGAGGTCCGCCGTGGTCCCTCCCGACCAGGCCCGCGACCGGACCGCGTGCGGCCCGCAGCGGACGGACGCGAAGGACCCGCGGCGCAACCTCATCCTGCGGGCCCTGCCCGACGACGAGTACGACCGCCTGCTGCCGGCCCTGCAGCCGGTGACCCTGCAGGTCCGCGACCAGGTCTACCGCCGCGACGGCGACATCGACGCGGTCTACTTCCCCGTCGACGGCGTGCTGTCCGTGGTCGCGTCGGTCGAGGGCGAGCCGGCCGTCGAGGTGGCCACCATCGGCTACGAGGGCGTCTCCGGCCTGCCGGTGTTCCTGGGGACGCCGACCAGTCCCCACGACTGCTTCTGCCAGGTGGCCGGCGACGCGCTGTGCATCGCCACGGCCGACCTCCGCCGGTTCCTCTCCGGCGACGGCGCCCTGCACGACCTGCTGCACCGCTACACGCAGGCGATGGTCGTCCAGCTGTCGCAGAACGTGGCCTGCAACCGGCTGCACAGCACCGAGGAGCGCTGCGCCCGCTGGCTGCTGCAGACCCGCGACCGCGTCGGCGCCGACGAGTTCCAGCTCACCCAGGACTTCCTGGGCCAGATGCTCGGCGTGCGCCGGGGCACCGTCTCGCTGGTGGCCGGGCTGCTGCAGCAGGCCGGCCTGATCCGGTACACCCGGGGACGGATCACGGTGGTCGACCCCGAGCGCCTGCACGAGGCCGCGTGCGACTGCTACGACGTCGTGCAGGCCGAGAGCCGCCGCGTCGGCCTGGTCCCCGAGCCGCCGGACGGCGACACGACCGGTCACTCCCCCTGCGACTGACCGTAGAAGACCCGCTCGACCACGGCGCGGGCGTGCCGGGTGGTGCGCCGGTAGTCGTCGAGGAACTGCCCCGGGTCGACGTCGGGGCCGTACCCGCTGGCCCGCGCCACGCCGGCCAGCTCCAGCCCGGGCCGGGGCAGCTGGTCGCCGGGCCGGCCGCGGACGAGGAAGACGGCGTTGCGCGCCCGGCTGGCCAGCTCCCACGCGTCGCGCAGCGACCCGGCCTGCGCGACGGTCAGGAGGCCGTTCCCCGACAGCTCGGACAGCGCCCCGACGGTCGAGGGCACCCGCAGCCCGGGGACCGTCGCGGCGTGCTGCAGCTGCAGCAGTTGGACGGTCCACTCGACGTCGGCCAGGCCGCCGCGGCCGAGCTTGGTGTGCGTGGCCGGGTCGGCGCCGCGCGGCAGCCGCTCCCGCTCCACGCGCGCCTTGATCCGGCGGATCTCGGCCACCTGCTCGGCCGACAGCCCGCCCTCCGGATAGCGCAGCGGGTCGACCAGCTCCACGAAGGCCGCGCCCAGCTCCGGGCTGCCGGCCACCGGCGCCGCGCGCAGCAGCGCCTGCACCTCCCACACCGACACCCAGCGCTCGTAGTACTCGCGGAAGGCGTCCAGGCTGCGCACCAGCGCGCCCTGCCGGCCCTCGGGGCGCAGGTCGGCGTCGACCTCGAAGGCCGGGTCGGGCGCGGGCTCACCGAGCAGCCGGCGCAGCGTGTGCGCGACCGCGTTGGCCGCCTGGGTCGCCCTCGCCTCCTCCGCCCCCGCCCGCGGGCGGTGGACGAACAGCACGTCGGCGTCGGAGCCGTAGCCCATCTCGCCGCCGCCGAGCCGGCCCATGCCGATGACGGCGAGCTCCATCGGGACGTCGGCCGGGTCGATGCCGGCCTCGCGGGCCCACGCACGCACGGCGACGTCCAGCCCGGCCTGCAGCGTGGCGACGGCGACGTCGGTGAGCGCCTGCCCGACCCGGACGACGTCGAGCAGGCCGAGCAGGTCGGCCGAGGCGATCCGCAGCAGCTCCTGCCGGCGCAGCCCGCGCAGCACGGTGATGCCCGCCTGCGGGTCGGCGGCGCGGCCGGCGGCGGCGCGCCAGGCCCCGGCCAGCGAGGCGGCGTTCCGCGGCTCGAGCTCGTCGTCGTCGGCGAGGATGCGCAGCGCCTCGGGCGTGCGGGTGATCAGCGCGGCCACGTACCGGCTCGACCCCAGCAGCCGGGCCAGCCGCTCGGCCACCTGGCCCTCGTCGCGCAGCAGACGCAGGTACCACTGGTTGCCGCCGAGGGCCTCGCTGACCTGGCGGTAGGCCAGCAGCCCGGCATCGGGGTCGGCGCAGTCGGCGAGGGTCTGCAGCACCACCGGCAGCAGGTACTTCTGCATCGACGCCGACCGGGACACCCCGCCGGTGAGCGCACCCATGTGCCGCAGCGCCCCCTGCGGGTCGGCGAAGCCGAGCGCGCGCAGCCAGTCGCCGGCGGCCTTGCTGCCCAGCTGCGCGGCCTCGGCCGGCACCCGCGCCACCGCCGACAGCAGCGGCCGGTAGAAGAGCTTCTCGTGCAGCCGGCGCACCTCGCGCGTGTGCAGCGCCATCTCCGCGCGCAGCACGTCGACGGCGGTGCCGCGGGCGTCGGGCTTGTAGCCCAGCGAGCGGGCCAGCCAGCGCAGCTGCTGCTCGTCGGTGGGCAGCAGGTGGGTGCGGCGCAGCCGCAGCAGCTGCAGCCGGTGCTCGACGGTGCGCAGGAAGCGGTAGGAGGCGATGAGGGTGTCGGCGTCGTCGCGGCCGACGTAGCCGCCGGCCCGCAGCGCGTGCAGCGCCGGCAGCGTCCCCCCGGTCCGCAGCCGGACGTCGACCCGGCCGTGCACCAGTTGCAGCAGCTGGACGGCGAACTCGACGTCGCGCAGGCCGCCGCGGCCGAGCTTGATCTCCCGGTCGGCCTGGGCGGGCGGGATGTTGTCCTCCACCCGCCGCCGCATGGCCTGCACCTCGGCGACGAAGCCGGGGCGGTCGCCGGCCTCCCACACCATCGGGAACAGCTCCTCGACGTAGCCGCGGCCGAGGTCGGGGTCGCCGGCCACCGGGCGCATCTTCAGCAGCGCCTGGAACTCCCACGTGCTCGCCCACTGCCGGTAGTAGGCGGTGTGCCCGGCCAGGGTGCGGACCAGGGCGCCGGCCTTGCCCTCCGGGCGCAGCGCGGCGTCGACCTCCCAGGCCGCCTCGCGGCAGATCCGCATGAGCGCGGCGGCCACCCGCGTGGCGCTCTGCAGGGCCGGGGCCTCGGGGTCGCTGGGGTCGACCGGCTCGGCGACGAACACCACGTCGACGTCGCTGACGTAGTTGAGCTCCCGCCCGCCGGTCTTGCCGAGCGCGATGACCGCCAGCCGGCAGGCCGCCGCGCCCTCGGGCTGCTCGGCGACGGCGAGCGCGAGGCCGGCGGTGAGCACCGCGGCGGCGACGTCGGCGAGCTCGGCGGCGACGTCCTCGGCCGACAACCCCTCCCCCAGGTCGCGGCCGGCGAGGTCCAGCACCGCCCGCCGGTAGGCCAGCCGCAGCGCGGCGACCCGGTGCGGCGAGGCGTCCGGCGCGGCCTTCCCGAGCCGCACGCCCCACGGCGGGTCGTCGGGGTCGGCGCCGACGGCGGCGAGCATCTGCCGCTCCAGGGCGTACGCGGCGGGGCGCACCGCGCCGCGGCCGTCGGAGTCGAGGACGGTCCAGTCGTGGGGATGGGCGGCGAGGTGGTCGGCCAGGCCCGCGCTGGCGCCGAGCACCGACAGCAGCCGGCTGCGCAGCGCGCCCGAGCCGCGCAGCCGGGCGAGCAGGCCGGCGGCCGCCCCGCCCGTCTCGTCGGCGGCGTCCAGGGCCTCCACCAGCCGGGTCAGCGAGCGGACGGCGAGGTCGGGGTCGCCGGCGCGGGCCAGCGCGGAGACGACCGAGCCGGCCTCGGGGTCGGCGGGCTCGTTGCGGTCGAGGTCCCACAGCCCCAGCGCCGGGTCGGACAGCAGCAGCGCGGCCTTCTCGCCGTCCTCGAAGCCGAAGCGGGCCAGCCGCACGACCGCGCGGCGGGGCACCTCCCGGGATGCGGTCACCGGCTCAGACCGCGGCGCCGCGGCCCGCGCGCACGAGGTCGGCGAAGCGGGCCGCGAACGGCGCCCAGACCTCCTCGAGGTCGGGGTGCACGGCGTCGGTCAGCCGGCAGAGCGTCTCGCGGTCGTACGGGCTCGCCGCGACGCCGACGGTGTCCCGGTCGGCCCACTCGCGGACGATCTCCGGTGTCGTCTCGATGTGGAACTGCAGCCCGTAGACGTGCCGGCCCACCCGGAAGGCCTGGTTCGCGTAGACCGGGCTGCTCGCCAGCAGGGTGGCACCGGCCGGCAGCTCGCTGATCTCGTCGTGGTGGAACTGGATGACGTCGGGCGAGAGCGGGAGCGGGCCGAACACCGGGTCCCCGGCCGCGGCGTCCCGCTTGGCCACGAGCGACGCCCCGACCTCCGGGCCCTCGATCCCCACGCGCACCCGCCCGCCGCCGGCCTGCGCCAGCAGCTGGGCGCCCAGGCAGACGGCCAGCGTCGGGACGTCGGCGGCCAGCGCGCGGGCCAGCAGCTCGCGGACCGGGCCCAGCCCGCTGGTGGCGTCGTCGTCGAGGCTGGACTGCGGGCCGCCGGTGACCAGCAGCCCGTCGAACCCGGTCAGGTCGGCCGGCACCTCGTCGCCGGCGTCGAGGTGCCGCTCCTCGAGCTCGAGGCCGGCGGCGCGCAGCCAGTCCCCGAGCCGCGCGGGCGGGGCGGTGTCACTGGGGACGACGACGAGCAGTCGGGCGGGGGTCTCCGGCACGGTGCCGAGGTTAGTGCGCCCCCGTGCCGCCGCCCCGCTCCGCCGTCCGCGCGCGGAAGGTGCGCCCGCCTGGCCGGCCCACTACGGGTGTCGCTCGTGCTCTGCGGGTCCTGCAGCGCCCGTAGAGCACGAGGAACACCCGCGAAGCGGCGCGGTCAGCCTCCGTCGACGGCCTCGACGTGGAAGGGGGCGAGGGCCCGTGCACCCTCCGTGACCACGACCACGGCGAGCCCGGCTCACCCGGGTGGGAGCCCCGCCGGACGAACCACGACGCACCGTCGTCGAGCGTGCGCGGCGGCACGAACGCCGTCGCCGCGTACCAGCCGCGCTCCGGGGCGGCACGGCCACGTCCACGGCGCCTCGGGGAACGACCCTCGGCGCCGCCACCTCACAGGCCGGGCAGGTAGCGCTTGAGCTCGAAGGGCGTCACGTTCTGCCGGTAGGAGTTGAACTCCTCCCACTTGTTGCGGAGGAAGAACTCGAAGACGTGCTCGCCGAGGGTCTCCGCGACCAGCTCGCTGCCCTGCATCGCGGTCAGCGCCTCGCCCAGGGAGACCGGCAGGTCCTCGTAGCCGGCGGCGCGGCGCTCGGTGTCGGTGAGCGACCAGACGTCGTCCTCGGCCTCCGGCGGCAGCTCGTAGCCCTTCTCGATGCCGCGCAGCCCGGCGGCCAGCAGCACCGCGAAGGTCAGGTACGGGTTGCACGCGGAGTCCGGCGAGCGGACCTCGATCCGCGCCGACTGGCCCTTGTTCGGCTTGTAGGAGGGCAGCCGCACCAGCGCCGAGCGGTTGGCCCGGCCCCACGTGGCCGCCGTCGGCGCCTCGGTGCCGGCCAGCAGCCGCCGGTAGGAGTTGACCGTCTGGTTGGTGACGGCGGTGTACTCGCGGGCGTGGGTGAGCAGCCCGGCGATGAACTGGCGCCCGGTGGCCGACAGCCGGATCGGGTCCGAGGGGTCGTGGAAGGCGTTGCGGTCGCCCTCGAACAGCGACACGTGGGTGTGCATCGCCGAGCCCGCCAGGTCGGTGAACGGCTTGGGCATGAACGTCGCGTGCACGCCCTGGGCCAGCGCCACCTCCCGGACGACGTGCCGCAGCGTCATCACGTTGTCGGCCATCGACAGGGCGTCGGCGTAGCGCAGGTCGATCTCCTGCTGGCCGGGGGCGACCTCGTGGTGGCTGAACTCCACCGAGATGCCCATCGCCTCGAGCGCGAAGACCGCCTCGCGGCGGAAGTCGTGCGCCACGTTGTGCGTGGACAGGTCGAAGTAGCCGCCGGTGTCGGCCGGCTCCGGCGGCCGCCCGTCGGTGGGCAGGTCCTTGAGCAGGAAGAACTCGACCTCGGGGTGGGTGTAGAAGGTGAAGCCCATGTCGGCGGCCTTCGACAGCGCCCGGCGCAGCACGTGCCGCGGGTCGGCCCACGACGGCGACCCGTCGGGCAGCGTGATGTCGCAGAACATCCGCGCGGTGTCGCTGGGCTGGCCCTTGGTCGCGGGCATCACCTGGAACGTGGCCGGGTCGGGCTTGGCGAGCATGTCCGACTCGTAGACGCGCGCGAAGCCCTCGATCGCCGAGCCGTCGAAGCCGATCCCCTCGGCGAACGCCGCCTCGATCTCCGCCGGCGCCACGGCGACCGCCTTGAGGTAGCCCGAGACGTCGGTGAACCACAGCCGCACGAAGCGGATGTCGCGTTCCTCCAGGGTGCGCAGGACGAACTCCTGCTGCCGGTCCATGCTGGCCATGATCGGGTCCGCTCGTTTCGTCGCCGTGTCGTCCGTGCACAGCCTGCCCGGTCCGGGCGCCGGGCACACCGGTGGGGCGCCCCCCGTCGCCCCGTGTCGCCGGCGTCTAGGCCGGCGGTCCGACGAGGAGCGACTCCAGCGGCGCGTCCGGGTCGGTGAGCGCGGCGGCCGGCACCCGCTGGCGGCTCCGGATCAGCGCCTGCAGGGGCCCGGTGACGTCCCAGACGTCCACGTTCATCGCCGCGGTGACGCGACCGTCCGACGTCCAGAAGGCGATGAAGCCCCCGTCCTCCGGATCGCCGCGGCAGACCACCGTGTCCCCGGGCGCGCCCAGCCCGGAGTACTCCATCCCGAGGTCGTACTGGTCGGTGAAGAAGTAGGGCACGCGGTCGTAGCTGACGTCCTGGCCGAGCATCGACCGCGCGGCGGCCGGGCCCTGGTGGAGCGCGTTGGCCCAGTGCTCCACGCGGACGTACCGGCCGTAGAACGGGTGGAACGCCGACGCGACGTCGCCGGCGGCGAACACGTCGGGCGCGGAGGCCCGCAGCGCGTGGTCGGTGACCACCCCGTTGTCGACCTCCAGGCCCGCGGCCGCCGCCAGCCGCGTGTCCGGCACGACACCGATGCCGACGACGACCACGTCCGCGGACAGTCCCACGTCCCGGTCGGTCACCACCGAGGTGACCCGGCCGCCGGCTCCCCGGATCTCGCGCACGACGGTCCCGGTGAGCAGGTCGACACCGTGCCGCCGGTGCAGGCGGGCGAAGACCTCCCCCATCCGCTGCCCCAGCACCGCGTGCAGCGGCGTGGGCTGCGGCTCGACGACGGTCACCGCGTTGCCGTGGGAACGGGCGGCCGCCGCCACCTCCAGCCCGATCCACCCGGCGCCCACGACCACGACCTGCCGTCCGCCGCCGGACAGGTCGGCGCGCAGGCGGTCGGCGTCGGCCAGCGTCCGCAGGTACCGGACCCCGTCGAGGTCGGCGCCGGGGACGGGCAGCCGCCGGGGCGACGAGCCGGTGGCCAGCAGCAGCCGCGCCCAGGCGAGCTCCTCGCCGGTGTCCAGGGTCAGCCGGTGCCCGGCGGGGTCGAGCGCGACGGCGCGCACGCCGGGCCGCAGGTCGACGTCGTGCTCCGCGTACCAGCCGGGCGGGAGCACCTGGGCCGCCTCGCGGGGTGCGGTGCCGAGCAGGTAGCCCTTCGACAGCGGCGGCCGCTCGTAGGGGACCTCGGGCTCGGCCGCGACCAGCACGACGCGGCCGTCGAAGCCCTCCGCGCGCAGGGTCCCGGCCGCCCTGGCACCAGCCAGACCGCCACCGACCAGGACGAACGTCTCCATGGTCCTCAGCTCCTCCGCATCTGGTTGCGACCGTTCACGCCGGGCTGCCGGTCCGCGACCGCGGGTCCCGGCCCAGGGCGGCGAGCAGGTCGGCCACCGCCCGCTCGGCCGCCGGCACCTCGACGGCGCCCCGCTCGCGGACCACCCGGAGCGGCACCGGCCGCTCGCCCGCGGTGGTGGCGGCGCCGGCAAGCGGGCCGCCGTCGCGGGGTGCGGTGCGAGAGCGGCTCGTCCGGCGGGCCATGGCGCTCTCCTTCTAAAGACAACGACAGTTAGCAGTAGAGACCTGCCTCACACCCCTGTCAATCACCCTTGGCGTCGCGGGTGGCGACCTCCAGCCGCACGCAGCACGCGCCCGGCGCGGGGCGCAGGGACGCGACCAGGCCCGCGTCCGGGACGCCCTCCAGGACCCCCTCGACCAACCGCAGGTTCATGCCGCACACCAGGTCGGTGTGCCGCCGGGCGAGGGCGTGGAACGGGCAGTTGGCCAGCGCGACCTCCCCGCCGTCGGCCCGCGGCTCGAAGCCGTGCTCCTCGAGCACGCGCAGCGCGGCGCCCGGACCGGAGCCCCCGGCCTCCGCGGCCAGCTCCCGGCCGCGACCGGACGCCCGCCGGCCCAGCACCTCGGCCGGCCGCTCCCCCGACCGCTCCGCCTCGGCCAGCGCCGCGGCGAGCAGGTCGCCGGCCAGGTCGTAGCGCCGCTCCGGCAGGGACACCGACACCGGGGACTCCGCCCGCCGGTAGAGCTTGGCAGGGCGCCCGGCACCCGGGCCGCTGCGGCCGGACCGCCGCTCGTAGTGGACGTCGAGCAGGCCGTCGGTGACGAGCCGGTCCAGGTGGAAGGCCGCGGTCGGCCGGGGGACGCCCGTGGCGCCGGCCACGTCGTCGCGGCTCAGGGGGTGCGGGGCGCGGACGACGTGCTCGTACAGCCGGCGCCGGGTCGGCTCCGCCAGGGCCGCGACCGCGGAGACCGCGGCGTCCCGGTCCGTCATGGCCCGATTCTAGAACCAACGAAGGTTGTCGGAACAGGCTCGAGCGTGGTGGCGGACCGCGGAACGGATCCGGCTCCGGGGTGACCCCGGAGCGGTTCAATGAGGGCACCGCTCGGCGGAGGTCCCGGCCACGGGCGCGACCCGCGCGCCCCGCCCGGACGCCGACGGTGGAGGACGCGATGGACGTCGTTCTCACGATCGCCCTGGTCGCGTTCGCGCTCCTGCTGGCCCTGGCGGCCGGCAGCGTCCGCGTCGTGACGCAGTACGAGCGCGGGGTGGTGCTCCGGCTGGGGCGGCTGCTCGGTGAGCCCCGGCAGCCCGGCCTGACCCTCATCCGGCCCGGCGTCGACCGCCTGCACAAGGTGAACGTGCAGGTGGTCACCCTGCCGGTCCCCGCGCAGGAGGGCATCACCCGGGACAACGTGACGGTCAAGGTCGACGCGGTCGTCTACTACCGGGTGTTCGACCCGGTGCGGGTCGTCGTCGACGTGCAGAACTACCAGGCGGCGATCGCCCAGGTCGCCCAGGCGTCGCTGCGGTCGATCATCGGCAAGAGCGACCTCGACGACCTGCTCTCCAACCGGGAGCGGCTCAACCAGGGCCTGGAGCTGATGCTGGACTCCCCCGCCGTCGACTGGGGCGTGCACATCGACCGCGTCGACATCAAGGACGTCGCGCTGCCGGAGTCGATGAAGCGGTCGATGTCCCGCCAGGCTGAGGCCGAGCGGGAGCGCCGGTCGCGGGTGATCACCGCCGAGGGCGAGCTGCAGGCCTCGCAGAAGCTCGCGCAGGCCGCCGGGGTCATGGCCGCGCAACCGGCCGCGCTGCAGCTGCGCCTGCTGCAGACGATGGTCGAGGTGGCCGCGGAGAAGAACTCGACGGTCGTCCTGCCGTTCCCGGTGGAGCTGCTGCGCTTCCTGGAGCGCGCGGCGCCACCGCCGGCAACCGCGGAGGTGCCCGCGCCGCGGCCGGCGCCGAACGGCGCGGTCGTGCCCCCCGACGGGCGCTGAGGCTCAGCCGCGGACCGGCGCGGCGCCGTCCGCACGGAGGCCGTCCGGGTCGTCGTCCCGCGCCGGCGGGTCGGCGCCCGGCCGGACGACGTGCTCCGGTCCCGACTGCGGCAGCGCGGCCGCGCCGGCGGCCGGGCGGGGTCCACCTCCCGTCCCCGGTCTGGCCGGTCCCGGGGGCCGGTTGTTGGATGGGACCGTGACGGTGCAGCTGAGAGTCGCGATGGCCCAGGTCGACACCCGCGTCGGCGACCTGGACGGCAACGCCGCGCTCGTCGTCGAGTGGGCGCGGAGGGCCGCCGGCGCCGGCGCGCACCTCGTCGTCTTCCCCGAGATGACGCTCACCGGCTACCCCGCCGAGGACCTCGTGCTGCGCGAGTCCTTCGCCCGCGCCAGCGAGCGGGCGCTCACCGACCTCGCCGCCGCGCTGGACCGGCAGGGGCTGGGCGAGCTCGCCGTCGTCGTCGGCTACCTGGCGCACACCGAGGGCCCGGCCGCGATCGACACCGCGCCGAGCGACGAGGAGACCCTCGACGAGGAGCGGCCCGGCGACGCCAACCCGCGCCGCATCCAGCCCCGCAACGCCGCCGCGCTGCTGCACGGCGGGCGGGTCGTGGCCCGCTACGCCAAGCGGCACCTGCCCAACTACGGCGTCTTCGACGAGGCCCGCTACTTCGTGCCGGGCTCGGAGCTCGCGGTGGTGCGGTTCCGCGGCGTCGACGTCGCGCTGACCATC
This sequence comes from Geodermatophilus sp. SYSU D01036, assembly GCF_054050435.1. Classification (NCBI taxonomy): domain Bacteria; kingdom Bacillati; phylum Actinomycetota; class Actinomycetes; order Geodermatophilales; family Geodermatophilaceae; genus Geodermatophilus; species Geodermatophilus sp. SYSU D01036. Next base: position 107,668 of record NZ_JBJGZJ010000002.1, on the reverse strand, counting down.
TGCGAGGACCTCTGGGTCGAGGGCGGGCCGTGCGGCGTGGCCGGGCGGGCCGGCGTCGACCTCGTCGTCTCCCCCAACGCCTCCCCCTACGAGCGCGCCAAGGACGACCTGCGGCTGCCGCTGGTCCGCCGCCGCGCCGCCGAGGCGAACGCGCCGATCGTCTACTGCAACCAGGTCGGCGGGCAGGACGAGCTGGTCTTCGACGGCGACTCGCTGGCCGTCTCCGCCGACGGCGAGCTGCTCGCCCGCGCGCCGCAGTTCGTCGAGCACCTGCTCTGCGTCGACCTCGACCTCGACCCGGGACGGGTGCCCGAGCGGCGGGAGGGCCGGATCGGGCCGATGACGGTCGCCCGCACCGTCCTCTCCGAGGAGCCGGTGCCGGCCTTCGCGCCGCGGCCGGGCTCGGTCGCCGAGCCGCTCTCCGACTGCGAGGAGGTCTGGCGGGCGCTGGTCCTGGGCCTGCGGGACTTCATCGACAAGAACGGCTTCCCGTCGGTGGTCTTCGGCCTGTCCGGCGGCATCGACTCGGCGCTGGTGGCCGCGCTGTCGGTGGACGCGCTCGGCGCCGACCGGGTGCACGCCGTCGCGCTGCCCTCGCGGTGGTCCACGGAGCACTCGCTGGCCGACGCCGAGGACAGCGCCCGGCGGTTGGGCCTGCACTTCTCCACCGTGCCGATCGCGCCGATGGTGGACGCCTTCGAGTCGCAGGTCGAGCTGTCCGGGACGGCGGCGGAGAACCTGCAGGCGCGCATCCGCGGCACGCTGCTCATGGGGCTGTCCAACCAGCACGGCCACCTGCTGCTGGCCACCAGCAACAAGAGCGAGGTCGCCGTCGGCTACTCGACGCTCTACGGCGACGCGGCCGGCGGGTTCGCCCCGATCAAGGACGTGCCCAAGACCCTGGTGTGGGAGCTGGCCCGCTGGCGCAACGCGCACGCCCGCGACCGCGGCGAGACCGAGCCGATCCCGCAGAACTCCATCGACAAGCCGCCGTCGGCGGAGCTGGCGCCCGGGCAGAAGGACAGCGACTCGCTGCCCTCCTACGAGGAGCTCGACGCCGTCATCGCCGACTACGTCGACCGCGACCTCGGGATGGCCGAGCTGCTCGACCGCGGCCACGACCCGGAGGTCGTGGCGCGGGTGCTGCGGCTGGTCGACGTCGCGGAGTTCAAGCGCCGCCAGTCCGCGCCCGGGACGAAGATCAGCCTCAAGGCGTTCGGCCGCGACCGGCGGCTGCCCATCACCAACCGCTGGCGGGAGAGCCTGCCCAGCGTCCGCGAAGGAGCCCAGGCGTGAACGAGCTCGCGAGTTCGACGGGGAGCACGGCATGAGCGAGTCGGTCCTCTACGGCGGGACGTCGACCGCCCGGGTGCGCATCCACCACCTGCAGCAGGCGAAGGAGCGCGGCGAGCGGTGGGCGATGCTCACCGCCTACGACACCTACAGCGCGCAGGTGTTCGAGGAGGCCGGCATCCCGGTGATGCTGGTCGGCGACTCGGCCGGCAACGTCGTGCTCGGCCACTCCTCGACCGTGCCGGTCACCGTCGAGGACCTGCTGCTGATGACCAAGGCGGTCACCCGCTCGACGAAGCGGTCGCTGATCGTGGCCGACCTGCCGTTCGGCTCCTACGAGGCCTCGCCGCAGCAGGCGTTCGCCACCTCCGTGCGGATGATGAAGGAGGGCGGCGCGCAGGCGGTCAAGCTCGAGGGCGGGGTGCGGGTGGCGCCGCAGATCCGGATGCTCACCGAGAACGGCATCCCGGTGATGGCGCACGTCGGCTTCACGCCGCAGAGCGAGCACGCCCTGGGCGGGTTCCGGGTGCAGGGCCGCGGCGCGGGCGCCGAGCAGCTGCTGGCCGACGCGCACGCCGTGCAGGAGGCCGGCGCGTTCGCCGTCGTCCTGGAGATGGTGCCCGCCGCGATCGCGGGTCAGGTCACCAAGGAGCTGTCCATCCCGACGATCGGCATCGGCGCCGGGCCCGACTGCGACGCCCAGGTGCTGGTGTGGCCGGACATGGCCGGGCTCAACGGCGGCCGGGTGCCGAGGTTCGTGAAGAAGTACGCCGACCTGCGGGCCGAGCTGCTGCGCGCGGCCCGCGAGTACGCCGACGAGGTGCACAGCGGCGTCTTCCCCGGCCCGGAGCACTCCTTCGACTGATCAGGCCCGGCGGCCGCCGACCGTGCGCCGGGCCCGCGCCAGGAGCAGCCCGTAGCCGACGGCGTTGAGGCCCAGCGCGACGGTGTGGACGCCGACCTGGACGCCGGCCGAGCGCACGTCCAGGCCGAGCGGGCCGAACAGCACGTGGCCCAGGAAGCCGTCGTCGTAGGGCGCGGCGCCGGCCCGCTCCCGCAGCGCGAGCTCCAGCGTGGTGAGCGGGCACGGCGCGCCGGCCAGGTTGACCGCCAGGACGCCGAGCGCCACCGGGGCGTGCAGCCACACCAGCCGCGGCCACCGGAGCGCGAGCAGCGCGCCGGTGAGCATGAACAGGACGACGGCCGCGTGCAGGACCGCCACCGCGCTCGCGAGCAGCACGGCCCCATCCTCGCCGCCGGCCGGGCGCGGCGGAACGCCTTCCGCACCGCGGCGGGCGGGGCCAGCCTGACCGCATGCGCGTGCTGGTCGTCGCCTCCCCGCTGACCGGCCACGTCCTGCCGCTGGTCCCGCTCGCCCTGGCCCTGCGCGACGCCGGTGCGGAGGTGGTGGTGGCCACGGCCGGGGACGCGGTCGCGAGCTGCCCGCCGGAGCTGTCCCCGGTCGACGTCGCGCCCGGGCTGCGGCTGGGCCCGCTGTTCGGGCGGATCATGCTGCGCCGGCCGCGGCTGGCCCGCCGCGAGCTGGCCGGGCGGGGCGGGACGGAGGCGGTCGGACTGCTGTTCGGCACCCTCGGCGCCCGGACGGCGGACGGGGTCCTCGCCGCGGCCGCCCGGCACCGTCCGGACCTGGTGGTGCACGAGTCGCTGGCCCCGGCCGGGGCGGAGGCCGCCGCCCGCCAGGGGGTGCCGTCGGTGCTGGTGGAGGGCAACTTGTTCGACGCCGAGAGGCTGCTCGCCGCGGCGCTCGGGACCCACCGCCCGACCCGCGGGCTCGGCGAGCTGCCGCCGCCGCGGCAGGTGCTCACCTCGTCCCCGCCGAGCGTGGTCGGCCCGCGCTCCGGCACGCCGCTGCGGTTCGTGCCGTGGACGCCGGACCGGCCCGTCGACGCGGAGCTCACCCGCCCCGGTGACCGGCCGCGGGTGCTGGTCAGCCGCAGCACCGTGGCCACCCCCGGCCCCGACCGGCTGATGCGCGACGCCGCGGCCGCCGCGGCGGGCACCGGCCTCGACGTCGTCCTGGTCCGGCCCGACCGCGGGGCCACCCGCCGGCCTCTGCCGCCGGAGGTGCGGACGGCGGGCTGGCTGCCGTTCCCCCGGGTCGTGCCGGCCGCCGCCGGGGTGGTGCACCACGGCGGCGCGGGCACCGTCCTGACCGCGCTGGCCGCGGGCGTGCCGCAGCTGGTGGTCCGCGGCGCCGGCGACCGCCGCACCAACGCCGACCTGGTGGCCGCGCGCGGCGCCGGCCTCGCCGTCGAGCCGGGCGGGATCACCCCGGCGCTGCTGGAGCGGCTGGTCGCCGACCCCGCCCTGGCCGCGGCCGCCCGCGAGGTGGCCGCCGAGATCGCCGCGATGCCCGCCCCGGCCGACGTCGTCCCGGACCTGCTGGCGCTGGCCGGGCGGTGAGCGGGCTCAGACGTCGGTGACGCGGATGCCGGCGTGCGCCTTGTACCGGCGGTTGACCGAGACCAGGTTGATCGTCAGCGCCTCGACCTGGCGGGCGTTGCGCAGCCGGCCGGCGTAGATCCCGCGCATCCCGGGCAGCCGCCCGGCCAGCGCCTGCACCTGGTCGGTGGCCGCCCGAACGTCGCCGACGACCATGACGTCGCCGTCGAGGGTGGGCCTCGACAGGTCCTCGAGCAGCACTGCCGACAGGTGGTGGAACGCGCCGACGACGTGCGAGTCGGGCAGCAGCGCCGCCGCCTGCTGGGTCACGCTGCCCTCCTCGACGTCGAGCACGTAGGCGCCCAGCTCGTCGAAGCCCATCGGCACCACGCAGTCGACGACGACCTTCCCGGCCAGCGGGCGCGCCAGCTCGGCGAGCGTGTCGGCGTGCCCGGCGTAGGGGACGGCGACGATCACCAGGTCGGCGGCGCCGGCGACGTCGAGGTTCGACCCGCCCTGCACCGAGACCTCGCCCCCGCCGGCGGCCGCGGCCCGCTCGGCCACCTGCGCGGCCACCTCGCGGGCGCGGTCGGCGTCCCGGGACCCGAGCAGCACCCGCTGCCCGACGGCGGCCAGCCGGACCGCGAGCCCGCGCCCCTGCGGGCCGGTCCCCCCCAGCACCCCGACGACCAGCTCCTCGACGGGACGGCTCTCCGCTGCGGTGGTCACGCTGCCTCCTCCCGGGCACCGGCGGGTCCGGCGCACCGGGCCCGATCATGCCGGGCCGGTCGGGAGCGGCCGGTCAGCAGGGGCCGGTCAGCGGCCCTCCCACTCGCGGTCCTCCTGGTCCAGGCGCTCGTTGCGCTCGGCCACCGACTGCAGCGCGTGCTCGGCCTCCTCGCGCGTGGCGTAGGGCCCGAGGCGGTGCCGCTCGGCGCAGCCGTCCCGGGTCTCCACGGTGTGGTGCTTCAGGCAGTAGAACCACGGTCCCTCGGCCACGTGCGCCTCCTGTCAGCCGGTCCCCACGTGTCGGGGACACCCGATCACGACATGCCCCCGAACGGGGCCGCCATGCTCGCCGCGGTCGTCACTCCTCGACCATCACCTGGTCGTGCCGCGCGTAGAAGGCGGTCATCTCCTCCGGGGACGGCCGCAGCCCGCTCCGGCGCATCTCCGCCATCTCGGCGAAGAACGACTCCCGCGCGATGCCGGGGGTGAACAGGATGAGGAAGGACGCCGGCTCGTCGGAGTCGTTGCGGAAGCCGTGCACGCCCCGCTCGTGGGCCAGCGCGAAGTCGCCGGGCCGGCACGGCTGCCAGCGCCCGCCGGCGTAGAGCGTCAGCTCGCCGGAGAGCACGTAGAAGGACTCGGAGAACGTCTGGTGGTAGTGCGGCGCCGCGCCCGCCGACCGGGGGCCGAGCCGGTACTCGACCAGCCCGAACCGGCCGGCGGTGGCCGCGCCCGGGGCGACCATGCGCAGGGCGGCCGAGCCGGCCTCGGCGAGCGGGTGGTCGGCCAGCGGGCGGACGTCGACGAGGCCGGGATCCGGGTGCGACATGCGGGCAGCCTGCCAGCGGCGGCGCCGCGCCGCCGCCCCTGCGGCGCCCGCCCGGTCCCCCGGGTGGTGGGGCTCCGCGCCGTGGACCTCCCGCGACGCCGCCCCGTGCGGCATCCTGCGCCGGTGACCTCCGTCCGGCCGCCCGACCGCGACGCCCCGACGTCGGACGACGTGCTCGGGCCCGGCGGTCCCGAGAACCGGGTCGCCGCGCTGCTGCTCGCCGTCCTGCTCGTCGTCGGCGGCCTCACGGGCCTGGTGAACCTCGCCCTCGACGGCGTCGTCCGCGAGGGCGCCACGGGCCTGACCTACGGCGCCACGATGGCCGCCTGCGTGCTCGCCGCGGTGCCGCTGATCGTGCGCCGCCGCGTCGGGCTGTGGCAGACCTTCGGCCTGGTGCTGCTCGGCGACCTCGTCTACGCCGTCGTCGCGCTGTGCATCGAGGACCCCGTCCGGTACGCGACGCCGCTGATGCTGCTGTTCCCCTCGGTGGTGGCCGCGTGGTTCCTGCGGCCGTGGATGCTCGGCGTGCACATGGCGGTCACGCCGGTCGCCGTCGCGGTGGCGGTGCAGCACAGCTACGCGAGCACGGTCGGGTTCGCCGTCCAGGTGGCCGTCTCCGCCGGGATGCTCGACCTCGTGGCGGTCGGCGTGCACCTGCTGCGCCGCCGCGAGCGGCGGCTGCTGGCGGCCACCGAGGCGCAGTCGCGGCGCGACCCGCTCACCGGGCTGGCCAACCGCCGGCACCTGGTCGAGGAGGCCTCCCGGATCTGGCGGCAGGCCCGCCGCGAGGGGCTGCGGGTCGCCGCGATGGTCATCGACCTCGACCACTTCAAGCAGGTCAACGACCGGCACGGGCACGCCGCCGGCGACACCGTTCTGCAGTCCGTCGCCGAGGCGCTGGCCGACACCGTGCGGCCCAGCGACGTGCTCGCCCGCATCGGCGGGGAGGAGCTGGTGGTCCTCGGCCTGGTCGGCGACCCCGGCGAGGCCGCGCACCTGGCCGAGCGGCTCCGGCTCGCGGTGCGGGCCACCCGCGACCGGCACGGGCACACGGTGACCGCCTCGATCGGCGTCGCGCTGACCCGGCCGGCCGACGGCGAGGACGCCCCCGGCGCGCTGTGGCGGCTGGTCGACCGGGCCGACGCGGCCATGTACCGGGCCAAGCAGGCCGGCCGGGACCGGGTGGCCACCGTCGCGCCGCCGCTGCCGCGGCCCACCCCGCCCGGCGAGCGGCTCGGCCCGCCGACGGTCCCGGGGGCCGCGCGGCCCGGTGCGGCGCCCACCGGGGCCTGACCTCCCGTTCCACCGGGTGCGGGCGGCGGTTCTCTGCTTCCCTGTCCCCATGACGCTGGTCGTCCCGGACCCGACGCGGACGGTGCCGTTGCCGCGGCGCGAGCAGGCCGACGTCCGCGACCGGTGGCTGACCCAGCGGCTGCTCGACCTCCTGCCCGGCCTGATGGACCGCGCCGGCATCGACCTGTGGCTGGTCGTCGGCCGCGAGGGCGGCGAGGACCCGGTGCTGCCGACCCTGCTGCCGGCCAGTTGGCTGTCGGCCCGGCGGCTGGTCGTCCTGGTCCTGCACCGCAGCGACGACGGCGTCACGCCGGTCGCGGTCTCCCGCTACCCGGTCGGCCAGTTCCTGCCCGGCTGGGCCCCCGGCGACGACGGCGGCGCCGGGGACGGGGGCGACGACGAGGACGCCCAGTGGGCCGCGGTGCGGCGGATCGTCGCCCAGGCCGCGCCGCGGCGGATCGGCGTCGACGTCTCGGCCGGGTGCCCGCTGGCCGACGGGCTGTCGGTGGCCGAGCACCGGCGGCTCACCGCGGCGCTCGGCGACCTCGCCGGCCGGCTGGTCTCCGCCGAGGACCTCGTCGTCGGCTGGCTGGAGACCCGGCTGCCCGAGGAGGTCGCCGCCCTCGACACCCTCGCCCGGTACACCGACCGGGTGCTGGCCGAGGTCCTCTCCCCCGCCGTGCTCGTCCCCGGCGTGAGCACGGCGGCGGACCTGGCGTGGGAGGTGCACGAGCGCATGGCCGGCCGGGGTGTGCCGCCGTGGTTCCACCCCGGGGTCACCGTGCAGCGGGCCGGCGTGCCGCTGCTCGCCGACGGCGGGGTCGAGCTGCCGGCCGTGCCGCAGGACGCCGTCCTGGAGCCCGGCGACCTGGTGACCTGCGACGCCGGGCTGAGCAGCCTCGGCCTGGTCACCGACCTGCAGCGCAGCGCCTACCTGCTGCGCCCCGGGGAGGACGGCCCGCCGCCGGGGCTGCGGCGGGCGTGGGCGGCGGGGCGCCGCGCGCAGGAGCTCACCGCCGCGGCGCTGGTGCCGGGGCGGACCGGCAACGAGGTGCTCGCCGCCGCCCGGGCGGCGCTGGCCGCCGAGGGCCTGGAGGCCGACGTCTACTCCCACCCGGTGGGCGTGCACGGCCACGGCGCCGGGCCGGTGGTCGGCCGGTGGGACGACCAGCGGGGCGTGCCCGGCGAGGGCGACCGGGTGCTGCACCCGGACACCGTGTTCGCCCTGGAGCTCGCCGTCCGGGTGACGGTGCCCGAGTGGGGCGGCCAGTGCCTGCGGCTGGCGCTGGAGGAGGAGGTCGTCCTCACGTCCGCGGGCGCGGCGCCGCTCGGGTCCCCGCAGCGCGAGCTGTGGGCCGTCCCCGCGGGCTGAGCCGGCGCCTAGCTCTCGCGCGCCCTCGCCGTCGCCCGGTCGCTGGCCTTCCGGATCGCGTCGACCAGTTCGTCCTTGGTCATCGACGAGCGGCCGTGGACGTCGAGGCGCTTCGCGACGTCCATGAGGTGCTCCTTGGTGGCGTTGGCGTCGACGCCGCCCTTGGTCTCCCGGTCGGTGTCCGCGCCGCCCTCGGCCTGGGGGTCGCTCGGGCCCTTGTGGTCCTTGGGCTCCCAGTGGTCGCCGACCTTCTCGTGGGTGTGCTTGACCGCCGCCCACGCCACCCGGTTGGCCCGCTGCTCGTCGCCGTCGTAGTTCTCGACGGCGGAGTCGTGCGCCTTGGCGAAGGTGCGCTGCGCCTTCTCGTCCGAGCGCTGCAGCGTGCTGGGGATCTCGTCGGCCTTCGCGTCTCCGCTCTTCGTCGTCTCGGGCATGCCGGCGCAGGTACCCGCAGGTGGGGCGGTCAGTCGTCGGGGCCGAGCCAGGTGACGCCGTGCTCCCGGGAGGCCCGCCGGTAGGCCTCGTCGAACGAGCCGCCGGTGGCGCTGGCCTCGGCGAGGGTGCGGAAGAAGCCCTCGAAGCCGGCCGGGGAGGTCGTGCACAGCAGCCGGCCCTCGCCGGGCACCACCCGCCGGTGGGAGTGCGGGACGCCGCGCGGGAGGAACAGCGTCCCGCCCGGGCCGACGGTGAACTCCCGCTCGCCGCACACGAAGACGTGCTCGCCCTCGATCACGTAGTAGAGCTCGTCGGTGTCCCGGTGCACGTGCCGGGAGGTGTCGAGGATCGGCGTCTGCTCCTCGAACAGGGTGAAGGCCCCGGCCGTGGTGTCCGCGGAGGCACGGACGACGATCGTCGTCCCCCAGAAGACCAGCCGCTCCCCGCCGTCGTGGTCCCGGGCGAAGGGCGGCGCGGCGGTCTCGGCCATGGCGGGACGCTACGCCGGGAGCCACCCGGCGTCAGCGGTCCGCGGCGTCCCCCGGTCGGGGAACCAGCCAGCGCGACCAGTGCGCGCGCTGCGCCTCGGTCAGCGGCGCCGAGGCGTCGGCGGCGTAGTCGAAGTTGACCAGCACCATCTCCGCCCGCAGGGCCACCTGCCCGTCCTGGGTGAGCTCCTGGCACATGCCGATGGAGCTGCGGCCCAGCCGGGTGATCGACGTCGACACCGTCAGGTGCTCCCCGATCCGGTAGTGCACCTGCCGCAGGTAGTCGACCTCCAGCCGGGCGAGGATGATCCCCCCGCCCGGCGTGGGGTCGACCATGGCCAGCCGGGCGTCCTCGAGCAGGCCGAGGACGCGGGCGTGGTTGACGTGCCCGTAGACGTCGGTGTCCGACCAGCGCAGCTGGACCGGGTGCTCGTGCCGTTCGCTCAGGGCAGGTCCGCCGTCTCCGCGGACTGGCGGTGGGCGCCCTGGGCGTCGTCCGGGTCGGGGTGCACGGTGCGCTCCTCCGACTCGGCGAGGATCACCTCGGCGGCCACCTCCTCCATGCCGCTGCCCTTCATGCCGGCCTCCTCGGGGAGCAGGTCGGCGCGGGTCTCGACGTTGTGCTCGGTGACGTTGGCCAGGGCCTCCGGGCTCGGCTCCTTGTTCGTGGTCACGCGGACCTCCTCAGAAGCGCTGCTGCTCGGTGCCGATGCCCAGCGCGCGGGCGACGTCCTGGACGTTCTCGAACGTCTGCCCGGCCGGGAGCCGGCGCAGGTCGGCGAGCACGCGGTCCTCGGCGTTGGACTCCTCGGCGCGGGCCAGGAGCGCGTCGCGGTCGGCCGGCCACACCTCCTTGCCGAGCGTCTCGGCGATCGCGGCGCGGCGGTCGACGTCGGCCGGGCTGGTGCCGGCCGGGGTGCCCTCCTGGTGCGGGTCGCTCATCGGGTCAGCCTCCGTCACTGGGGGGTCGGGGTGGAGTCGTCGGTGTAGCGCAGGATCGCCGCGACGGGGATGTCGCCGGGCATGGCGGCCCGCGGCACGACGACGACGCCGGCGGTGCTCGCCACGGCGGCGGCCAGCAGCGCGCGCTCGGCGGGGACCGACTGCGCCTCCTGCACGCCGAGGGCGTCCATGTCGGCCCGGTCGATGCCGAGCTCCAGCGGCGAGGCGCCCACGAGCAGCTGCTCGTCGTCGGCCGGGTCGGCGAGGACGAGCGTCTCCACCTGGGCCTTGCGCAGCGCCTCGACGACGTTCGCCGTCCCGGTCACCGCCAGGCCGTGGGCGCCGGCGGAGCTGATCTTCTCGACGGCGTCGGCCTCGTCCCGCGCCTCGTGCTCGGCGACGAGCTCGGCGGCCTTCCGCTCGACCGGCTCGCGGTCGGCGCCGGCGGCCCGGCCGCCCTCGTCGATGGACACGATCAGGTCCGACCACAGCCCGCTGGCCCGGTCGGTGAGGATCTGGCGGGCGCGCATGTCGCCGGCGAGCAGCACGAACCGCGGCTGGTGGCGCCGGACCACCGAGGCGACGTGCTCGGCGACGTCGTCGGCGTTGTGGACCCACTTGTTCTCGGCGTTGTGCTGGTACCGGTGGTGGGCCCAGCCGCCGCCCTGGAACTTGCGGATCTGGAAGGTGTCGCCCTTCACCGTCTCCTCCTCCTCGGCGTGGCCGGGGAGGCTCGCGACGGTGAGGTCGGCGCCGGTGCGGTCGGTGAGGACGACGACGTGCGGGACGCGTCCGGGCAGCGCGCGCAGCACCGGCATCAGGTCCGGCTGCGGCGACCACTCGGCGAGCTCCTGGCGCGGCACGTCGGCGAGCTGGGAGTCGAAGACGACGGTGCCGTCGGCGGCGACGACGACCGCGCGGCCGCGGATGGTGCCCGCCTCGCCGCCGTCGTTGCCCTCCAGCAGCCGGCCGCGGACCGCCTCGACGACCGCCTCCGGCGCGCCCTGCTCGGTGAGCTTCTCGGCGACCGCGCGGACGCGGAGGTCGAGCTCGGTGTCGGCGTTCTCGGTGGTGTGCGTGACGTCGGCGGTCACGGTGGCGAAGGGACCTGCGGCCTGGAAGACCGGTGTCAGGAAGGACACGTCCATGGGGTGGGGACCACTTCCTCTGTGCTGATCGGTGGCGGTTCGGCGCCCGCGACGGGACGCGCTCCGCTCGCCGCCTACCCACCGGCCCGAGTGCCACACACCGTGTCGGATCCGGGAGGCGCGGGTAGGCGGTCCCGCATGACCGAGCACGACCAGCTGCCGCTGCCCGACTACGACCACCTGCCGGTGGAGGGACTGATCTCGCGCATCCGCACGCTGGACGCCACCGGCCTGCAGACCGTGCTCGACTACGAGCGCGCCCACGCCGACCGGCTGCAGGTGGTCACGGCCATGGAGAACCGGCTGCGGTCGCTGCACGAGGGCGCCCAGCCCTCCGGCGGCGACCCGGCGTCCCCGGCGGCCGACGACCCGGTGCACGCCTCCGCGGGCTCCAAGGTGTCCGAGGCCACGACCGGCCCGGCGATGAACCCGCCGTCGCAGGGCGACCCGACCAACCCGGCCCAGCCCCGCTCGACCGGCTGACCTCCCTCCGATCCGACGGCGGCCGCGCACCCCACCGGGTGCGCGGCCGCCGCGGCGCTCAGCTGAAGGCGTCGACGATGTCCATGGCGGCCGGGCCGAGCAGCACGACGAACAGGACCGGCAGGATGCACAGCATCAGCGGGAAGATGACCTTGACCGGGATCTGCATGGCCTTCTCCTCGGCCCGCTGCCGGCGCTTGAGCCGCATCTCCTGCGCCTGGGTGCGCAGCACGTCGGCGATCGAGACGCCGTAGGCGTCGGCCTGCACGACGGCCCGGATGAACCGTCGCAGGTCCTCCACGCCGGTGCGCTCGGCCAGGGCGAGGTAGGCCTCCCGGCGGGGCTGGCCCACGCCGATGTCCTGCAGGGTGCGCACCAGCTCCTCGGCGAGCGGGCCGCGCCCGTTCCGCCCGGCGCGGGCCATCGCGGCCTCGAACCCGAGACCGGCCTCCACGGCGATGGTCATCTGGTCGAGGGTGTCGGCCAGCTCCAGCCCGATGGCCTGCTGGCGCTCCTGGCCCCGGCTGTACAGCAGCAGCTCCGGGACGACGTAGGCGACGGCCGTCGTGGCGAGGGCCACCAGCACGGTGAGCGGCCCCGGACGGCTGCTCACGACCAGCAGCCCGAGCGCCGCGGCGATCGCGGCCAGCACCAGCTTGGCGGCGACCAGCCGGTGGACGGGCCAGGCCGCCGGCCGCCCGGCCGCGCCGGCCATCCGGTCGAGCCGGGCCACCGTGCCCGCCGGTGTCAGCACCGAGACCAGGCGGCCGAGCGGTCCCGGGCGGGTCCGGGCGGCCCGCGGCCCGGCGCCGGCCAGGTCGAGCCCGCGGGTGAGGTTGGCGCGGGACCGGGCGGCGGCGTCCTCCGGTCGCGCGAACAGCGCCCAGCCGAGCAGGGGCACGCCGAGGGCCACGGCCAGCGTGGCGGCGAGGACGGGAGCGGGGACGGTGGTCATCAGAACCGGATCGCCACGGTCTTCTTGAGCCACAGCCCGCCGACGACCAGCAGGACCGCCGACACGGCCATCATGACCCAGCCGGCCAGGGACTCGGTGAACGCGGAGAGGTAGACCGGGTTGCTCACCGCCAGGAAGGCGACGATGCCGACCGGCAGGGCCATGAGCACCCAGGCCGACAGCCGGCCCTCGGCCGACAGGGCCTTCACCTGACGGCGGATGGCGTTGCGCTCGCGGATCGTGTGGCCGACGGTGTCGAGCACCTCGGCCAGGTTGCCGCCGACCTCCCGGTGGATGGCGATGGCCTGGGCGGTCCAGCGGAAGTCGTCGCTGTCGACCCGCGCGGCCACCTCGTCGAGCGCGACGCCGAGGTCCCGGCCCACCCGCGTCTCGTTGACGATCCGGGCGAACTCCTCGCCGATCGGGGCCGGCGCCTGCTCGGCCACCGCGTCCACGGCGCGCAGGAGGCTGTGCCCGGCCCGCAGGCTGCTGGCCATCAGCTGCAGCGCGTCGTCGAGCTGGTCGGCGAACCGGGCCTGACGCCGGCCGGTCCGCAGCCGGACCAGCACCCGCGCGCCCAGCGGGGCGAGGAGCGCGAGCAGCAGCCCGGCGAGCACGCCCCCGAGCAGCCACCCGAGCGCACCCAGCACGAGCGTGGCCAGGCCGGTGAGCAGCACGACCTCGGCCAGACCGGTCGCGATGCCGGCCCGCTCCAGGGCGGCCGTCCCGGCCGCGACCCCGCCGCGCCGCGCGATCACCTGCTCGACACCGCCGGAGGCCTGCGCGGCCACCTTCGACAGCAGGGTCGGCGGCGGCGCGACCGAGGGGTCCAGCCGGGCCAGGGGCACCCGGCGCGGGCCGGCGGGCACGACGCCGAGCGCCAGGACGGCCAGCCCGCCGGTCACCAGCACCAGCCCGAGCAGCAGCAGCGCCGGGGACATCAGGCCCACCGCCGCGCGTGCACCGGCTCGGGCGTCCCGAACACCGCCGGGGAGACCCGGATCCCGAGCTCCTCGAAGCGGTCGGTGAACCGCGGCCGCACGCCGGTCGCGACCGGCTTGCCGAGGAACCGGCCCGAGGGGTCGACGCCGGCCGAGTAGTCGAACAGGAACGCGTCCTGCAGGGTCACCGTCTCCCCCTCCATGCCCTGCACCTCGGTCACGTGGGTGACCCGGCGGGTGCCGTCGCGCAGCCGGGTCAGCTGGACGACGACGTCGACGGCCGAGGCGATCTGCTCCCGGATGGCCCGCAGCGGCAGGTCCATGCCGGCCATGAGCACCAGGGTCTCCAGGCGCGCGATGGCGTCGCGCGGCGAGTTGGCGTGCACCGTCGACAGCGAGCCGTCGTGGCCGGTGTTCATCGCCTGCAGCATGTCCAGCGACTCACCGCCGCGGCACTCCCCGACCACGATGCGGTCGGGGCGCATCCGCAGGCTGTTGCGGACCAGGTCGCGGATGGTGATCGCGCCCCTGCCCTCGATGTTGGGCGGGCGCGACTCCAGGCGGACGACGTGCTCCTGCTGCAGCTGCAGCTCGACGGCGTCCTCGATGGTGACGATCCGCTCGCCCTCCGGGATGAAGGACGACAGCACGTTGAGCAGCGTCGTCTTCCCGGTGCCGGTACCGCCCGAGACGATGATGTTGAGCCGGGCCTCGACGCAGGCGTGCAGCAGCTCGGCCATCTCCGGGCTGAGCGTGCCGAAGCCGATGAGGTCGTCGACGCCGAACGGGTCCTTGGAGAACTTGCGGATGGTCAGCGTCGACCCGGAGAAGGCCAGCGGCGGGATGATCGCGTTGACCCGCGAGCCGTCGGCCAGGCGCGCGTCGACCATGGGCGAGGACTCGTCGATCCGGCGTCCCACCTTGGAGACGATCCGGTCGATCACCCGGCGCAGGTGCTCCTCGGAGGTGAACCGGGCGGCGCTGCGCACCAGCTTGCCGCCCTGCTCGACGTAGACCATCTCCGGGCCGTTGCACATGATCTCGGTGACCGTGGAGTCGTCGAGCAGCTTCTGCAGCGGGCCGAAGCCGAGCACGTCGTCGGCCAGCTCCGCGGTCAGCCGGGCCCGCTCGTCCGGCGAGAGCGGCACCTTCTCCTCGTCGACGACGGTGTCCAGCTCGCCGAGGACGAGGCCGCGCAGCGCGTCCTCCGACAGGGACGGGTCGTTGAGCCGCGCCCCCATGCGCTCGAACAGCGCCTTGGCGACGCGGTCCTTGAGCCGGGTGAGGGCGTCGGTCGGCGGCGCCGGGGCGACCGGGGCCGCGGGCCGGGGCGCCGGGACGGCCGGCGGCGTCGCCGCCGCGGGCGCCGGCTTCTGCAGCGCGACCGGCGCGGGCGCCGGCTCGGCGGGCCGGCCCTTGGCGGCGGCGAGGCGGGAGGCGAGGTTCACGACGCCGCCCGGTGCTTGGCGCGGTAGCGGCCCGGCTTGACCAGCGGGGTGGCGGCGAACCGGGAGACCAGCCGGCGCAGCTCCTTGGCCGCCGGGTCCTTGCCGTTGCTGGCGAGGATCGGCACGCCCTGGTTGGTCGAGGCCGGGACCGCGGGCGACCGCGGGACGACGACGTCGACCCCGGTGCCGATCGCGGACTCGACGTCGCGCTGCGACAGCCCGTTCTTCGGGTCGGCCAGGTTCATGACCACGTGCCGCCCGGCCGGGATCATGCCGAGCTCGCCGAGCACCTGGACCTCCTTGCGCAGGCCGCGGACGCCGGGCACGTCCATGCTGCTGAGCAGGACCACGTCGGTGGCCCCGTCGATGGCGGCCAGCGTCTGCTCCGACAGCCCCGGCGCGGTGTCGACGACGACGTAGCGGAACTCGCGGGCCAGGGCGTGGAGCAGCCGGCCCACGTCCTCGGCGGTCACCGTGTCCCCGGCGGCCGGCGACTCCGACCCGCAGACGGCGAACAGCCCGCTGGGGTGCTGGGTGAGGAAGGTCTTGAGGACCATCGTGTCCTGGCTGGCCGGGCCGTGGACGGCGTCGGGCAGCGTGTACTCGGGCACCAGGCCGAGCGCGGAGGCGACGTCGCCGAACTGCACGTCGAGGTCGACCAGCACGGTGCCCTGCGGCGCCGCAGTGGCCAGGCCGACGGCGAGGTTGGTCGCCACCGTCGTCTTGCCGACGCCGCCCTTGGGCGAGGCGACGGTGATGACCCGGCCGGTGAACCGGGCGGTCTCCTCCAGCGGGCGCAGCACCCGCCGCCGGTCGGCGGCGGCCGCGCCGGCGCGCTCGACGGCCGCGGCGAGGTCGCCCGGCTCGGCGCGCGGTGGCACCAGGTCGCGGATGCCGGCCCGCATCGCCGCCTGCCACAGCTCCGGCGTGGGCTCGGCGACGAGGACGACGCTGATGCCGGGGCACTGCACGTCCAGCCGCGCGGCCAGGGTCAGCACCTCGTGCAGCGGCGCCAGCGGGCCGACGAGCAGGACGTCGGGCAGCTCGCCGTCGGTGAGCAGCTCGAACAGCCGGCCCGGGTCGCCGGGCAGCCGGCCGGGCGGCAGGACCTGGACGTCGCCGTCCACGGCGACCTCGACCCGGGACCGGAGGTCGTCGTCGGCGCCGGCGAGCACGACGCGGCTCATTCGGTCGCCTCCGCGGCCACGGCGCCGAGCGCGGCGAGCAGGTCGCCGTAGACGTTGCCCTGGGTGACCACGCGGGTGCCGGACGTGTCGGTGCCCTCGCGCTCGAGCGCCAGCCACACGGTCGCGTGCTCCATGCCGAACACGACCCGCTCGGCGTCGCGGGCCGGCAGGGCCATCGTGACCATCAGGTTCCCCGTCGGGGCGACGCTGGTGGCCGAGGCGGTCTCCACGTCCCCGTCCTCGGTGCCGGCGGGCGCCGGGGCGCCCTGGACCTGGGTGACGAGGACGCCGTGCAGGGTGGCGTGCGTGGTGCCGATCTGCTCCTCGTCGGGGTCGGCGTCGATGTTGCCCTGCAGCTCCATCGAGATGTAGACGCCGATCTCGTCGCCGGCGGCCAGCCGGCCCCCGACCGCGCGCTGCGGCTCGAGGACCACGCTCACCTCCGACAGCCCCTCGGGCACCGGCACGGTGCCGGGCGCCTGCAGGTCGGCGGGCGCGGCGAACCGGCCGGCCAGCAGCTGCTCGCCGGGCTCGAGGTCCGCGGTGGCGACCTGGCCGGCGAGCTGCTCGAGGTCGGTCACCCGCCCCTCGACCGCCGCCTTGGCGGGCAGCACCTCGGTGCGGACCAGGTCGGCGACCTCCTCGGCCGGGGTGCCCTCGGGGATCGGCTGGTCGACCACGAGCACCTCGACCGTGCGCACCCCCGCGAGGGCGCGGGCGTCGGCGCCGCGCACGTAGGCCAGCAGCACCACGGTGCCGGCGGCCACGAGGACCAGCGCCGCGACGGCGGCGAGCAGTCGGCGTCTCACGGAAGGGCCCCTAACGGATCAGTCGGAGGATGGACGCGCCCAGGTCCGGGGCGTCGGTGCTGGTGTCGAAGGCGCCGGAGGCGTCGACGAAGCGGGTGAAGTAGCCGCGGATGCAGCGCTCCTCGCCCTTGCAGGGCTCACCGGAGTCGAAGAGCCCGCCGAAGTGGTAGCCGGTGATCGTGAAGGCGGCGTAGCCGTAGACCTCGTACCAGGCGCCGCTGCCGGTGCCGCCGGACTCGTCGAAGATCGGCAGCAGCACGGTCCGGCCGACCAGGGCCGCGACGTCACCCACCGAGCAGCCCTGCGAGGGGTTGTTGCCCGGCTCGGAGTCGAAGCGGTTGCCCATCCGCGTGGTCGCCTTGCAGGTGTTGCCGCCGTCGGACTGCAGCCAGCCGAAGCCGCCGGGCACGAACATGCGCGAGGGGCCGGTGCAGCCGGTGTCGGACTTCTTGGGCAGCACGATGGTGCGTTCCGTGGTGCCCGAGGGCATGCCGCCGCCGGTCTGGGCCTGCCACTCGCACCAGGAGAAGATCAGCGGCAGCATCGCCGTCCCGCCGCTGGGCGCGCCCCAGGTGACGGTCGCCGTCGCCGAGACGGAACTCGCGTCGTGGCCGATAACCGGGGCGAACCAGTGCTCGCGGGGGGCGCTGCCGGTGACCGTCACGCGGGTGGGCCCGCTCTCCAGCACCGGCGGTGCCGCGGTGGCCGCCCCGGCGCCGGCGGCGGCCTCGTCGTTGGCGTCGACCAGTTCCTGGGCGGTGGCCTGCATGTCGCCGCAGGCGCCGCGGGCGCAGTCGCGGGCCACCGCGAGGGCGGCGGCGTCGGCGGCGACCTGGAGGCGGGCCTTGTCGGCGTAGAGGGCGCCGACGTCGACGGCGATCGCGGTGAAGCCGAGCAGCGGGACGAGCAGGACGGACAGCAGCACGGCCACCGCGCCGCGCTCGCCGGCCAGCCGGCGCCGGACGCGGGCCCGCAGCGCGCGGGTCAGCCGTTGCACCGCATGACCCCCGTCCCGGTCAGGTCGACGTCGGCGCCGAAGAAGCCGGTCAGGAAGGGCATCGGGTAGCTGATGGTGACCCGCACGTTGGCCGTGGTCGCCGCGGTCATCGGGCACGCGGCGGGCGTGATCGCGATCTGGGCGTCGGTGATCGCCGGGTCGAGGGTGGGGGCCGCGTCGCGGACGGCGGCGCGGGCCGCGGCCGGGTTGCTCTGCAGCGCCATGACCCGGGCGCCCTCGCGGGCCGCCGCGGACAGGGTCCCCTGCACCTGGAAGGCGTGGCCGAACTCGACGATCCCGAGGACCAGGATCATCAGCAGGGGCACGATCAGCGCGAACTCGACGACGCTGGCGCCGCGCTCGCGGTGCAACCGCTTCCTCATGTCAGCCTCCCTCCCTGGACGCTGCGGCCGGGCGTCGTGGCGACTCGTCGTCGCCACGACGCCCGGTGCCGGGTGTGTGTGGATCAGCCCTGCGCGTTGGCGTCCTGGAGGCCGCCCAGCACCGTGGTGAACAGCTGGTCCAGCTGGGGGCCGAGCAGGAGCAGGGTCGTGATGATCGCGACGGCGATCAGGCCGACGAGCAGGCCGTACTCGACGGCGGTGGCGCCCTTCTCCTCCCGCTCGACGCGGTCCTTGGCGAGGGAGACGAGGGTGACGAGGGCGGCGAGCGGGTTCAGCACGGTTCTCTCCTGTGGGGGTGGGCCGCCGGTCCGGGTCGGTCGACCCGGCCAGTCACGGCGCTGCGGACACCGTCGGGCAGGAGATGCGCAGACTTGAGGGTCCTTCACCCCGTCTGAGGAGGTGGTTCATCCTCTCCGGTGCTCTCAGCACACGGACGGTCACGCTGTGTATCTGACTTTCGTCAGGTGACGAGCGGGGCCAGGACCACCAGTCCGGTGCCCAGCAGCAACGCCGGGCCGAAGGGCAGCTCGGTGCGCAGTCCCGCGCGGCGGACCGCCATCAGGACCAGAGCCAGCACGGCCTGGACGGCGAACCCGGCAAACAGGCCGAGCACGACGTGCGGCCAGCCGAGCCACCCCAGGTACAGGCCGAGGACGGCGCCCAGCTTGACGTCCCCCATCCCCATGCCGGCCGGCGAGACCAGGGCCATGACGAGCAGGACACCGAACACGGCCGCGGTCGCGAGCACCGCGCGCAGCAGCGCCGGCCACTCCCCCGTGACCGCCGCCGCGCCCGTGAGCAGGACGGCGCCCGCGACGAGGGTGGGCAGCACGACCCGGTTGGGCAGCAGCGAGTGCCGCCGGTCGATCGCGGCCAGCAGCACCCCCGCGACGGCGAGCAGGAGGTAGGCGGGCAGCGCGGCGGAGACGCCGAAGCGCCAGGCGGTGAGCGCGCAGAGCGCGGCGGTCAGGAGGACCGGGACCGGCCGTGTCGCCGGCCGCTCGCCGGCTCGCGCGTCCTGCGACGGGAGCGACGCCCCGCCGGCGGGCACCCGGGCGTCCCGACGCCGCGTCCCCGGTCGCCGTGCGGGCCAGGGGAAGGTCGCGGCAGCGCGGTCGACCGCCACGCCTGCGGCCAGACCGAGGAGCGCGACGACCCCGGTGGCGACGGCGGTGGCGGACACGGCGGTCACGATGACACGGCGCGACTCGGGGGCCCGTGAGCGAAATGCGCCCCCTTCGGGTGAGATCCCCGGCCTCGACGCGGTGGCAGGATCTCGGCGGCCGGCGACCGGGTCGGCACCGGGACCGGACGAGGAGGACGCGCCACCGATGCGGTCCGGGCGTTCCTGGACACGGCGCCCGAGACGGACCAGGTCCCGGCCGGCGGCTCGCTCGGGCCGGTGGGCGTGTCCCTGTTCGTCTGCGTGCCGCTCGCCGTCATCGGGCCGTTCCTCGTCGGCTGAGCCCGCCGGACCGTCGTCCCCGTCCGGCAGGCTGCGCGCGTGCCCTTCGACGCGACGCTCGTGCGGTGGCCCGGTGCCGGCGGCTGGGTCTTCGCGCCCGTGCCGGAGGAGCACGCGCCGGAGACCGCCGGTCCCTTCGGCCGGGTTCCCGTGACGGCGACCGTCGACGGGCGCACGTGGTCGACCAGCGTCTGGCGTGACCGCGCGGCGGGCTGGCTGCTCCCCGTGCCCGCGCGGATCCGGCGGGGCAAGGACGACGGCGACGTCGTCATGGTCGACGTCGAGGTGGACGCCGTCCGTCTGTGAGAACCCGCCGCTGACCTGCGGGAACTGTCGTACCCCGGCCGTAGCGTGCGGGGTGTGGAGGAGGTCGCCGAGCACGTCTCGCCGGTGGAGCGCGCGCTCGCCGGCTGGCTGCTCCAGAGGCCCGTGTCCATCCCCCGGCTGCCGGTGGCGCTGCTGTCGCGCGCGCAGAAGGCCGCCGAACTCGAACGGGTGCAGGCCCTCAAGGCGATGGCCTCCGCCTATGAGGCCGAACTCGTCCTGGGCCTGGCGGATGACTCTCCCGATGACACCGACCCCCCGGCCGGGACGCCCGGTGCGAGGAGTGGTGCATGGGCCCCGGACACCGAACTACCGGGGGTGTCGGAGTTCTGAACGTCGGCCGGGGCGCCGCCTCCCACCTGGCGCAGCGGGCGTGGACCTACCGCTCGCACCTGCCGGCGACCCGGGCCGCGCTGGCCGCCGGGCAGCTGGACGAGGCCCGCGCCAGGGCGCTGGTCGACGTGCTGGAGCACACCACCGCGGCCACCGCCCGGATGATCGAGGCCCGGCTGCTGCCCGAGGCCACGTCGCTGACGGTGCGCAAACTCAAGGACCGGGCGCTGGCGCTGCTGCAGGAGGCCGACGCCGACGCCATCGACGGCCGCCGCACGCAGGCCGAGCGGCACGCCGACGTGCGGCTCTACGACTCCCCCTTCGACGGCATGGCCACCCTCGCCGCCGACCTCCCCGCCGACGTCGCCGCCGCCGGCTACGCCCTCGTCGACGCCCTCGCCCGGACGCTCAAGGCCGACGGCGATCCCCGCCCGATCGGGCAGCTGCGCACCCTGGTCTACGCCGACCTGCTGCACCGCCCGTGGGAGACCGGCCACCCGCCGGTCACCGCGCACCTGCAGATCATCGCCACGCTCAGCGCGCTGACCGGCCGCTCGCAGGAGGCCGGCCACGTCAACGGCCTGCCGATCACCGCCGCCCACCTGCGGGAGTTGCTCACCCAGCTCGACGCGCTGGGCGTCCGGGCACCCGAGGGCGGGTCGGTCACCCTCGCGCTGGTCGACGACGACGGCACGCTGCGCGCCACCACCACGCTCGACCAGCTCCGCCGGCTGGCCGGCCGCGGCTGCCCCGACCACCCGGCCGACGCTGACGTCGAGCAGTCGGCTGGAGCCGGCGACGACTGCGGGCGCGTAGCGGTCGACCGGCCCGAGCCGACCGACCGCTACGCGCCCTCCGCGCCGCAGCGGCGGTTCGTGCACACCCGCGACCGCACCTGCCGCTTCCCCACCTGCGGCCAGCGCGTCGGCTGGGCGGATGCCGACCACGTCATCCCCCACGCCCACGGCGGCACCACCGACTGCGCCAACCTCTGCTGCCTGTGCCGCAGCCACCACCGCCTGAAGACCTTCGCCCGCGGCTGGCGCTTCCAGATGGGCACCGACGGGACCCTCACCGTCACCACCCCGTCGGGCATCACCCGCACGACCCGACCACCGGGCATGCGACCACCACCGGCGGCCGAACCTGATCCACCACCCCAGGACGCCGGGATGCCGCCGGCCGACCCGGGTGACGACCCGCCACCGTTCTGACCGAGCCGGCGGGCGTCGGCTCGTGCACGTGCGCCGAGCCGACGCCCGTCCTCACCTCACCGCATCGCAGCGTCGCAGCCGCCGCCTCCCTGCCGAGGTGCCCGGCTGCCCTGCCGCGTGCCCACGTCAGCGGCCGTACCGGATGTGCAGCAGGCCGTCGTCGGTCTCGGTCAGCCGCCCGCCCGCCGCGGCCATCGCCTCCGCCGCCCGCGCGAGCCGCTCGTAGGCGGCCGCCGCGTCGGGCAGCGTCGCCGCCCGGTCGGCCGCGTGCCGGAAGGTCAGGGACTCGACCGTCCGGACGAGGACGCCACCGACGACCGCGTGCACCCGCAGGGCGCTGCCCTCGGCGACCAGGTCGCGGCCGGGACCGACCCGGGCTGCGACGACCGCCCACCGCCGGGAGCCGAGCTCCGCCGGCGGCACCTGGCGGACGAGGTCCGCGAGCACCTCGGAGGGCAGGTCCGGCCCGCTCAACTGCACCGCTCCTCCCCCGCCGCGGGCCACGACCGGGCTGCCGGGGACGGCGCCGACGGACAGCACGTCGTCCCCGGGGACGGGCGGCTCGTCGACCACCCGGACCCGCCATCGCAGGGCGGGGGCGACGTCGGGTGCCGGCAGTGGCACCGGCGCGGGGGACGCGTGGGCGCGCTGCCGCCGGGACGGGCGGGTCGCGAGCAGGTGGCCGTCGCGCATCGGCTGGGTCAGCGTCCAGCCGGCGGCGTGCGCGGCGCGGAGCTCGGTGGCCAGCGCGCGGACCCGCGCGGCGGCGTCGGCCAGCGAGACGACGTCGTCGAGGTCCCAGCGGTGCTCGGTCTCGTGGCGGGAGCCCGGCCAGGGCGACGGCGGGCGGGAGAGCTGCGTGGTCATGTCGGTCCTCGCGCGGACGGGACGCCCCGGGGCGGGGAGCCGGCGGGGACCGCCGGGCCGGCGCCACGGGGACGGACCGTCTCGCGGGTCGGGGCCGGCGGGTGTCCCCGGGCGGGGTCCGGCGCCGACCGGCCGATCATGGCATGGCCTCGGCTCACTCCCCCAGGGCGAAGGTCGCCTCGACCACGGCGCGGACGACGACGTCCTGCGGGTCCAGCTCCAGCGCGGGACCGCCGCCGCGGGCCATGACCGCCATGGCCTCCGGGGCGCCCGGCACCGCGGAGGACAGCCCCGGGTCGGCCAGCTCCAGCAGCGGCCCGAGCGGGCGGCCGACGGCGTCGGCGAGGTCGGTGGCGGCCTCGCGGGCGGCGGCGACGGCGGCCCGGCGGACGGCGCGGCGCGCGGCGGCGGCGTCGTCGAGGTCCCAGGAGACGCCGCCGATCCCGGCGCCCGCCGCGGCCACGACCTCCGCCAGCTCCGGGACGGCGCCCGCGTCGGCCTGCACGGTGCCGCCCACGGTCGCCTCCCACCCGGCCCGCTCGGCGGTGCCGGTGTCCCAGACGAACCGCTCGTGCACCGACACGCGCGACAGCACCACGGCCCGGACCCCGGCGGCCCCGGCGAGCGCGGCGCGCAGGCCGGCGGCGACCTCCGACGCCAGCGCCAGCGCCGCGGCCCGGCCGTCCGGGGAGACCTCGCGGACGTGCACCGCGAGCGTCGCGCAGTCGGGCGCGTGGTCGGCGGAGGCCTCCCCGCGCACGCGGACGACGGCCGGCGGCAGCGTCACGCGGGCGTCAGCCGACCGCGGGCGCCGGCCGCGCGGTGAGCTCGGCGACCACCGACTCGTAGCAGCCGTGCAGCAGGTCCAGCCGCTCGACGAGCCGGTCGACCCACGCCGCGGACGTGCTCACCGGCACCGGCTCGAACATCAGCGACCAGAACAACCGGTCCACGTGCGCGGTGCGCACGAACCGCCGCTCGTCCACCGACAGCGTCGACCCGACGGCCGCGGCGAACCGCCGCGCGGCCTCCCTCCGCAGCCGCCCCGGCACCGCGGGGACGGCCAGGCCGATCGCCCGGCCCAGCAGCGGGACCAGGCGCGGCCGGTCGGCGTCGGAGAGCACGTCGTTGGCGTGCCGCAGGACGGCGGCCAGCTCCGCGTCGACGCACGCCGGAGCGTCGCTGAACGGCTCACCGGCCAGCAGGGCCGTGTACTCGAGGAAGCACGCGCCGCGTACGGGCGTGCGGTGCCGTCCCCGGCTCAGGACGGGCAGGAAGTCAGGGCTCCGCGTCATGGTCACCGCCCCCTCCGGGCCGCCTCCGGCCCTCGGCGCGACGAGCGTAGGTCGGCGGGGCCGCTCAGCGCAGTTCCTCCGCCACGGCGAGCCCGCAGCGGGAGCCCTCGACGGCGGCAGCCGACGTCGGCCACGGTGGGCGGAGCCGACCCGAGGAGCCCCGCGCGATGACCCGGCTGTCCACCGCGATCGAGATCGACGCGCCGCCCGAGCGGGTGTGGGCCGAGCTCACGGACCTGGGCGCCTATCCCGAGTGGAACCCGTTCATCGTCCGGGCCGAGGGCGACGTCGTCCCCGGCGCCCGGCTGTCGCTGCGGATGCAGCCGGTGGGCGGGCGGCTGCTGACCATCCGCCCGCGCCTGCGCGAGGTCGCCCCGGCCCGCGAGCTGCGGTGGCTCGGCCGGCTCGGCGTCCCGGGCCTCTTCGACGGCGAGCACGCCTTCCGCCTCGAGCCCGCCGGGGCGGGCACCCGGCTGGTCCAGGAGGAGACCTTCCGCGGTGTGCTCGTCCCGCTTCTGGCGCGGTCGCTGCGGCGGAGCACGCTGCCCGCCTTCGAGGCCATGAACCGGGCGCTCAAGGAGCCCGCGGAGCGGACCTCCTGAACCGCCCTCCCGGGCACACGGACGGTCGGTAGCGTCCGGCCATGACCGTCCTGAGCAGGCTGGGCGCCCTGGCCGCGGACCTCGCGCTGGGGCTGCGCCCCACCGCCGGCACGTACACCGTCGAGCGGGACCTGGCCGTCCCCATGCCGGACGGCGTCGCGCTGGTGGGCGACCTGTGGCGCCCCGCCGGCGCGCGCGGACCACAGCCGGTCGTGCTCGTCCGCACGCCCTACGGCCGGGCCGGTGCGGGCGGGCAACTGTTCGCCGCGCCCCTCGCCCGGCGCGGCCTGACCGTCTTCGTGCAGGCGACCCGCGGCACGTTCGGCTCGGGCGGGCACTTCCGCCCGTTCACCACCGAGCACGAGGACGGCCTGGCCACCGTCGCCTGGCTGCGCGCCCAGCCGTGGTGCGACGGCCGGGTGGCCACCACCGGCGGCAGCTACTTCGGCCACACGCAGTGGGCGGTGGCGCCCTACGCCGACCCGCCGCTCACCTCGGTGTCACCGCACATCACCTCGGCCGACGTCAGCGGCACGGTCTTCTTCCCGGGCGGCGCGCCCTCGGTGCACACGGCGCTCGCGTGGTCGGCGCAGATCGGCCGGCAGGAGCGCGGCGGGCTGCTCGGCGGCCTGCCGAACCCGCGGCTGCGCGAGCGCGTCCGCCGTGCGCTGGAGCGGCTGCCGCTGCAGGCCGCCGACGTCCCGGTGGCCGGCGCACCGGTCCCCTTCTGGCGCGACTACGTGGCGCACTCCGAGCCCGGGGACCCGTTCTGGTCCGCCGCCGACCACGGCGGCGCCGACCTGACCCGCATGCCGCCGGTCAACATGGTCACCGGCTGGTGGGACCTGTTCGTCGCCGGGCAGATGGCCGACGTCACCGCCCTGCAGGCCGCCGGCGTCCCGGTGCGGATCACCCTCGGGCCCTGGCTGCACGGCGAGCCCGGCGAGCTGCGAGCGGTCCTGCGCAGCGACGTCGCCTGGCTCGACCACCACCTGCTCGGCGGGCCGGTGCCCAAGGGCGCCGCCGTCCGGGTGTTCCTGCAGCAGGCCGGCCGCTGGCTCGACCTCGACCAGTGGCCCCCGGCGCGGGCCCGCGAGCAGGTCCTGCACCTGCGCGCCGGCGGCGGCCTCGGCGGCACCCCGGAGGACGAGGCGCCCAGCCGGTTCACCTATGACCCGGCCGACCCGACGCCGACCGTCGGCGGGCCGCTGCTGCAGCCGCCGGGCAAGCAGGCCGACAACCGGGACGTCGAGGCGCGCGACGACGTCCTGGTGTTCACCGGTCCCCCGCTGGCCGCCGACCTCGACGTCGTCGGGCCGGTGCGGGCGCGGGTGCACCTGCGCACCGAGCTGCCGCACGCCGACGTCTTCGTCCGCGTCTGCGACGTCGACCCCGCGGGCGTCTCGCGCAACGTCGTCGACGGGATCCGCCGGCTCGACCCGCGCACCGTCCCGGCCGTCGACGTCGCGGTCGCGGGCGACGGCACGCTCGCCGTCGACGTCACGCTGTTCCCCACCGCCTACCGGTTCCGCGCCGGCCACCGGGTGCGGGTGCAGGTCAGCGGCGGCGCGTTCCCGCGGTTCGCGCGCAACCCCGGCACCGGCGAGCCGCTGGGCACGGCGACGGAGCTGCGGGCCAACCGGTTCGAGGTGCGGCACGACGCCGCGCACCCCTCGTGCGTGGTGCTGCCGGTCCTCCCCTGACCGTCAGGGGACGACGTCGGGGACGAAGCGCTGGGTGTCGATGAGCGGGCGCACGTACTCCTCGTCGTTCGGCGGCCGCGGCGGCAGCACCGGCGGCTCGGGGGTGAGGTCCTCGTAGGGCACCTGGCCGAGCAGGTGGCTGATGACGTTGAGGCGGGCGCGCGTCTTGACGTCGGCCTCGACCACCCACCACGGCGCCTCGGGGATGTCCGTGGCCGCGAACATGGCGTCCTTGGCCTTGGAGAAGTCGACCCAGCGGTTGCGCGCCTCGAGGTCCATCGGGCTGAGCTTCCAGCGCTTGGCCGGGTCGCGCAGCCGCGCCTGGAACCGCTTCTCCTGCTCGGTGTCGCTCACCGAGAACCAGTACTTGAGCACGGTGATCCCGCTGCGGACGAGCATCCGCTCGAACTCGGGGCAGGAGCGCAGGAACTCCTCGTACTCCTGGTCGGTGCAGAAGCCCATGACCCGCTCGACGCCGGCGCGGTTGTACCAGGACCGGTCGAACAGGACCATCTCGCCGCGGGTGGGCAGGTGCTCCACGTAGCGCTGGAAGTACCACTGCCCGCGCTCGCGCTCGGTCGGCGCCGGCAGGGCCACCACCCGGGTGGCCCGCGGGTTGACCGACTCGGTGATGCGCTGGATCGCGCCGCCCTTGCCGGCGGCGTCGCGGCCCTCGAACAGGACGACGACCCGCAGGCCCGTCGCGCGGATGTACTCCTGCTGCTTGACCAGCTCCACCTGGAGGCGGGTCATCTCCTTCTCGTAGTACGCGGGGTCGACCTTGCGGGTGGACCTGGGTGCCTCCTCGACGGAGGGGCCGGACCGTTTCTTGGACGCCATGCCGCAGCATCGACCCGCCGCGCCCGGTGGGACAAGGGACGGGAGGATGCGCAGGTGCCCACGGAGGTGCTCACGGCCGGGGACGGGGACGTCCGGATCCGCCCGGTCGCCGTCGGCGACGTCGACCTGTACCTGGCGCTGCGCGGGGACGCCGCGACGATGCGCGACCTCGGCGGCCCGCTGCCGGCCGGCCGGATCCGCGCCGGGCACGCCCGGGAGGTGGCCGAGACCGCGGCGGGACGGGCGTGGGTCGTCGTCGCGGAGGTCGCGACGGCGGCCGGGTGGGTGCCCGCAGGGAACGTCTCCCTGGTCGGCCACGACCCCGCCGGCGCCGAGATCGGGTGGGTGGTGCACCCGGACCACCGCGGCCGCGGGGTGGCGCGGACCGCCGTCCGGCTGCTGCTCGGCCTACCGGGGGCCGCGCAGCGGTGGGGCACGGTGACGGCGCTGCCGTCGGTCGGCAACGCGGCCTCCAACCGGCTGTGCGCCTCCCTCGGCTTCGCCGACCGCGGGGAGGTCGACGTCGAGTTCGCCGGGCGCCCGTTCCGCTGCCGGCGCTGGGAGCTCGACCTGCGGGGTCAGGTGCCGCAGAACGTGACGAACGGGCCCTCGGGGCCGGGCGCGGCGTAGCGCTCCAGGCCGGGCCGCTCGTCGAACGGGCGCCGGACCACCTCGACCAGCCGCTCGACCGGGCCGAGGTCGCCGGCGGTGGCCGCGGCCAGCGCCTCCTCGACGAGGTGGTTGCGCGGGACGTACACGGGGTTGACGCGGTCCATGGCGTCCGCGTCCGGCGCCAGGGCCCGCCACCGCCCGAGCCAGGTGTCGATCCCGGCCAGGTCGAGGACCAGCTCGCGGACCGGCTCGGCGTCGCCGCGCGCGGCCGCCGACAGCGTCCGCACCGAGGAGGTCAGGTCGACCCGGTTCGCCTGCAGCAGCGCCAGCCAGTCGCCGACCAGCGGCCGGGCGACCTCGTCGTCCAGCCCGGCGGGCAGGCCGAGCTTGGCCCGCCACCCGGCCAGCAGCGCCGCCTCGTACCGCGGGCGGAAGCCGCCGAGCGCCTCGACGGCGAGCGCGACCGCCTGCTCCTGCTCGTCGGCGAACAGCGGCAGCAGCGCCTCGGCCAGCCGGGCGAGGTCCCACTCGGCAGCCAGGGGCTGGTTGCCGTACCGGTAGCGCCCGCCCTCGTCCACCGAGCTGAACCAGGTGTCGGGGTCGTAGGCCTCGAGGAACGCGCACGGCCCGTAGTCGATCGTCTCGCCGGACAGCGTCACGTTGTCGGTGTTCATCACACCGTGCACGAAGCCGACGAGCGCCCAGCGCGCCACCAGGTCCGCCTGGGCGGCGACGACGGCCTCGTACAGCGCGAGGTACCGGTTGCCGGCGTCGGCGGCTGCCGGGTGGTGGCGGTCGATCGCCTCGTCGGCGAGCCGGCGCAGCAGGTCGTCGTCGCCGGTGGCGCGGGCGTACTGCGCGCTGCCCACCCGCAGGTGGCTGGCGGCCACCCGGGCGAGGACGGCGCCGGGCAGCAGGGTCTCCCGGCGCACCGGCCGCCCGGTGGCGACGACGGCGAGCGCGCGGGTGGTGGGGATGCCGAGGGCGTGCACCGCCTCGCTGACGACGTACTCGCGCAGCATCGGCCCGACGGCGGCCAGCCCGTCGCCGCCGCGGGAGAACGGCGTGGCGCCCGAGCCCTTGAGGTGCAGGTCGACCGGCCGGCCGTCGGCGCCGGGGAGCTCGCCCAGCAGCAGCGCCCGGCCGTCGCCCAGCCGCGGGTTGTAGTAGCCGAACTGGTGGCCGGCGTAGGCCTGCGCGACCGGCCGGGCACCCTCGGGCACGACGGTGCCGGTGAGCAGCCCGACGCCCGCGGGACCGCGCAGCGCCTCGGGGTCCAGGCCGAGCTCCGCGGCCAGCGGCTCGTTGAGCACCAGCAGCCGCGGGTCGGGCGTCTCCACGGCCCGCCACGGCACCGCCATCTCCGGCAGGGCGGTGACGAAGCGGGTGCTGAGGGCGACGGAGACGCCGGGGGTGACGGTCACCCCCTCGAATGTACGGACGGCGCCGGTCCGGGGCCGTCGTCTGCGACCCTGCCCCGGTGCCCGGGGAGGTCGAGCTGAGCCTGCAGGACATCCGCCTGGTCGCCCGCTACGCGGCCGGGTGCGCCCGGGAGGTCCTGGCGCTGTTCGAGGCGGAGCGCCCGGGCGACGGGCGACCGCGGACGGCGGTCGAGGCGGCGGAGGCCTTCGCCGGCGGGGCCGCCCGGACGGTGCTGCAGCGGACGACCGCCCTGGCGGCGCACCGGGCCGCGGCGGAGGCTCCGCCCGGGGCCGCGCGCGAGGCGGCGCGCGCGGCCGGTTCCGCAGCGGCCGCGGCCTACCTGCACCCGCTGGCGCGGGCGACGCAGGTGCGGCACGTCCTGGGGGCGGCGGCGTCCGCGGCACGGGCGGCGGAGCTGGCCGCCGGTGGCGACGAGGCGGTGGGAGCCGAGTGGATCGAGCGGGCGCGGCAGCGGGCGACGCCCGGCCTGGTCGCGGTGCTCCGGCGCTACCCGGCCGCTCCGTCGGGCGGGAACCGGACGAGCCGGCTCGTGGCCGCGCTGGACGCGGCGTTGCGGCGCTGACCCGGTCAGCGCCGCAGGCGGTCCTGCACGCGCCGCAGCACGGTCTGCACCAGCCGGCCGGAGGTCGGACGCGGCGCCTCGAGCCGCGACTCGACGGCGGCCAGCCGCGTCTCCAGCTCGGTGACCGTGGCCGGGGCCGCCGGGGCGGGCGGCGGCGTCACCGCGAGCTCGGCGAGGCTCTCGGTCAGCCCGGACACCAGGCCGGCCACCTCGTCGGGCCGGAGCTTGACGGTGCCGACGCACGCGTCGTCGCGCCAGATGCTCAGGTTGACCAGGCCCTGCGCCGGGTGCGCGGAGACGCGGACCGCGCGCGTCCGGTCGCGTGCGTCCCACACCCAGCGGGCCCGTGCCGGCATCGCGGTGACCGTCATCACGCCATGATCGCCGCCGGAGCCGCCTCTGGCCAGCAGGAACGGGTCGGACGTCGGCGGGCACCCCGGGTGCGCGTCACTGCGCGCCGGCGACCTGCCGACGCGGTCCCGTCGCGTGGGCGAGCGCCCAGTCGAGGGACTCGTCGGCGATCGCCTCCCAGCCCGGTGAGGCGGGCAGCAGGTGGGGGTAGCCGGGGTACTCGCGCACCTCGGTCACCGTGTCGGCGCGGTAGTGCGCCGCGTTCGACCGCTGCACCGACGGCGGCATGAGGTGGTCCTCGCCGCCGGAGACGAACAGCAGCGGCGGCCGCGCCTCGTTGCCGTAGTCGACGTGCGCGTCCTGCGGGCCGGGCATGAGGTTGGCCAGCACGGAGTTCCACAGGATCCGGCCCGACGCCGGGATGTGGTACCGCCGGTACAGCGCCCGCGACTCGTCCTCGGGGAACGTGTTGGCGAAGGCGTAGTGCCACTGCTCCTCGGTCAGCCCGACGGCGCGGTGCCGGTTGGCGGGGTTCCTGAGCACCGTCCAGGTGGAGCGCAGCTGCGACAGCGGCACCACCTTCACGCCCTCGGTCGGCGCCGAGTTGAACACCACGCCCACCGCGCCCAGGCCGCGGTCGAGCAGCAGCTGCGTGAACGTCCCGCCGGCGGAGTGGCCCATGAGCACCGGCGGACGGTCCAGCCCGCGGACCAGCGCGGACAGGTGCTCGACGATGGCCGGCAGCGTGACCTCGGCGATCGGCGTCGGGTCGGCGGTCAGCGCCTCGACCTCGCCCTCGAAGCCGGGGTAGGTCGGGGTGAGCACGCGGAAGCCGCGCTGCTCGTAGTGCGTCTTCCAGTGCTCCCAGCTGCGCGGGGTCACCCAGAAGCCGTGGATCAGGACGATGGTGTCCGGCGCGGTGGTGCCCGGTGCGGTGGTGCTCGGTGCGGTGCGAGGTGCTGGTGGCGTGGTCACGGTCGCTCCCTCGGGGTGGTGGCCGGTCAGCGCGAGCCTGGCAGCGGACCCGGCCGGCGAACGGTCCCTGCGTGCACGGCTGCGGTCCCTGCCTGCATCCGTGCGGGTTCCGGGAGCGGCCCGGCTCTGCCAGGCTCGGCGTCCACGGGGGACGTCCGCTGCCGACGCCCAGGGACGGCGCGATGCTGCTCTTCGACACCACCCCGCTCCCCCGCGCCGACCGCGCCGAGGCCTTCCGCGTCGCCGTGCAGGAGGCGTCGGCGGCCTGCCGCGTCGAGCACCGCGAGGACCCCGCGGAGGTGCAGGCGCGCGTGCACGCGTTCCCGTACGGGACGGCGGTGCTGCTGGCCACCGACGCGACCCGCTTCCGCATGGTCCGCACCCGGCGGCACGTCGCCCGCGACGACGTCCCGCTGGTGGCGCTGGCCTTCCAGCACCGCGGCCGCGGCGAGTTCGACCAGCTCGGCCACGAGCAGCTCGTCGAGGGCGGGGACCTGATGCTGGTCGACATGACCGCGCCCCACGGGTTCGCCTGCGCGACCGGCGGCGGGTCCCGCGCGCTGCTGGTCCCCCTCGACCGGCTCGGCCTGCCGGTCGACGTCGTCCGCCGGGCGGCGCCGCGGCTGCGGTCCAGCGCGCTGCACGGGCTGGTGCGCGCGCACCTGCAGCGGATCGCCGACGACGCCGCGGCGCTGTCGGCCGACCCCGGAGCCGCCGCGCTCGGCGCGGCCACGGTCGAGCTGGTCCGCGCGCTCGTGGTGTCCGCGGCCGGGGACGACCGGCACGGCCCGCCGGTGCGGGAGGACACGCTGGTGACCCGGGTGCGGGCGTACGTCGCCCGGCACCTCACCGACCCGGGCCTCACCCCGGCCGCCGTCGCCCGGGCGCACGGCGTCTCGGTCCGGCAGCTCTACAAGGCCTTCGCCGCGGCCGGCGCCAGCCTCGAGCAGGAGGTCATCGCCCGGCGGCTGGAGGCGGCGCGGACCCGCCTGACCTCACCCGCCGGGCGGCAGCGGTCCATCGCCGCGACCGCCCGTGCCTGCGGCTTCGCCGACCCCAGCCACTTCGCCCGCCGGTTCCGCGAGGCCTTCGGGATGAGTCCGCGGGAGTGGCAGCGGGCGTCCGCCCGCTGAGCGCCGGCCGGCGTCGACCTCGGTGCGCGGGCCGCCGCGGGCGAGGAACGCGGCGACGCCGGGCGGGCGGTAGCGCTCGTCCTGCAGGTACCGGCGGACGGCGGTCGAGGCCAGCCTCTCGGTGCGCGGGTGGCCCACGCCGATCGACCGGTGGTACCGCGGCAGCAGCCGGTAGAGGCCGGTGCGGGAGTCGCGCAGCTCGCCGAGCGGGTCGGGCACCGGGCGCGGCCGGTTGTCGTCCGGGGCCCCGCCGGGCGGGGGCGGCGCGAAGGCGTCGCGGTGGAACGCCAGGCCGCACTCGCGGGCCCGGTCCACCATCCACAGCAGCGCGACGTCGGACAGCGAGGTGTCGCGGTAGCCGCCGCCGACGCCGCAGTGCACGCCGGAGAACCAGACCTGCTCCAGCCGCTGGCCCTCCGGGCGGGCGTCGCCCTCGCGCGGCTCCCACAGCGTGGGCCGGAAGGCGCGGCGGGTCTCGTCCACGGCCAGCGCCTGGAATGCGTTGCGCACCTTCGAGCTCAGCGTCGTGTCGTGGAACGCCCACCGGCGGTTGACGAAGCCGAGCCCGCGCACCGGCAGCCCGAGCGCGCCCACGGTGTCCCAGACGCCGATGAAGTGGACGTCGGGCTCGTGGGAGTAGGAGCGCCGGAACAGCTCGGCCTCGGTGCCGCGGGGATGGGCCTCCCGGCACCGGTACAGCTCGTAGGCCTCGTCGAGCCGGCCGGCGTGGCGGCGCTCGAGCACCCCGGCGGTGCGGACGAACCCGGCGGTGCTGCGGGCGGTGAACGCGCCGCGGCTGAACCCGAAGAACCACAGCTCGTCGCCGGGGTCGTAGTTGTCGACGATCGTCCGGTAGGCGTCCTTGACGGCGCGGGACAGCCCCACGCCGAACGCGCCGCCGCGGTACCGCTCGCCGCGGGCGGTGCCGACCCCGCGCAGGTAGTAGACGCACTGCCGCAACCCGTCGTCGCCGGCCGGGGCGACCTCCAGGGCGAGCTTGGTGACGTTGGTCGGGCACGGCCGGCCCTCGGCCACCTGGTCCGGGGTGTTCCAGGTGCCGTCGCAGCACACGACCAGTCGCTTCGGCATCACGCCTCCCGCGTCGCTCCCCGTCACGGTGCTCGCCGGCGGTCCCCGCCGACAAGGGGCTCGCGCTCCGCTCTGCGCGACCGGTGCCGCAGCGGGACCCTCGGTGAGCCGACGAAGGGGGACCCATGACCGGTGACGGGCACTCGATCTGGCGGCGCATGCCGGTCGACCGGATGGAGGACCTCGAGGAGCACAGCGCGGGCGGCCGGCTCACCCGCAGCCTCGGGCTGTGGCAGCTGACCGCGATCGGGGTCGGCGGCATCATCGGCGTCGGGATCTTCTCCCTCGCGGGGCTCGTGGCCGCCGGCGACGCCGACAACGAGCCCGTCGGGCCGGCCGTGCTCGTCGCCTTCCTGATCGCGGGCCTGGCCTCCGCGGCAGCGGCGCTGTCCTACGCCGAGTTCGCCGGCATGATCCCGCGGGCCGGGTCCGCCTACACCTACGGCTACGTGGCCCTCGGCGAGGTCATCGGGTGGTTCATCGGCTGGGACCTGCTCCTGGAGTACATCGCCATCGTCGCCGTCGTGGCGATCGGCATCTCCGGCTACCTCGGGGAACTGCTCGACAACCTCGGGCTCACCCTGCCGACGTCGCTCACCGCCTCCGCCGAGGAGGGCGGCGTCGTCAACGTCCCCGCCGTCCTGATCTGCCTGCTGGTCACGTTCATCCTCAGCCGCGGCACGAGGACCTTCGGCCGGTTCGAGCTGGTGGCCGTGGGCATCAAGATCCTGCTGATCCTCGGCATCATCGGGCTGGGCGTCTTCTACGTCGAGGCGGGGAACTACGACCCCTTCCTGCCGTCCGGCTTCGGCCCGGTGCTCACCGGCGCGGCCACCGTCTTCTTCGCCGTCTTCGGCTACGACGCCATGAGCACCGCCGCCGAGGAGGCCGAGGACGGCAAGCGGCACATGCCGAAGGCGATCATCCTGTCGCTGGTCATCGCGATGCTGCTCTACGTCGCCGCGACGCTGGTGCTCACCGGGATGCAGGACTACCGGGACATCGACCCGACCGCCGGCTTCGCCTCGGCCTTCGAGAGCGTGGGCCTGCCGGTGGTCGCCAGCATCATCTCCGTCTTCGCCGTGCTGTCCATCCTGACCGTGATGCTGACCTTCCTGCTCGGCGTCACCCGCGTGTGGTTCTCGATGAGCCGGGACGGGCTGCTCCCGCCGTGGTTCGCGAAGGTCGACCGCACCGGTACGCCGCAACGGGTCACCTGGATCGCCGGCGCGGGGGCGGTCCTGCTGGCCGGCGTCTTCCCGATCCGCGCCGTCGCGGACCTGACGAACATCGGCATCCTGTCGGCGTTCATCGTGGTCTGCGTCGCCGTCATCCTGTTCCGCTACACGCGGCCGGAGACGCCGCGGCCGTTCCGGTTGCCGCTCATGCCCGTCGTCCCGGCGTTCGGGGTGCTCGCGTCGCTGTTCCTCATCTGGCAGCTGCCGTGGGAGACCTGGGCCCGCTTCGGGGTCTGGCTGCTTATCGGGCTGGTCGTCTACTTCACCTACGGGCGGAAGCACTCGCTCCTGGCCCCGGACAGCCCGAGCCACCGCCGGGCGGTCGACGACTGAGCGGCTGGCGGTCGTCGGCCCCCAGCGTCGGCCGGGGGCGCAGCACCTCGGACCCCGCGTCCGGCAGAGCGGCGCCGAGGGTCAGCGGGCCCCACCGCGTCCAGCCGCCCGCGCCGCGGAGGACCCGTGCCGTGCCTGACGGAGCTACCGTCAGCCCGTGGGCGTCGTCCTCCGGGGCCTGCGCCAGGCGCTGGTCATGGTGCTGCTCGCGGCGGCCGTGGCACTGGCCGTCGCGGCGCTGTGGACCCTGCTCGGGGACGGCAGCTTCCTGCAGGGGTTCGCGCTGGTCCTGCTCGTGCTCGCCGGCCTCGTCGGCCTGACCAGCGGCGCGGTGTTCACCCGGGCCCACGACCACGAGCACGGCCGGCGGCCCGACCTCGACGACCACGGCTCCCCCGGTGGGGTACTGACCGGCGTGGGCGTCTTCCTGCTCGTGTCCCTGCCCCTGTTCGCCGCCGGCGCCGTGCTGTTCGCCCTCGCCTGACCGCGACCCCGTCCCGGGGCGTTCGGCCCTGTCCCGCACGCGGCAGGCGGGCCACCGTGGACCGGACGGGGGAACGACCTCCCGACCGACGACGCCCACCGGAGGAAGCCGTGCCGACGACGCGGAGGACGACCGGCCACCTGCGAGCGGCGGTGCTGGTGACCGGCGTGGTCGCCCTGACGGTCACGACCGTCCCGTCCGCGGCGGCGTCCTGGCCGGAGGTGATCGTCCTGCCGGGCGCGACCTCGGCCGAGGGGATCGCGGCGGGCAGGGGTGACACGTTCTACGCGGGCGACCTGTTCGCCGGCGACGTCTTCCGCGGCGACCTGGAGAAGGGGACCGCCGAGCTGTTCATCGACGCTCCGGAGGGCCGGTGGGCGGTCGGCATGGACACCGACCTCCGGCACGGCCTGCTCTACGTGGCAGGGGGCTTCACCGGACAGGCGTACGTGTACGACCTGCACACCGGGAAGACGGTCGCGGAGTACCAGTTCGCGCCGCCGTCCCCCATGGACGTCATGATCCCCACCACGCTGGTCAACGACGTCGTCGTCACCCGGACGGGCGCGTGGTTCACCGACAGCAGGCACGGGGTCCTGTACCACGTGCCGATCGACCACCACGGGAACCCGGGCGGGTTCCGCACACTGCCCCTGCGGGGACCGGCGGCGGACACGAGCGGCGAGTTCAACCTCAACGGCATCGCCGCCGTCCGGGGTGGCAGGACGCTCGTCGTCGCCCACTCGGCCAACGGCGAGCTGTACACGGTGGACCCGGCAACCGGCGACAGTGCCCCGGTCGCGGGGGTGACCGTGCCCGGGGTCGACGGCATCGAGGTGCAGGGCCGGCGGCTGTGGGCGGTGCAGGGCAGCACCGAGGAGAACCCTCTCGGCCAGGTGACCGAGGTGCGGCTGAGCGGGGACCTGACGTCCGGGTCGGTCCGGGACGTCGTCACCAGCGACCTCTTCCGGATCCCGGCGACCGCCATCCGGTACGACGGCCGGCTCGCCGTCGTGAACACGCACTTCGACACCGGACTGCCGCCCACCGCGGACCAGTACGAGGTCGTCCTCGTCGACGACTGACCGGGCCGGGCTCAGGCCGGCCCTCCCGGCGGCTCGTCGAACAGGGCGACGACCATCGGGAGAAGCCAGTCCAGGCGGTCGAGGACGCCGCTGCCCGGCGGCATGAAGTGGGTGGTCCCCGGCAGGACCGCCAGGCGCGCTCGTGGGAGGCCGGCCAGGTCGCCCATCGCGCCGCCGCCGAGGAGGCGGAAGAGCTCGACCGCGGACTCGACCCGGACGGCGTCGGCGTCCCCGGCGACGACCAGGGTGGGCGCGGTGATCCCGCGGATGTCCTCGGCGGGCCAGTCGAAGGGGGTCTCGTCGAGCGTCTTGAGCTTCTGGACGAGGACCGGGAAGTGGTCGGGGTCGGGCGCGAGCGCCCGGTAGCCCTCCTCCATCGGGGTGCCGGCGAACGCCTCCGGCGTGATGGTCGGGATCATCTCCAGCAGTTCCGGCTGCATCCCCTCGCTGGAGTGCGACGCCGACACGACGACCAGCGTCCGGACCGCGCCCGGGTGGCGGACGGCCACCTGCAGCGCCGCGGCGCCGCCCATGCTGAAACCCAGGACGTCGGCGCGCTCGATGCCGAGGTGGGCGAGGAGGGCCGCGGCGTCGTCGGCCAGGCCCTCGTAAGTGATCGGGCGGTCGACGTCCGCCGTCCGGCCGTGCGCCTGCAGGTCCGGGACGACGACCTCCCGGGTGACGGCCAGGGCGCTCACCAGCGGCCCGAGGTCGCCGGCCGACATGTACGCGCCGTGCAGGAGGAGGACCGGGCCGGCGGCCGGCTCCCTCGCGGGCCCGTGGACCTCGAAGTACATCTCCAGTCCGTCGACCGGGGCGTAGCCGGTCCTCGTCACAGCAGCGGTGTCGGTCATGGCGCCCCTCCTCGGCGGTCCGGAGTCGGCGATCGTCGCGCGATCGGCACGGCGGCGGGAACCCCCGCCGGCCCCGGTAGACGTGGCAGCGTGGCCGCGTGGACCGCGCCGGGGTGGTGCAGTGGGTGGCCGGGTACGAGCGCGCGTGGCGGGAGGGGGACGTGGCCGGGGTCGCCCGGCTGTTCACCGACGACGCCCGGTACCGGCGCTCCCCCTACGAGCCGTCGGAGGTCGGCCACGCGGCGATCCGGGCGTTCTGGCGGGAGGACGAGGGCCGGGCGTTCACGGTGACCGCCGAGCCGGTCGCCGTCGAGGGGCGGGACGCGGTGGTCCGGCTGGAGGTGCGCTACGCCGACCCGGTCCAGGAGTACCGGGACCTGTGGGTGCTGCGCTTCGCCGACGACGGCCGGGTCGCGGACTTCGAGGAGTGGGCGTACTGGCCGGGCTGCCCGTACACCGCGGAGGGCGACACGGCGGGCTGAGGAGCCGCGCGCGGCGGAGCAGCGCCTGGGGCCACGTGCCGTCCCGGCCTACGCTCGTCCGGCATGGCGACGGTCTTCGCCGGGATGGCGGCCAGCCTGGACGGCTTCATCCAGTCGAGGTCCGGGGACCTCGCGTGGCTCAACGACGCCATGGCCCCCGGTGAGGACTACGGCTTCGCGGAGACCGAGGCCCGCACCGGCGCCTACGTCGTCGGCGCGAACACGTACCGGGAGATGGGCACCGCCGGGATCGGCGCCGTCCCGACCTGGGTGGTCACTCACGACGCCGACCTGCCGACCGGCCGGAACACGCGCGCGTACGCCGGCGACCTGACCGAGCTGATCGACACCGTGCGGTCCCGGATCGACCCCGGGAAGGACATCTGCGTCTTCGGTGGCGGGCGGCTGGTCACCCAGCTGCTGGAGCTCGGCCTCGTCGACGAGCTGGGCGTCTCCGTCGTCCCCGTCGTCCTCGGGGACGGCGTGCCCTTCTTCGGCACGATGACCGCGAGCACGAAGCTGCGGTTGATCCAGTGCCGGCCCTTCCCCTCCGGGATCGTGCTCCTGAACTACCGGGTCGTGCGGCCCCCGTCCTGACCTCGAGGAAACTCGATGGAGCGGCCCGCCGTGCACGCGCCGGAGCCCCGCGCCACCCGGTGGTGGCGCGGGGCTCCGGTCGCGTCCCGGCGGGCGGTCAGCCGGCCCGGCGCAGCTCCAAGCCCTCGGCGGGGTCCCAGCCCTGGTACAGCGGGTCCCAGACGGCGGCGTCGAGGAGCAGGTAGGTCTCCAGGCGCAGCAGGCCCGAGGCGCGGAAGACGGAGACGTCGCGCTGCTCGGTCCCGGCCGGCTCGGTCTCGACCGCGGCGACGGCGTCGGCCGGGTCGGCGAGGGCCCACTCCCGCACGGTCTCGCGGACGACGACCGAGCCGGTGCCGTCGCGGTCCCACGTGAAGGTGTGGGCCGAGAGTTCCCAGCCGCCGTCGTCGGCGGGGGACAGATCGAAGCGGTCCTCGTACCGGCGGACGGCGCCGGACGGCAGCTCGACCTCGATGCCCTGGACCGTGGCGTGCCTGAACGGGTTCACGACTGGGTCGCCTCTCTCCTGGCCGGCGCGGGGTGCGGCGGCTCAGGAGCCATGTCGGCGGACCGGGACCTCGACTGCAGCGATTCCACGCGACGGGGGCCGGGTCTCACCCGGACGGGTGAGACCCGGCCCCCGTCGCTCGTCAGCGGATGACGTCCCAGCTCTGGACGATCATCTGTCTGTGGTTTCCCGCTGCGGTGGGTGAGCCGGCGGTGTCGTGGGCGTAGACACGCGCGACGATCGACCGGTCCCCGCCGGTCGAGCACGCGGGCGCCTCGTGACACACGAAGACGGTGAGGAAGAAGACCGTCCCGCCGGGCCCGTAGCCGGGCGAGTCGTCGGGGATCTCGATCACCGGGCCCGAGTAGCTGATCGACCCGGTCTCCTTGAGCCAGAGGACACGGGAGATCACGCCGAAGCGCAGCACCTGCTCGGTGATGTTGCTGAGCGCGATGTCGATGGGTGCCAACGGCGTGTACGTCGTGCCCTGGATGTAGAAGCGTCCGGAGTAGGACTCCGGCGTGGAGATGACCGCGCACTGGCCGCCCGACCCGCCGGTGTAGACGGCGGTGATGCACCCGCTCTGCCCCCGGAAGGCGGGTTGCGTGTACGTCAGGTCCAGGTAGACGGCGTCGATCGACTCCGTCCCGGGGTCTCCGAGCTTCGACTTGTAGGACAGGGCGAGACCGGCCAGGCCACCCGAGTGCACCGTGGCGGCCAGCCCCGCGGTCAGGTCCACGGTCTGCGTCCCCGCGGGCAGGGCCGCGCCGCTCGGGGAGACGTCGAAGGGGGTCCCGGCCGCTGCCCCGGACGACGGCGTGACGGTCACCGTCCTCGTCGCCTTCACGGAGGCGCCGTACACGATCCGGAGCCTCGCGGAGTTGAGGATCGAGCCGGCCGGGATGGCCGGCGCCGGGAGGAGGTTCGACAGCTGCAGGGTCCCGGTGTCGTTCCTCGCCCCGGTCCAGGACACGGCGGTGCCCCCGGTGGTGGCGAGTGCCGACCTCAGGTCGCCCCCCGGGACCGTGTAACCGGTGGCGGTCACCGTCTGGGCCACCGCGTCCGGGACGACGGTCTGGGTCGCGGACCCCGACTTCACCCCGTACACCGCCAGCGGGGGCTTGGTGGCCGAGTAGGTGCCGCAGATCTCGACGTCGGCGTCGTTGGCCACCCGCAACCGGCTGTCCCCGCCGAAGATGAACTGCACGCCCTGGGCGGACGTCGAGGTGATGGGGTTCTGACACGCCCCCGGGACGGACATCGGGTTGACAGGGGTGGTCATCGGGGAGCCGGCCGCGTCGACCGGCGTACCGGCGATGAGCTGGCCGTCCCTGATCAACCACTCGTCGGTCGACCCGCCCATGCCCGGAACGGCCCCCGAGGCGTTCTTGAAGTCGAAGTAGTACACGCCGGGCTTGAACCACCAGACGCTGTCCTTGCACGCGCCGTTGCCGCTCATGAGGTCGGACAGCGCGTAGGCGTCGTCGTAGTAGCCGGGCTGGAAGGTGACCACCTTGCCGGGACAGTTGCTCGCCGCGTTGGTCGGCACCGCGCGGTACGCGGGGACGGTCGTGGTGTCGGGCGCGTAGTTCGGGTCGCCCGGGAGGCCGCCGCGGGGGCACTGCACCGGCGGGTTGCTGACGATCGTGCCGGTGCAGGTGGTGCCGCCGTAGGCGTAGGTCGTCGTCTGGAGCGACCCGTTGGTCACGGCGATGCTCGAGTTCGAGATGATCCCGCCCTTGACGCTGAAGGGGATCGAGGTGCTGTTCGCCTGCACCTGCAGGCCGACCTCGGCCGGGTTGGTGCTCAGCGTCAGGATGGCGTTGCCGGGCCTGTTGGCGGCGGTGATCGGGACGAGGTCGCCGGAAGCGCCGGTCGACTTGTCGATGCTGCACTCGACGCGCGCCGAGTTGGCCGGCTTGCCCGTGCTGCCGGGCACGAGGTCGGAGAAGACGCGGGTGGCCTCGGACCAGGTGCCGTCGGCTGCCTGGAAGCACTGGGCGGCAGTGGTGGCGTTGTTGCTGCCGCTCGTCCGCAGCTCGTTGATCGCCGCCTGCGCCGCTCCGTCCGCCGTGGCGGCGGCCGCGGCCTGGTCACGGAGGCTGACCGTCGCGCGCACGCTCGTGTCGGCGAAGGTCAGCAGCCCGCTGACCAGGACGGCGACGACGGTGACGATGACGAGGGCCAGCACGAGCGTGGCCCCCGAGTCGTCCGAGACGGCGGGTCGGCGCCGCCGGGGGGTGGTCACGACTGCCTCCGGTGGCCGGTCAGGGTGACGGCGTAGGTGGTGCCCGGCCGGCTGTTGGGGTCACGGACGGTGAACGTCAGGGTGATGGTGCTGGGCACGGCGCTGCCCGCTCCCTCGCACGAGGCGAGCGGCGTACCCGCGGGGTCGGCGCAGCTCAGGTCCCACTGGTCGACGCCGAGCGCGGCGGCCGTGGCGGGGTCGACGAGGTTGTGCGCGACGACCGTGTCCGATGCGGGGGTGGCCGAGGTCGTGCAGACGATCCGGTGCAGCTCCGTGCCCTCCACGACGTAGGAGACCCGCGTCTGGCCGGCCGGGGTGGCCGCCCCGGCCGACGGGAAGACGTCCCAGGCCAGCCGCAGGACGGCGTCGGGCGTCTCGGCGACCCCGCAGGGGAAGTCACCGCCGGTCGCGGCGACGTTCGTCTGCACCGACCGCTTCAGGGCGAAGGGGTCCTCGCGGGTGCCGAAGGCGACGTAGTCGCGCACCCCGACCGCCTGGACGTCCTGCGCGAAGTAGGCCGCGGCGATCTGCGCGTCGTGCGACTCGTTCATCCGGGCGGCCGTGACGCCGGTGGTCTTGAAGTAGCCGATGACGACGTTCGCCAGGGGAACGGCGACGATGCCGAGGATGACGATCGCCATCAGCAGTTCGACGAGCGTGAACCCCGCCTCGGCGTCCCGCCTCGTCCTCAGCATGCCGACCCGGCCCCGCACGCCTTGCGGACCACGATGACCAGCCGCTCGGTGGCTCTCCCGTCGCTGCTGGAGACCTGGAGGGTCACGCGCTCCATGCCGGCCGAGGAGCAGTCGGCGGTGAACGTGCGGCTCATCGGGTTCCAGTACTGGACCGCGGACACGCTCGCCGAGTAGCCGGCCGGGGCCGCGTAGCCCACGGAGACCGGCTGGTAGGGGGACGAGGCCCCGGCCGCTGCACACTCCACGTAGTGGGCGTCACTGGCCGCGACGTGGCGGCTGAGGTTCTCGGCGTAGTCCTTGACCGCGGCGCCGGCTGTGGCCTGCTTGCGGTGCGCGTCCGAGACCGTGACCGTGGTCATGAGCCCCGTCAGGACCGCCACCCCCGTGATCCCGAGGATCACCGTGGCGACGAGGAGCTCGAGGAGGGTCTCGCCTCGGTCGTCCGTGCGGAGGGACACGTCAGACCTGCACCTGGTTGTAGATCCCGTACATCGCCGACACGAGGGCCACCGCGACGAAGCCCACGACGAGCCCCATGGCGACGAGGACGGCCGGCTCGAAGAGTGAGGTCAGCTTGTCGATCTTGAAGGTCAGCTCGCCCTCGTAGTACTCGGCCGTGGACTCCAGCTGCGCGTCGAGCGTCCCGGTCTCCTCGCCGACCCGGATCATCTGGGTCGCCGTGCCCGGGAAGCGTCCCGTGGCCGCCAGCGGACCGGCCAGGCCCTCGCCGCGGAGCATGGCCTCGCCGACCGAGGACAGGGACCGGATGTAGACCCTGTTGCGCAGGGAGTCCGACGCCACCCGCAGCGCCTCGGGGAGGGACACCCCGGCGCCGACCATCGCCGAGAGGATCCGGCAGAAGCGCTCGACGAGGACGAACTGGATGGTGTTGCCCAGCACCGGGACGGAGAGGAGCAGCCGGTCCCTGCCGTACTTGCCCCGCTGGGTCCGCAGGACGAGGACGACGACCAGGACCAGCGCCACCAGCCCGCCGAGCAGCGCC
This sequence comes from Geodermatophilus sp. SYSU D01036, assembly GCF_054050435.1. Lineage (NCBI taxonomy): Bacteria > Bacillati > Actinomycetota > Actinomycetes > Geodermatophilales > Geodermatophilaceae > Geodermatophilus > Geodermatophilus sp. SYSU D01036. The sequence continues at coordinate 65,198 of NZ_JBJGZJ010000002.1, read as the reverse complement.
CACCAGTACCCCAGGAGGAAGTCGGTGACCGCGAGCAGCATGCGGGTGGGCAGCGGCAGCTCCGCGTCCAGCGACGCGAAGAACTCCTTGAAGCGCGGGAGCACCCAGCCGGCCAGGATCGCCACGGTGACGACGGCCATCCCGGCGATCACGGAGGGGTACAGCGCCGCGGACTTGATCTTGCGCCGGGTGGCCAGGTCCTTGTCCAGGTACTCGGCCAGCTGGCTGAGCACGGTGTCGAGTCGGCCGGTGAGCTCGGCGGACCGCAGGATCCCCCGGTAGAACTCCGGGAAGACCTTGGGGTGGCGGTCGAAGCAGTCCGACAGCGTGTCGCCGCCGCGCAGCCCCACCTCCACCTCGGTCATCACCCGCTTGACGGAGCTGTTCGAGGCCTCCTCCCCGATGAGCCGCACCGCCTCGACCACCGGCAGGCCGGCGCGGAGGAAGGCACCGAGCTGGCGGGAGAGGTGCATGACCTCCTCACGCTTCACCCGGGGGGCGGTGAGCTCCATCTTGAGGAAGCTCTTGCTCTCCGCGACGCGGATGTTGCGGAGCTCCTGCTCGTACAGCGCGAGCTCGGCCGCCTCCTGGCTGGCGGCCTTGTACTTCCCGCGGGTCAGCTCGCCGGTGGGCGAGGTCGCCGAGTAGGTGAACGTGGGCACGTCAGCCTCCCACCACGTAGACGGAGCGCATGACCTCGGACGTCGTCGTGACGCCGGCGCGGACGAGCTGGGCGGCCTGCTCGACGAGGGTGTTCATGCCCTCGGCGCGAGCGGTCTTCCGGACGTCGTCGTGCGGCGACCGGTCGACCACCATCTCCCGGATGCGGGACGTGATCGGCATCATCTCGTAGACGCCGACGCGGTCCAGGTAGCCGGTCTGCGCGCAGAAGGTGCAGCCCGTGCCGCGCACCCAGACCGCGTCCTCGCTGACCCCCGGCGAGAGGGACTCGAGGAAGGCGACCTCCTCCCGCGTCGGGGCGTGGGCCGCCTGGCAGTAGCCGCACACCCGGCGCACGAGCCGCTGGGCGAGCACGGTGGTCACCGAGGAGGCCACGAGGAACGTCTCGATGCCCATGTCGACCAGCCGGAACAGGGCCGAGACCGTGTCGGTGGCGTGCACCGACGAGAGCACGAAGTGACCGGTGAGGGCGGACTGGACGGCGATCCGGGCGGTCTCGGCGTCGCGGATCTCCCCGACGAGGATGACGTCCGGGTCCTGCCGCAGGATGGCCCGCAGGCCGTTGGCGAAGGTGACCCCGGCCTGCTCGTTGATCTGGATCTGGTTGATCGACGGGAAGGTGTACTCGACCGGGTCCTCGATCGTCATGATGTTGCGGTCGGGGCTGTTCAGCTCCCCGAGCGAGCCGTAGAGCGTGGTCGTCTTGCCGCTCCCGGTCGGGCCGGAGCAGACGACCATGCCGTACGGGGAGTGGATCTGGGCGCGGTAGCGCTCGACCATCTCCTCGGGCATGCCGAGCCGGCCGAGGTCGAACAGCGGGCGGCTCTTGTCGAGCACCCGCATGACCACCTTCTCGCCGCCGACCACGGACACCGTGGAGACGCGGATGTCGACGTCGCGGTCCTCGATCGAGGTGGTGATCTGGCCGTCCTGCGGCCGGCGCCGCTCGACGATGTTCATCCCGGCCATGATCTTGATGCGGCTGGTGAGCGCGGGGCCCATGGAGCCGGGCAGCTCGAGGACGTCGTGCAGCGCGCCGTCGATGCGGTAGCGCACGCGCACCCGCTCCTCCTGCGGCTCGACGTGCACGTCGGAGGCGCGGTCGCGCAGCGCCTGGGTGAGGATCTTGTCGACGACCTGGACGACCGGGGCGTCGTCGGCGACGGCCTCGGTCTCGGCCCGGACCGCGTCGCGGCGGACGGCGTCGCGCGCCTCGAACACCTTGACCTGGTCCTCGAGGTGGGCGAGGGCCCGGTAGCTGCTGTCGATCGCGCGGCGCAGCTCGGACTGGGCGGCCAGGCGGAGGACCACCGGGCGCTGGAGGGCCTCCTCGACCGCGGCCGCGGTGGCCGCCGAGCCGTCCGCCACCGCGACCGTGACGGAGTCGCCGGAGAACCCGATCGGCAGTGCCTGCAGCCGGTGCGCCGTGCTGTCGGACATCAACGCCAGGGCCTCGGGCGCCGGCGTCAGGTCCCGCAGGTCGACCACCTGCAGCGAGTTCTGCCGGGCGAGGGCAGCGGTGAGGTCCCGCTCGGAGAGCGCGCCGCTGTCGATGAGCAGCCGGCCCAGCCGCTGCGGCGCGCCCTTGCGCTTCTTGTCCAGTGCGGCGAGGACGTCGGCCCGACTGACCAGCCCGCTCTCCACGAGGACCTCACCGAGACGGCGGCCGCCCTGGTGCACCGAGGACTCCGCGGGGGCCGGCCGGTCCTCGACGGGGACGACGACCTCGTCCTCGGCCGCCGATGCGTGCCGTCCGAACCGCATCAGGCCACGCTCCCGTGCATCCGGGGCACGTCGATCTCCTTGGGGTAGAGGCTGCGCGGCACCGCGTCCTCGTACCGGACCGCACCGGTCCGGACGAGCTCGGACAGCGACTGCTCGAGCGTCACCATGCCCTCGCGCTGACCGGTGACCAGCACGTTGCGCAGCTGGTGGGTCTTGCCCTCCTTGATGAGGTTGCGCGCCGCGGAGGTCGCGACGAGCACCTCGTAGGCGGCGACCATGCCGCCCGTGGTCCGCGGGACCAGCCGCTGGTACACGACCGCGGTGAGCGCGGCGGCGAGCTGGACGCGGATCTGCGCCTGCTGGTCACCGGGGAAGACGTCGATCATCCGGGACAGCGACTGCGCGGTGTCGTTGGTGTGCAGGGTCGCGAGGACGAGGTGGCCGGTCTCCGCGATGGTGAGCGCGAAACGGATGGAGTCCAGGTCGCGCATCTCGCCGACCAGCACGACGTCGGGGTCCTCGCGGAGCGCCGCGCGCAGCGCATCGGGGAACGACGGGGTGTCGGTGCCGACCTCGCGCTGGCTGACCAGCGAGCGCTTGTGGTCGTGCACGTACTCGATCGGGTCCTCGATGGTGAGGATGTGGCAGGCCCGCTGGCTGTTGATCCGGTCGACGAGGGCGGCCAGCGTCGTCGACTTGCCGGAGCCGGTGGGGCCGGTGACCAGGACGAGGCCCTGGTGCCTCGTCGCGAGGTCGCCCAGGACGGGGGGGAGGCCGAGCGCGTCGAGGCTCGGCACCTCGCGGGGGATCATCCGCAGCGCGAGCGCCACCTGGTCGCGCTGGGTGAACGCGTTGCCACGGATGCGGGCGGCGTCGCGCCAGCTGAACGAGAAGTCGTAGTCCTGCTGCGCGGCGAAGGCCGTGGACTGGGCCGGGGTCAGGAGCTCCGCGACGAGCGCCTCGGTGTCGTCGGCGGTCAGCGGCCGGGCGCCGTGGACGGGGTGGAGGTCGCCGTGCACCCGGATCCGCGGCGGGCTGCCGGCGGTGAGCAGCAGGTCGGTGCCGCCGGCGTTCCAGAGCTCCTCGAGCAGGCCGTCGACGCGGCTTCCGGTGATGTGCGTGAGCACGGTGCTCCCCTTGGAGGATCCGATTGGGCGTGTGGAATTCAGGTGGGGAGGGCCGCCGGGCACCGGCGGCCCTCCCCCAGTCGGAGCCTGGGTCAGCAGGTGCTGGTGACGGCCCCGTCAGCACCGAGCGCCACGGTGGTGGGGACGGAGCGCAGGTACTCCGGAACCAGGTCGCCGAGCGCGGTCGGGTAGCTGCCGTCACCGCCCGCCGGGTTGGCGTAGTAGGCCTCGACAGCGGTCTGGACGGTCCGGAGGTCGGCGTCGCACGCGGCCTGCTCACCGCGGTCGTTGATGCCGCCGACCGCGAAGACGACGATGCCGGCCAGGACGCCGAGGATGACGATGACCATCAGGAGCTCGATGAGGGTGAAGCCCTCGTCGTTCTTGCGGGCGTTGCGGATGTAGGCGAGCACTGCGTTCTCCTCGTGGAGGTCGACGGCCGGTCGGCCGCCGGGTGGATGACGCCGGCGCCCCCGTTGAGGCCGGCGGTGGTGCGGGTGGTGCTGGTTCCGGTGCCTGCCGGGCCGCCGGAGGGCGGACCGGCGCGGCTCAGGCGCGCATCACGTCACGGCGCCCCCTGCCGGGAGTCGCGGCACGGCGATCGGGGGAGCGAGCCGTGTCCGGGCCAGGTGCCGGACGGCCGAGCTGACCGGGTGGTCGGGGCTCGCGGCCGTCAACGGCCGGCAGGAGTTGATCGAGGCCGCGACGTCCCGGCTCGACGGCACGTGGGCCGCGATCGGCGCGCGGAGCATGCGCTCGGCGTCCGCGGCGGTGAGACCGACGCGCGAGTCCGAGCGGTTGAAGACCACCGACCGGACGTCGCGCCGGTGGCCGAGCAGGTCGAGGGTGTCGAGCGTCCGCCGCAGGCCCAGCAGCGCCGGGCGCTCGGGCGTCGTCACCAGGACGTGGTGCTCGGACCGGTCCAGGGCCGACATGACGAGCCGGGTCACGACCGGGGGCGTGTCGACGACGACGACGTCGTAGCGCGGGGTCAGCGCGTCGAGCACGGACTCGACCAGCCCGACGTCGAGGCGCTGGGCATCCGCGGGCAAGGGCGGCGCGAGCACGCAGTCCAGGCCCGACTCCAGCGGCGTGACCACGGCGTCCAGGAGGTCACCCGCGGCCCGCGCCGAGGCCAGCGTCCGGTGCGGCTCGAGGCCCACCGTCACGCCGACGTCCCCGGAGCGGAGGTCGAGGTCGACGAGGCAGACCCGCTGCCCGGTGTCCCGGGCCAGCGCGACGGCGAGGTTGACCGCCACCGTCGTCGTCCCGCAGCCCCCCTTGCCGGCGTGCACGGTGACCACGCGGCCGCTCCCCCACGCGGCGCGGGCCGCGAGGAACTCGAGGCAGCTGCGTGCCGCGGCGGCCATGTCGGTTGCCGGGAGGACGGCGTCGACGCCGGCGCTGCCGACGACGTGCCGCTCCAGCCGGTTCAGCGCCGTCCGCAGGAGGACGACGACCGCCCCGGGGCGGGCGGCGCGCACCTCGGCGGCGCAGCGCAGCACGTCCGCGGCGGCGAGCGACGGGCCGAGGACGACCAGGCGCAGGTCGCGGTCGTGGCGGGCTGCGCCCACGACGGCGGCGAGGTCGTCGAGCAGCAGCACCGGCAGGCGGAGGGCGGCGGAGAACGTCGCCACGTCGCGCTCGTCGAGACCGAACGCCAGGGCCATCGCCGTCACCTCCTCGTCGCCGTAACCGCGCTGTGTGGTCGTGCGGTTGCCGAGAGGAGAATGCGGTGGTCAGGAGGCCGGCGGGACGGACGTTCGGTCCTGATCCGGACGACGACCGGTGGACAGCTGTCGGCCGTTCGGTGGACACCACGGCCCTGACACGGCGTGGTCGACTACAGTGCGTTGCGATCTCGGTACGCTGTGCAGTACAGCGGATGTCCCGTCGTGGAGCCGGCTGGTGCAGTCCTGCCCAAGCGCCCTCCCCCGTCTGGGCGACACCTGGCATTGACCCGGCCCCTTGCTGCCCGTTACAAATTGTGCGCAACGTGTCTCTCCTCGGAGTCGACGAGCGGCGCGGTCTGTACACGGGGGCACAGAACGGGGAACGCGCTATGGGCGCACGCGTCGTGGTGGTCGAGAGCCACCCGGTCACCAGATGGGGCATCCGCCACCTGATCGAGGAGCAGGACGGGCTCGAGGTCGTCGGCGAGACGGCGTCCGCCGACCAGGCCGTGCGGTTCGCGGCCACCCTGCTGCCCGACGTCGTGGTCATCGGCCTCGATGCGGGCGAGGAGCACGGGATGGCCCTGGCCCGCGAACTGCGCGAGCGGTTCGACGACCTCGGCATCGTGCTGCTGACCGCCACCTCCGATGACGCCGTCCTGCTCGACGCCTTCGAGACCGGCGTCTCCGCCTACGTCCCCAAGACGGCGCCGGTGGTGGAGGTGGTCGCCGCCGTGCGCCACGCCGCGGTCGCCGCGACCTCCTTCACCGCCGCCGGCCTGGCCGCGGCGCTCCGCCGTCAGCGCGAGGCGGCCGTCCCGAGCGGCACCGACCTCAGCGCCCGCGAGCGCGAGGTGCTCGACCTCCTGGTCGCCGGCCGGTCGATCCCGGGGCTGGCCGCCGAGCTGTTCATCAGCCCGTCGACGGCGAAGACCTACGTGTCCCGCGTCTACGAGAAGCTCGGCGTCCGCTCGCGCGCCGAGGCCGTCATGACCGCCGTCCGTCTCGGGTTGACGCAGCACCCGCCCGGCTCGGCCCGGCCGGTCGTGCCGGCGCCGCGCCGGTCGCCCGAGGTCCCGCAGCGGGTCTGACCCGGGTCACCTGCGCAGCAGCAGGTCCGCCACCGGGTCCGCGATCCACAGCCCGAGCAGCGCGCCCGCGATCATGAACGGCCCGAACGGGACGGCGGTCTTGCGTCCGTGCGGCCCGGCGGCCATGACGACGACGCCGACGACCGCGCCCAGGAAGAAGCCGGCGAACGCCCCGACGACCACCGCGGCCCACGAGAACCAGCCCAGCACCAGGCCGAGCACACCGGCGAGCTTGACGTCGCCCATCCCCATCCCGCCCGGATAGGCGAGCGCCATCAGCAGGAACGCGCCGAACAGCGCCCCGGCGCCCAGCCCCGCCCGGAGCAGCGCCTCCCAGTCGCCGGAGACGGCGGCGGCGCCCGTGAGCAGGACGCCGAGCACCGGGTAGGCCGGGAGGACCAGCGCGTTCGGCAGCCGCCGGGTGTCCAGGTCGATGAACGCCAGCGCGACGCCGAGGGCGGTGAACACGAGCCAGGCGGGGAGCGCGGCCGGCTCGTCCAGCTCGGCCAACCGCCAGGTCACCAGCACGAACAGGACGCCGGTGAGCAGCTCGACCAGGGGGTAGCGCGGCGCGATCGGCGTCCCGCAGTCCGCGCACCGCCCCCGCAGGACCAGCCAGCCGAGCACCGGGACGTTGTGCCGGGCCCGGATCGGGTTCTCGCACACCGGGCAGCGCGACGGCGGCGCGACGACGGACAGCCCGGCCGGCACCCGGTGCACGACGACGTTGAGGAACGACCCGATCGCCAGCCCGAACAGGCCGGCGAACACGAGCAGCAGAACCACGCTGGACCCCCGCGACGGCCGCCCGGCGCGATCCGGCGGCCACTGTCGACGAGCCGTGGACCCGGCCCGGACCTCGGACCCTATCCGCGCGGGCGCCAGGACCCGCGGGACCGGGCGGCGGGCACGCCGGACGACGGGTTCACCGCACGGTCCACTCAGCCGTGCAGGGTGGGCCGGTAGACCAGCTCCTGGATGCGGCCGTCGAACGTCCGGCTCCCGATCAGCTCGAGGTCGAAGTCGGCCGCGCCCCCGAAGACCGGCGCCGTCCCGGTCCTCCCGGTGATCACGGGGAAGACCGTCACCTGCACGCGGTCGACCAGGCCGGCGGCCATCAGCGCCCGGTTCATCGACAGGCTGCCGTGCGAGCGCAGCGGCACCTCGGACTCCTCCTTGAGCCGGGCGACGACGTCGACGGCGTCCCCGTGCTCGAGGGTCGCGTCCGGCCAGTCGAGGGGGGCCTGCAGCGTCGTCGACACGACCGTCGTCGGCATGGTCCGCATCCGGGTGTTGAGCGGGTCGGTGACCCGGGCCGGGTCCAGGAACTGCACGAACTCCCGGAAGGTGGCGGCCCCGAGGACCAGCCGCTGCTCCGCGCGGTACTCCGCGAGGCGGTGGTCGAGGAACTCCGGGCCCTCCTTGCCCCAGTAGCCGCCCCAGTCGCCGTCCTCGCCGTAGGAGCCGAAGCCGTCGAGGGTGGAGAAGACGTCGAAGGTGTAGGTGGCGGTCACGGTGCCCTCCTGGGGTGCGGTCGGCCGGCTGCGAGGGGAGACCGGCGACCACCCCCGGAGTCATCGCCCCCGGTCGCGCTCCCCCGGTCCCGGCCCGGCCGCCAGCCCGCGCGCCTGGGTCCTGACGGCGGCCAGGAAGGCACCGAGCGCCGGGGCCGGGGGCTGGTCCCGGGTGAGCACCGTCAGCCGGCGGCCGACGACGGTCTCGGCGACGTCGCGCACGGCCAGGGCCGGGTCCGCCGGCGGGAGCGTGAGGGCCGGCATGAGCGCCACGGCCCCCGCGCTGCGCACGAGCTCGAGCAGGACGTCGGCGTCGTTGGACCGGTGGCGCAGGTCGGGGTCGTAGCCGCCGAGGGAGCGGCACGTGCCGACGACCAGGGCGTGGTGGCCCGTGCCGGCGGCGGCGGCCACCCAGACGTCGTCCCGCAGCGCGGCCACCGCGACGGGCCCGCCGTGCGCGGCGGCCGGGTGCCCGGCCGGCAGCACCAGCCGCAGCGGCTCCCGGTGCAGCAGCTCGTACCGGAGCCCGGCCGGCCGGGGCCGGGGATGGCCGTCGTACTCGTCGCTGACGACCATGTCGAGGGTGCCCAGCCGCAGCTCGGGCAGCGCCTGCTCCAGCTCCAGCTCGGAGAGCTCGACCCGCACCTGCGGGCGCTCGGCCAGCATCCGCGTCATCGCCGGGACGAGCAGGCGGCGGGTCGCCGACTGCAGCCCGCCGGCCCGCACCGTGCCCCGGACCTCGCCGGTCAGCGACGCCAGGTCCGCCCGAGCGGCCTCGGCCGCCGAGAGCAGGACGCCGGCGTGCCGGGCGAGCAGGCGCCCGGCGTCGGTCAGGCGCACCCCGCGCCCGACCCTCTCCAGCAGGCGGACCCCGGCCTCCCTCTCCAGCACCGCGAGCTGCTGGGACACCGCGGACGGGGTGTAGCCCAGCGCCGTCGCGACCGCGGCGAGGGTGCCGCGCTCCTCCAGCTCGCGCAGCATCCGCAGGCGGTGGAGGTCGAGATCGACCATGCAGGGACGCTAACCGGTCCGCTCCAGGAATCATCACTGGACCTGACCGGATCCGCCATCGACGCTGCGGTGGTGGGTCTCGCTCTGTGCCTGGTGTCCGCGGCGTGCTTCGGGGCGATGGGCGTGTTCGGGAAGCTCGCCTACGAGGCGGGCGTCTCCCCCGACGCGCTGCTGCTGCTCCGGTTCACGTCCGCCGCGGCGCTGCTGGGCGTGGTCCTCGCGCTGCGGCCCGAGCTGCGGTCCGGCCGTCCCACCGCGGTGCCGCGACCGGCGGCCGGCGGACCCACCCGCCGGGTGGTGCTGACCGGTCTCGGGCTGGGCGCGGTCGGGTACGCCACCCAGGCGGGCCTGTACTTCTCCGCGCTCGAGCGGATCGACGCGTCCCTGGTGGCGCTGGTGCTCTACACCTACCCGGCCCTGGTCACCCTCGCCGCCGCTGCACTCGGGCGGGAACGGCTGACACCGGCACGGGCGGGCGCGGTGCTCGTCGCGTCGGCCGGGACGCTGCTGGTCCTCCTCGGCGCCGGCGCGCTGCGGTTCGACCCGCTGGGCGCGGCCGCCGCCTTCGGCGCCGCGGTGACCTACACCGTCTACATCCTCGTCGCGGACACCGTGGTGCACCGCCTGCCCCCGGTGGTGCTCTCGGCGCTGGTGATGACCGGGGCCGCCGGCACGCTCGCCGTCCGCGCCGCGGTGACCGGCGGCGTCGACCTCGGGCTCGGGCCGGCCGGGTGGCTGTGGGTCGGGTGCATCGCCGTGGTCTCCACCGTCGTGGCGATGCTCGCCTTCTTCGCCGGCCTGCGGAGGACCGGACCGTCCACCGCGTCGATCCTCTCGACGTTCGAGCCCGTGGTGACCACCGCGCTGGCCGCGCTCGCCCTGGGCGAGTTCCTCACCCCGGTCCAGCTCGCCGGTGGCCTCCTGGTGCTGGTCTCCGTGGCCGTCGTCCAGCTCCGGCCCCGGTCGGGGCGGCGGGCACCGGCGGCACCCCGGACCGCCCCGGTCCCGGCCGACGACGACCGGGTCGACGTAGCGCCGGTACTGGTCGACCAGGTCCAGCCGGCGGACGCGGACCGTCTCCTCGGTCCTGCCGGATCCCGGGGATACGGCGGCGCTCGCTAGGCAGGCACCTCCTGGAAGGCGCGCACCTCGATCCGTGCGCCGAGCGCCTTGGACGCCTTCGCGGCCCAGGAGACGGCCGCCTCCCGGTCCGGCGCCTCGACGACCCAGAAGCCGCCGAGGTACTCCGGCGCCTGCGTGAACGGCCCGTCGGTGAGGGCGAGGTCGTCCCCGGTGTGGTCGACGGTGACCGCGGTCGACGGCGGGTGCAGCCCACCGGCGAAGACCAGCGCGCCGGACGCCGCCAGCTCCTCCAGGAAGGCGCCGGCCGCCGCCAGGGCGGCCTCCAGCTCGGCGGGGTCCATCGACGCCATCGTCGGCTCCTCGGCCGAGTCGTGCGGCATGGACAGCAGGTACTGCGTCACGGGTCCTCCCGGGTCGTCGCCGCGGCCCGTCCGGCCGCCTCCACGGGAGGGGGACCCCGGCCGCTGCGGCGACTCATCGGTCGGGTTCCGCCGGAGAGGTCTCCGGGCCGGGGCCCACAGTGCGACGGTGACGGCGCCGCGACAGCACGTGCACGTGCCCCTGTGCCGGACTCGTCCGGACTCCGCAGCCCGCCGGCTCGGAAGGCACGGCGATCCAGACGGTGCGCAGGGTCGGCTCGTCGGGCAGGCGTGACGCCGGGAACTAGGAAACGGCCTCGTCAGGATCCGCTCGTGGCGCGGGGCCCGTCGTGGTCCGCCCGGGGGACACGGGACGACGCCTCGACCGGACCCTCCTGGAGAGAGGCGACCCAGCACCTCAGGTGACGAAACACCGCAGTCCGGTGTGCGGGTCAGCAGCCTCCTTCGCCGTTCGGGACCGCCGGCGTTCCGGAGGACACATGATGCGCCGCGCCGTGGAGAGGCTCAGACATCGTGAGGAGTTGCTGTGAAGACGCTGCCCCGCATCCTCGCCGGCCTGGCGGTCCCCGCCCTGCCGCTCGCCGTCGCCCACCCTGCCCTCGCCGCGCCGCCCGCCCCGGACGGGGGCGCGCAGGTCGTCGAGCAGTCCTTCTGCATGGAGGACCACGAGGACGTGCCCGGCCTCTACTGCTACGAGGTCAGGGCAGTGTTCACCACCACCACCACCCCGTCGGGGAACCTCGTCCACGTGGAGAACGAGCTCCTGAACGAGAGCCTGACCCGGGACGGCCAGGTGATCTGGGCCTCCGAGGACGACCGGCTGCAGAGCGTGACCGTGGCCCGCAACAGCTCGACGACGCAGGTCACCCACTACTTCCGCCGCGCGGAGGTCACCACCCTTGGTCAGACCTGCGACCTGACCGTCCGCTGGCATCTGACGGGGGGCGCGTGGCGGGTGAACGACACCACCCTCGACTGCGACTGACGCCTGACAGGTCAGGCGTCAGGCCCGTCCGGCCGGGCCCGGTCGACGTCGCGCAGCACCGCGCCGCAGACGGGCCTGGTACCCGGAGGAGGACGACGACCCAGGAGCGGTCTGCCTGATCGAACCCGCTCGGCGGCCCCGGACGCTCCGGGACCGGGGCCCTGTCGCGGCGAGCGGGCACACCACCGACGCGCAGGAGATGTCTGCGCGGAGCCTGTCGCCGTCGACCCCGTGCCCGGCCGAGGTGCGGACTGCCGCCCCCGCTGACCGCGGGGAGTGCAGCTCAGCGAGGGGCGACGGACGAGTCGGCCTGTACGCCGGGGACGGATCCAGGGATGTTGATCACCGTTGGTCAATGCCGGATATGCCTATTGACCTGCGGACTCGTTGTTGGCAGCTGCTGGCCAGGATGGCCCGTGATTGCTTCTGCTGAGGAACGATTGAGGAACGCTCCAAGTGAATCCACCTGCGTCGGCGGTCGCTGATCAGCGGCTGTGCAACTGCTTGCGAGGCGTACGAACGAAACGGAGCCCCGCTCTGTCAGGCCGAGGCCGCGCCCACCGCCGACCGTCACCAGCAAGGAAGCCAGCAGGCGCCCGACGGGTCATGGCAGGCGGCATACGAGTCGCAGCTGCGCGTCGTCCAGCCCTCCGGCTCGTCGGCAGCCGCCGGCGGGCCGAGGCGGTCGCAGTGCTTCCCCTAGCCGAACTACTCAGGCAGCTGCGGGTCCTCGTCATCGTCGGTGTTCCAGGGCATCGCTGCTAGCTCCGCCGTCGACGGCCGGAACCGGGAGTCCTCACGGCGCAAGCGCACTACCTGACCCGTGAACCAGGCGTCCGCCTCGGCACGCACTCCGAAGCTCTCGCTGATCGCGATGGTGCCGTCGACGTAGACCTGAACGACGAACTCCTTCGTTGGCTGCCACCAAACCAGAGATGCGCCCCATCGACGGGGGGCTTCGTCGTCCAGCCAGTCGGGGCCTCGCTCAAAGGCAAGCCGGATCATCTGTGGGTGTTCAACGGTTGGGTCCGTCAGCGTCGCGGGGTCAGGGAGGGCGAGCTGGTACTTCTTGAGATCGCTACTGCGGCACTTCACCCAGGTGACGTAGCCACGAATCTCTGGATCATCGGAGTGGCCGCGGTGCTTGCCGCCTTGAGTGCCCCGGCCGCAGTGCCAACAGCGACTCCACCCCTGACCCGGGTCCATGGGGGTTGCGGTCGGTCGCGAGGTCGTCACGCCTCAGTAGGTCTTGCAGGTGTGCATGCCGTCAACTTGGACGTTGCACGAGCGGGTGGCACCCAGCCCTGCCCCAGCGGGGATCCTCGCGCGGTGCACCCCTAGGGGATCGCTGGGTTGCATGCGCACCAGTCAACCGCCGCGCGAGACATGCACACGGGGATTGCCGCACGGGACGCGGGCGGCGAACCCGCAGGGGGTCCCCTCGACAGTGCACACGCTCACGAGCTGACAACCTTCCCCGGGCCGTTGGGAGATGACGCGACGCAGCATTTCGGTGCGCTGGACGCGGGCGCGGACATGGCACGCTGTCAAGTGACCCGATGCGCCGCTTGCCCTTCGCACGGAGGACATCCCGATGATCGACGACGACCAGATCGCCCATGACCTGGCGATGGCATACGTCAACAACAGACACGGCGCTGAAGTCGAGGGTGAGTTCTCCGTCGACAGCTCGAATGGTGACGTCACTGGGTCTGGAAGGGTGACGACCGAACGCCTACCGGACGTCGACGAGCCGCACATAGAGAAGGTGGGCACCGGAGAGCGCTACTTCTTCGGATTGTTCGAGAAGACGACGTCGGTCGAATCCGGATTCGAAGTCGACGCCATCTTCACTAACATGGTTGACGACTACTTCAAGGCAAAGTCCAAGTTCCTCGAGCTGCTCGCGCGCAGGCAGCCAACGCCGACGGCGTCGACCGATGACCTTGGACCACCGCCGCGCTGACTCTACTGGGCACTTGAGAGCCCTGACGCGAGGTCGGAACCCAGGCAACTAGCCCCTCTGCCTTAAAGATCAAGGAGTCAAATGAGCAAGTTCCATGTCAGCCAGATCGAGACTCACGTTCGGAGCCTTTACGAGAGATCTAAATGGAAACCCGCCCTCGATGAAGCGTCTAATCTGTCCCGAATCCTAGCGTTGCACGCAGTTCACTTGGTGTTGGGCGAACTCGCAGACGGCTCTCAAATCGTTGAAATCACTGATGGTGGTGAGGACAAAGGCATTGACGCTATCGGCGTTGATCCCGCGGCCAAGCTGGTTGTCCTTGTGCAATCAAAGTGGCGCAAGGACGGCACCGGATCTATGGACCTAGCCGGAGTCCTGAAGTTTCTGACCGGCGTCCGATCTCTTCTTGGCATGAAGGCGAGCGGCGAGCCGGCTCATGCAACGGAGGCCACGAAGACAGCCGTCCGAAACCTCCTCAAGACTCCCGGTGCACGGATTCGACTCGTGACTGTCACGACTGCTAGTGACCCTCTCGCCGCCGAGGTTGAGGAACCGATCGAAGGGCTACTCGAGCAGCTTAACGATTTGCAGGATGTTGAGCCCTTGGCGACACATGTCCACTACGGTCAGGCAGCCCTCTTCAACTCCATAGCCGAGAAAATGCGGCCATCCGTTGACATTGACCTTCAGATCCTCGACTGGGGTAAGGCGTCAGATCCGCAGCGAGTTTTCTATGGTCGAGTAAGTGCAGCCGAGATTGCTGCATGGTTCACAACCCATGGCTCCGATTTATTTGCCGAGAACATTCGCGTCGTCATTCCGCGCTCTGATATCAATGAAGGGATCCTTCAAACGATCGCCGATTCTCCGGATCGCTTCGTCTACTATAACAATGGTATAACGATTCTCGCAGAGGCGATTCAAACCGGCCCTGGCGGCCTGCTCAACCGTGATGTCGGCTATTTCAAGCTGACTGGTGCAAGCATCGTGAATGGAGCTCAGACCGTTTCGACCTTGGGCTCCGCGGTCGGCACGACACACGAGCCAAACTTGGGCAACGCCTTTGTCATCGTTCGATGCATCGAAGTGCCCCGAGAGGACGAGGATCTGGGTCGCCAGATCACCCGGTATGCCAACACGCAGAACGAGGTGTCGAGTCAGGACTTTGCCTTCCTCGACCCTGAGCAACACAGGCTCGTGCGCGAACTGCAGGTGCTCGGCTACGAGTACGTCCTCCGCTCGGCCGAGGTGCCCCGCTCCAAGGATCCGACCAAAGTCATCGAGGTACGGCAGGCTGCGGTGGCGCTCGCCTGTGCGTCTCCTAGTGTCAACCACAGCGTCATCGCAAAGAGGGAGGTTTCGCGACTGTTTACGGACTCCTACAAGGCGCTCTTCAATCCGCAGACGGATCCGTTGCGCCTCTCCCGCGGAGTCCAGATCACCGCAGCCGTCGACGCGCTGCTTGACGACATGGAGAGCGCGTCCGACGGGGTGAAGGCTGGTATCGCTGTGCACGGACGGCGCGTAATCTCTCACTTGGTCATGAAAAATTTTGGGCGGGAGAAGCTGTCTAACCCAGACACCGACCTGGCCGATTTGATGGACGATCTCGCGGACAACGTGGCGGGTCTAGTGGACTCTCTGGTGGATGTCTTTCCGGCAAATGCGTATCCAGGCAATGTGTTCAAGAACGGCTCCCGTGTTGCCAAGCTCCTGAGTGACGCAGGCTTGTAGCGGGCGACTCGCGATAGGAAGCAATTGGGTGGGCCTAGGACCGCGAGGACGACCTTGGCCTCTGTACCTTTGCGCTCGGTTGACAGAGAGATCCGTCCCGCGGAGGACCCCAAACGGTGGTGTTGCGGGTCAAGTCGTGAGCCATCGGCTGGCCGTCCCGGATGATCTGCCCGCGGCTACGCGCGATGACGGGCCAATTTCGGGACAGCTCAGCCGCTAAACTGCGCGGATAGCGGCAGCTACGCGGACGGCCGCGTAACTCGCCGACTACTCCTCCGTCTAGCGTCACGTGCTTGCAGATGTGCTTCCTCCGGAACCGGCTTCAAGACTGGAAAACTTCGGGGCGACACACCCCTTGCACCTCAGCTTCACCGACGCGGCTCCGAGCAAGGTTCGCTTATAACGCGGCGCCAGCACACTCCGCCCGCATGTCGCCGATCCCTCGGCGTACTCGTCCCAACGAGTTGCTGACCCGACAGTGCATGAGGTGTGTCGCCTCACGATCTCGCATGCTCTAGTCGAGCTGGATCGGCGGCTCCGGCCAGGAGGAGCAGCCGGCACTGCGGCCTCAACATGCGAGCGTTCGAGGCATCCCTACAGCTGGCTCATGAGCTACGAGTGAAGAGCTGCAACAGGTCGTCGTCCGCTGCTGCCGCCAGCTGAGCGACCTGGTCGCGGTGCAGCCTCTGTGGCCGGCTGCGCAGCCAGTCGGCCAGGTGCTCCCCCTCGACGTAGGTCACCCCGCCGGCGCACCCAACGCGCTGCGGGAAGGTTCCCCAGACCACGACCACAGGCTCGGGCTGAGGGACTGTAAGGCTGCTGCGTGCTGCTAGGGCGCGGGCTACTGCCGTGCCGGCACGCGCTTGCCTCCCCCGCTGGCCACGCTCGGTCCAAGCGGCGTCCGGGTTGTCCCTTGGCGTAACCGTGGCTCCGGCGTCGTCGACGCTCACCACGCCACTCCACGCCTTGCTGTCGAGCACGAAGACCCCGCCGGGCCCGACCACCAGATGGTCGACATTGCCAACTCCAGGCCAGTCGAGGTCGTGCACCATGTGCCAGCCAGACCGCAGGAGAGGCGTGAGCGCCCGACCGGTGCGCCGCTCCCCTTCTGCGCCTCTCCCCCACCGCTCGATGTGTTGCGGCGGCGACTTCAGGGCGATGACCAACAGCGCGAGGCCCATGCCAAGCACCACGCCGCCGAACCAGTAGAGCTGACCTTCCGTCCACACGGTCAGCGCCACACCCGTGCCCAGGAACGGCGACACGATCAGGAGCAGCCGGCCGAGTACGCGCCGACGCCACTGACGGCGCAGTTCCCGGTAGCGCTGCTCGGCGTACTGACCGGCTCGCGACGAGCGCTTCCCGGAGCTCACGACGTCACCATCGGCCAAGCGACGCCCAACGAGGGCCGACCGACACCGCACCTCACCACTGCAGGGGAACTGGAGATCTTCGGCAGCGCCGTCGGCAGGGTGGGCGGACGGCTCCAGCCTCCGGTCCAGCTGCGGTGATCGCACCGCTGCCTGTCCACAGGTGCAGTCCGGTCCACAGATCCCTTGGCATGGACCCCATGCGTGCGGCCACGCGCTAGCCCGGGGGCAGCGGCCGGAGATCCCGCCCGCTCAATCTCGGCAAGGGGACGGCATGGCGAGCATCTCGAGGCGGCCCAACGGCACCTGGCAGGCCCGCTACCGCGCCACCCCCGGCGGCCCACAGCGGTCCCGCGTCTTCACGCGGAAGGTCGACGCCCAGCGCTGGCTCGACGAGGTCCGCGCCAGCATCGTCACCGGCCAGTACGTCGATCCTCGCGCCGGCCGCCAGACCGTCCGCGAGTACGCCGAGCAGTGGCGAGCCGCCCAGGTGCACCGGCCAACCACGGCCGCCCACGTCGAGACGATGCTCCGCCGGCACGTCTACCCGAGCCTCGGCGACAAGCAGCTGTCCGCCGTCCTCCCGAGCGACGTGCAGGCCCTCGTCAAGCGCCTGTCGAAGACGCTCGCGCCGGGCACGGTCGGCGTCGTCCACCGCATCCTGTCCGCCGTCTTCAAGGCCGCCGTCCGGGACCGCCGCATCATCGCGTCACCCTGCACCGGGACTCGCCTGCCCAAGGTCCACAAGCAGCGCATCGAGCCGCTGTCCATCGAGGCCGTCCAGGCGCTCACCGACGCCGTCCCTGAGCGCTACCGGGCGCTGGTCACCCTGGCCGCCGGCACGGGGCTGCGACAGGGCGAGGCCCTCAGGCTGACCGTCGACGGATCGACTTCCTCCGCCGGCAACTTACGGTCGACCGGCAGCTGGTCACCATACCCGACCGCCCGCCCTACCTGGCACAGCCCAAGACCCAGGCCTCGGTCCGCGTGGTGCCCCTCCCCCAGGTCGTCGTCGACGCCCTCGCCGCCCACCTGGCGCGGTGGCCGAGCGACGGCTTCGTCTTCACGACCGACCTCGGCAACCCGATCCGCCGGACCGCCTTCTCCGCCACGGTGTGGCGCCCGGCCGTCCGGGCGGCCGGCCTGGACGACACCGTGACCTTCCACGGCCTGCGGCACTTCTACGCCAGCCTGCTCATCCGGCACGGCGAGTCGATCAAGACCGTCCAGGCCCGGCTCGGCCACGCGAGCGCCGCCGAGACCCTCGACACCTACAGCCACCTGTGGCCGGACTCCGACGACCGGACACGGGCCGCGGTGGACGCCGTGCTGGCTCCTGCGGCTGAGGAACATCTGAGGAACGGGGACCCCCGCCTGACCTGAAGCAGCAGGTCAGGCGGGGGACGACGGGACGAGTCGGCCTGTACGCCGGGTTCTGTCCTCGGGCGCCTCGCGGCCTCCCGATGGGCGGTCATCCATCTAGGCCCGCCGTTGCCGGCGGGCTCGAGCGGTCCACCCGCAGGCTCGGGCGGGCAGCCCTCGAACGCCTGCGCAGGACGGCTTCCGGTCGCCCGTCCGCCGTCCCTTCTCGACCTTGCTCCGGGTGGGGTTTACCGAGCCGCACCGGTCACCCGGTGCGCTGGTGGTCTCTTACACCACCGTTTCACCCTCACCAGCCCTGTCTCCGGAGAGGCACTGCTGGCGGTCTGTTCTCTGTGGCACTGTCCCGCGGGTCACCCCGGGTCGCCGTTAGCGACCACCCTGCCCTGTGGAGCCCGGACGTTCCTCGGCGGCGGGGTCTCCCCCGCCGACGCGACCGCCCGGCCGACTCGTCCGTCGTGCCGACCAGTCTACGGATGCCCTCAGCGGAACTCCGGAGTCCGCGCTGCGGGCTCGGGCGGACGCTCCTACGGTGACTCCGTCCGGCCGTCCACCCTCCAGTCCGGGGGGCCACACCGGACGCCGCCGAGTCGCGGTCACCACGAGTGGCCGCGAGCCGGGGACCCACCGCACCACCGGGGTGAGTCCCGCCTCCCGAGACCCGGGAGGGGGTAGGGCGCACATCCCCGCCCGAACCCGTCAGCTGACCCGGTAGGCGGCCACGGGAGAACGGAGAACCACCGCGGGGTGCGCCGACGGCGCCTGCCCCGGCCTGCCCCCGCACACCCTGCGACGCGCGCCGCGACCCGTCCAGACCCGCCGGTCGCCGTGCACGACGGACCCGGCCCCGGCCACCTCCGCGACGGCCTGCGCTCCAGCAGCCGCCCGCCGCCCGGCCGTGCGCCGGCCCGTCCCGCAGGTCCCCTCACGCGACGGGTGACCGTCCAGCCACGGACGGCGCCACGCGGAACCGACGTCAGGAGCTCTCCTCGCCATGCCCTCGAACAGCAAGCGCACGATCCGCCGCACCCTCACCGCCGGCGCCCTCGCCGTCGCCTTCGGGCTCTCCGGGCAGTCGGCGGCCCAGGCCGACTGGGACGGTCCCCGCGGGGACTGGTCGGGCGGCTGGTCCCAGGACCGGGCCCCGGCCGCGGCCCCCGCGGCCGCACCGGCCGCCGCCCCCGCCGCCGCGGCGGCGGTGTCCACGAACCTCAGCGGCAAGCCGACCGCCACCTCGACCTCCTACAGCGCCTGGGCGGCGCACGTCCGCCCGGTCGTCGCCGAGGTCGCGCAGCGGTTCGGGGTGTCCACGGTGCTCACCCGGCCCGGGCACTCCCCCACCCAGCAGCTCGCCGCGGACTTCATGGTCTACGCCGACTCCGGCAAGGGGAACGCCGTCGCCCAGTACGTCATCGACAACGCCGCGCGCCTCCACGTCGACTACGTCATCTGGAAGCAGCGGATCTTCGTGATCGGCAGCTCGGGCTGGCGGGGCATGGCCGACCGCGGGTCGCCCACCGCCAACCACATGGACCACGTCCACGTGAGCTTCAACCCCTGACCGGCCCGGACGCGGCCCCGGGGATCCCCCGGGGCCGCGTCCCCGTCAGCCGGCGTACAGGACGAAGCCGCTCACCCGCCGGCCGTCGACGTCGGGGGTCATCACGTCGACCTGTCGCCGTGCCTGTTCCTCGACCGGCTCGGCCGACAGCGCCTCCAGGTAGCGGCGGTGCTCGGCCAGCGAGGCCACCGCCCGGTCGACGACGTCGGTCACGTCGACGGTGTGCGTGACCCCCACCGGCGTCGAGACGGCGGTCCAGTGCACCCCGCGCCAAGGCTCGGGGTCGGCGAGCTCGGCGAAGACCCACTCGTTGGCCGCGTCGCCGACGGCGTCCACCACCGCCCGGCCCAGCACCCGGTGGTCGGCGCTGTTCCAGGAGCCGAGCGCGGCGCCCGGCGGCGTCCACGTGTCGCCGAAGTGCAGCGTCACCACGAGGTCGGGGCGGTGGCGCCGGATCGCCGCCGCGATCGCCCGCCGCAGGTCCAGCCCCTCGGTCAGCCGCCCGTCGGGGTGGCCGAGGAACTCGACCACCGACACGCCGACCACCGCCGCCGCGGCCCGCTGCTCGCGCTCGCGCAGCGGCCCGGCGGCCTCCGGCGGCAGCCCGGCGATGCCGGCCTCGCCGCTGGTGGCCATCACGTACCGGACGTCGCGCCCGGCCGCCGTCCACGCCGCGACGGCGGCCGCGCAGCCGTACTCCACGTCGTCGGGGTGCGCGACGACGACCAGGGCGCGCTGCCAGTCCTCGGGGAACCCCTCCGCCATGCCGGCAGTCTGCCCGGGGTCAGCGCGCCGCGGCGGTCCCGTGACGGCCGGGTGGACGGCGCCCGGCCGCCCCGGCCCGACGGCGTCCCCACCCGGGGCCGCTGCCGCCTCAGCGCCCCCGGGCC
This sequence comes from Geodermatophilus sp. SYSU D01036, assembly GCF_054050435.1. Classification (NCBI taxonomy): domain Bacteria; kingdom Bacillati; phylum Actinomycetota; class Actinomycetes; order Geodermatophilales; family Geodermatophilaceae; genus Geodermatophilus; species Geodermatophilus sp. SYSU D01036. The sequence goes on along the minus strand of NZ_JBJGZJ010000002.1, from coordinate 45,027 downwards.
ACCCGCAGCGCCGCGGCGATCATCGGCGCCTGCAGCGGCAGCCGGACCACCGCCGCGGCCAGCAGCGCCGGCCGCCCGCGCGCCACCCGGAGGTGGTGCAGGTGGGCCGGCACGAACGACGCCAGCAGCGCGGCCGCGGCCCACCCGCCGGCCCGGCGGCTCGCCGGCGCGGCCAGCAGCGCCGCGGTGCCGACCTCGGCGACCCCGCTGCCGAGCACCCAGCCGCGGGCGTCGCCGAGTTCGGGCGGCACCAGCCACTCGTAGGTCCGCGGCCGCACCAGGTGCAGCACGCCGGAGCCGCCGAGGGCGGCGGCCAGCCAGGTCGCCGGGGCGGGGGGTCGCATGCACCGACCGTAGGCTGGCACCCCGTGACGGCCGCTGACCTCCTGATCGCGGCCGCGGTGGCGCTCGGCGCGGGGGCGGTCAACTCGATCGCCGGCGGCGGGTCGCTGATCCTCTTCCCCACCCTGGTCGGGCTGGGCCTGGGCACCGTGGCGGCCAACGTCACCAACTCGGTGGCGCAGTGGCCCGGCTACCTCGGCGGGATGGTCGGGTTCCGCCGCGAGTACGCCGGCCAGCGCGGCCGGCTGGTGCGCCTCGGCGCGGTCTCGGCGCTCGGCGGGGTCACGGGCAGCGTGCTGCTGCTGACCACGCCGAGCGAGGCCTTCGACGTCGTCGTGCCGGTGCTCGTGCTGCTGGCCAGCCTGCTGCTCGCGGTGCAGCCGCTGCTCACCCGCCGGCTGCGCGACCGCGACGACGGCGCCGTCCGCGACCCCTGGTGGCTCTACCTCGCGCTGTTCCTCGCCACCGTCTACGGCGGCTACTTCGGCGGCGCGCTCGGCGTCATCCTCGTCGGGGTGCTGGGGACGGCGCTGCACCGGCTGCCGCTGGCCAACGCGCTGAAGTCGGCGCTCTCCGCGGTGACGGCGACGGTCACGCTGGTCGTGTTCGGCGTCTTCGGGCCGGTGGACTGGCAGGTGGTCGCCGTCGCGGCGCCGGCCAGCCTGGTCGGCGGGTTCCTCGGCGCGCGGGTGGCCAGCCGCATCCCCGCGACGCCGCTGCGGGTGCTGATCGTCGTCTTCGGCGTCGCGGTGTCGGTCTACCTGTTCACCAGGATCTGACGCTCACTCCCCGCCGCGGCCGGGCTCGCCGATGGCGATCATCGCCTCGACGGCGCGGCGGGCGCGGGCGGCGGTCTCCGGGTCGACGTCGACGGCGCCCTCGCCGGTGCGCAGCGTGTGCAGCAGCTTCGCCGGGGTGATCATCTTCATGTAGCGGCAGGCCGCGCGGCTGTTCATCGGGATGAACGCCGTCCCGCTGTTGAGCGCCCGCAGCTGGTGCAGGATGCCGACCTCGGTGGCGACGAGCACCTGGCCCGACGAGGTCCGCGCCGCGGCCTCGACCATGCCGCCGGTGGACAGCACGCGGGTGCGGTCGGCGGGCAGGTCGCCGTGGCTGACCAGGTCGAGCACCGAGGTGGTGCAGCCGCACTCGGGGTGCACGAGGATCTCGGCGTCCGGGTGCGCGGCCACCTGCGCCCGGACGTCGGCCGGGCTGATGCCGGCGTGCACGTGGCACTCCCCCGCCCACACGTGGATGCCCTGGCGCCCGGTCACGCGCTTGACGTGCGCGCCGAGGAACTGGTCGGGGCAGAACAGGATCTCCCGGTCCTCGGGGATGGACCGGATGACGTCGGCGGCGTTCGACGACGTGCAGCAGATGTCGGTCTCCGCCTTCACCGCCGCGGTGGTGTTCACGTAGCTGACGACGACGGCGCCGGGGTGCTGGGCCTTCCACTCGCGCAGCTGCTCGGCGGTGATCGAGTCGGCCAGCGAGCAGCCGGCGGCGTGGTCGGGCAGCAGCACCGTCTTGTCCGGCGAGAGGATCTTCGCCGTCTCGGCCATGAAGTGGACGCCGCAGAAGACGATCTCGCGGGCGTCGGTCTGCGCCGCGACCCGTGACAGGTAGAGGGAGTCGCCGGTGAAGTGGGCGACGTCCTGGATCTCGGGCACCTGGTAGTTGTGCGCGAGCACCACCGCACCGCGCTCGTCGGCGAGCCGGCGGACCTCCGCCGCCCAGCTCTCGTACTCGGCGGGCGACAGGGTGCGCTCGTCGCCGGCGACGGTGGGGGTGGCGGGCGCGATGGTCGCGGTCACGGGGCTCCTCGGAGTGCGGGGGGCTCATCGTCCCCGGAGCGCCGCGGCGGGCGACGGCGGGGTGTCCGGTACAACACCGGGCCGCCCTGCCCGCTTCCCGTCCCGGCGACGTCAGCGGCGCACGTCGTAGACCAGGTGGGTCACCCGCCTGCCCTGCACGACCACGGGGTCCTCGAACTGGATCTCCGGCGGGCCGCCGGCGCCGAAGTACGGCCGGCCCGAGCCCAGGACCACCGGGACCAGCGCCAGCACCACCCGGTCGACCAGGCCCGCGCGCAGCGCCTGCCCGCCGACGTCCCCGGCGCTCACCGTGACGTCCCGGTCGCCGGCGAGCCCCCTCGCCCGCCCGACGGCGGTCGGCACGTCCGGCGCGAAGGTGAACGGCGCGGTGTCCCGGTGCGGCCAGTCGTCGGCCGGCCGGTGGGTGACCACGACGACGTGCTCGCCGTTCGGGGGCACGCCGCCCCAGCCGGCGGTGATGTCGAACAGCCGGCGCCCGCACACCATGACGCCCACCCGGGTGGCCATGCCGGTGAGGAACTCCGCCGTCTCCGCCGTCACGCGGAAGGGCCGGTCCGGGTCGCTGAAGGTCATCTCGACGTCGCCGTTGCCGTACCAGTCGAACAGCGGCCCGGGCATGTCGTCGTCCCGCCCGACGTACCCGTCCAGCGACACCGCCGCGAACAGCACCACCCGCCCCATGGGGCACCTCCTCGCTCCGGCTCCGGGGTGGAGCCGCCTGCAGGAGGGGACCGGCGGGCGCTCGTCAACTCATCGGTTGAGTACCGCGGTCCTACCGCAGGTGGGCGGTGTCGTTCACCAGGCGGACCGAGGTGCGGCCGTCGGAGCTCCACGCGACCGTCGACAGCGACGCCGCCTCGAGGAACACCCGGTGCACCACCTCGTCGCCGGCGCCGAGGCCCGCGGCCAGCAGCAGCTTGATCGGCGTCACGTGGCTGACCACGAGCACCGTCCTCCCGGCGTACCGCTCCAGCAGCCGCTTCCGGGCGCGGGCCACGCGGCGGCTCACGTCGGCCACCGACTCACCACCCGGCGCGGCCACCGTCACGTCGGCCGTGAACCGGCGGGCGGCCAGCGGGTGCCGCTGCTGCGCCTCGGTGGCGGTGAGCCCCTCGAGGTCGCCGAAGTCGAGCTCGACCAGGTCCTCGTCGAGCTCCACCGGCAGGCCCAGCACGCCGGCGACGGCCTCCGCGGTCTCCCGGGTGCGGCGCAGCGGCGAGGCGACGACGACCTCGATGCCCAGCTCCTTCGCCCGGACGGCGGCCGCCTCGGCCTCCGCCCGCCCCGTGGCCGACAGCGGGAGGTCGTTGCGGCCGCTGTACCGGCGCTCGGGGGTGTGCTCGGTGCGGCCGTGGCGCAGCAGGTGCGTGACCGTGGTGACGACGGGCGCGGGCTCGGCGGCCGGCTGGACGTCGTCCTCCACCACGGTCGGCTCGGCGGCGGCGTCGCGGTGCACCGGCCGGCCGTCCATCGCGCTGTTGGCGAGCGCGTCGGCGGCGCCGTTCTGCGCGCGCGGCACCCAGGTGTAGCGGACGCTGCCCAGCTGCCGGGCGATGTCGCGGGCCTGGACGGCGAGCTTCTGCATGTCCGGGTGCTTGATCTTCCAGCGCCCGGACATCTGCTCGACGACGAGCTTGGAGTCCATCCGCACCTCGACGTCGGCGCTCGCGTCGAGGTCGAGGGCGGCCTGCAGCCCGGCGACCAGCCCTCCGTACTCGGCGACGTTGTTCGTCGCCCGGCCGACCGACGCCGCGCGCTCGGCGAGCACCCGCCCGGTGGCGGCGTCGCGGACCAGCGCGCCGTAGCCGGCGGGGCCGGGGTTGCCCCGCGAGCCGCCGTCGGCCTCGACGATGAACCGGGTCACAGGCCCGACTCGGCGGTGCGCACGAGGATCCGGCCGCAGTTCTCGCAGCGGACCACCTCGTGGGGGTCGGCGTTGCGGACGGCCGCGAGCTCCTTGCCGAACAGCTCGATCCGGCAGCCCTGGCACTGCCGGGCCTTGAGCATCGCCGCGCCGGTGGTGCCGGTCTGGGTGCGGATCCGGTCGTAGAGCGTCAGCAGCGGGGCGGAGATGCCGGCGGCGATCTCCGCGCGCTTCGCCTCGTGCCGGGCGGTGGAGTCGGCGATGTCGGCGAGGGCGTCGTCGCGCAGCTGCTCGGCCCGCTCCCGGTCGGCGACGGCGGAGGCGCGGCCGGACTGCGCGTCGGCGAGGGCGGCGTCGGCGGTCTCCCGGCGCTCCATGAGCTCGAGCACCTGGTCCTCGAGGTCGGACTGCCGCCGCGCGAGCGACTGCAGCTCCGACTGCAGCGAGGTGATCTCCTTCGGCGTCGCCGCCCCGGAGTCGATCCGCGACCGGTCGCGGTCGGCCCGCTGCCGGACGGTGTCGACGTCGGCCTCGAGCCGCTTCTGCTCCCGGTCGAGGTCGCGCACCTCGGTCTCCGCGCGGACCTCCGCCTCGGCGAAGGTGCGCTCGGACTCCGCGGCGGCCTCGACCGCCGCGACCTCCGGCAGCGTGCGCTTCCGGTGGGCGAGCTGGGTGAGCGCGACGTCCTCGTCGGCCAGGGCCAGCAGCTTCTGCTGCTCGAAGTGGTCGGCCTTCACCCGCTCAACCTACCTGCGGCCCGTCGCCTCCCCCGTCGCGCCGCGGGCCGTGCCGGGCGGCGCGGACTCCAGCGGGTCGGGCAGGTCGCGGAAGGTGGGGTCCTCCCGCTCGGCGGTGTAGTCGCTCTCCGCCGTCCCGTCGACGCCGTCGTCCACCTTGGCGGCGCGCAGCGCCATCGTCACCAGCACCGTGACGACGAGGTTGACCAGCAGCGCGAGGAAGCCCGCGTAGACGCTGGACTGCGTGTCCAGGCCGAGCTTGGACAGCGCGAACGACGACCCGCCGAAGTGCTCGCGCAGGACCGTCCCGTCCGGCGCGAGCCGCGGGACGTTGTAGAGCATGAGCAGGCCCGCGGCCATGCCGGCGACCCAGCCCGCGACGAGCGCCCCGCGGTGCAGCCACCGGGTGTAGAGACCGAGCGCGACCGCCGGCAGCGTCTGCAGGATGATCACCCCGCCGATGAGCTGCAGGTCGATGGAGAACTGCGGGTCGATGAACAGGATCGCCGCGACCGCGCCGACCTTGACCACCAGCGAGGTCACCTTGGCGACCTGCGCCTCCTGCCGCGGCGTGGCGTCCTTCCGGAGGAACTCCTTGTAGATGTTGCGCGTGAACAGGTTCGCCGCGGCGATGGACATGATCGCCGCCGGCACCAGCGCGCCGATGCCGATCGCGGCGAAGGCGATCCCGGCGAACCAGCTCGGGAACATCTCCTGGAACAGCACCGGGACGATCGTGTTGCCGTCCTCGCCGATCGGCGTCACGCCGGCCGCGATCGCCATGAAGCCGAGCAGCGCGATGAGGCCGAGCGCCAGGCTGTAGACCGGCAGCGCGCTCATGTTGCGCTTGAGCACGTCGCGGTTGCTGGCCGCGAGGACGCCGGTGATCGAGTGCGGGTAGAGGAACAGTGCCAGCGCCGAACCCAGGGCCAGAGTGGCGTAGCCGAGCTGCCCGGAGGCCGGCAGCAGCACTCCGGCGCCGGTGCCGGCGGAGAACTTCTCCTCCGCGGCGCCGAAGATCACGTCCCAGCCGCCGAGCTTCGTCGGGATGACGATCACCGCGACGATGATCGTCAGGTAGATGAGGGTGTCCTTGACGAACGCGATGAGCGCCGGCGCCCGCAGCCCCGAGTTGTAGGTGTAGAGCGCGAGGATCACGAACGCGACGATCAGCGGGAGCTCGCCCTCCACGCCCATCGCCTTGAGGATCGCCTCGATGCCGACCAGCTGGAGGGCGATGTAGGGCATCGTCGCGACGATCCCGGTGAGGGCCACCAGCAGCGCCATCGTCGGGGAGTCGAACCGGGCGCGCACGAAGTCCGCCGGCGTCACGAACCCGCGCACGTGGCTGACCGACCACAGCCGGATGACGACCAGGAACACCAGCGGGTAGATCACGACCGTGTACGGGACGGCGAAGAACCCGGCCGCGCCCGCGCCGAACATCAGCGCGGGGACGGCGACGAACGTGTAGGCGGTGTAGAGGTCACCGCCGAGCAGGAACCAGGTGATCCAGGTGCCGAAGCTGCGCCCGCCCAGCCCCCACTCGTCCAGGTGCATGAGGCTCTCCGCCCGCCGCCAGCGCGACGCGACGAACCCCATGACCGTGACGACCAGGAACAGGACGATCACGATGGTCAGCTCGACGACGTTGACCCCGTCCACGGCTCAGCGCTCCCGATCCCGCTCGATGGCGGCGCGGGCGGCGGCCTGCTCCGCGGGGCTGCGCCGGGTCGCCCGGTAGACGACCACGGTGGTCAGCACGCCCAGCCCGACGAACAGCAGCTGCACCCAGTAGAAGAACGGCCAGCCGAACAGGGTCGGCTCGACGCGGTTGTAGAACGGCACGATCAGCGGCACCACGATCGGCACCAGCAGCAGCCAGTTCCAGGGGCTGCGGTCGCTCCTCCGGGGGGCCGCACCCCCCGTCGGCGGTCGTTCGGCGGTGGCCACGGCGCCCTCCCGGTCTCAGCCGGCCGCGCGGGCCGGGTCCCCTCCAGCCGACCGGCCCCGGTGCACCGTCCACGGGTCGGTGCGGCGCCGGGAGGCGACCGCCTCGACCCTGCCGGACAGGTCCGTGGCCAGCACGTCGGCGACCACGGGGACCCAGGGCCACTCGGACGCGAAGTGTGCCACGTCACACAGAGCGGGGCCCGGCCGCTCCCCGGACTCGGACACCGGGTGGTGCCGGAGGTCGCTGGTGAGCAGGACGTCGGCGCCGGCCGCCGTCGCCTCGGGCAGCAGCGAGCCGCCGCTGCCCCCGCAGACGGCGACGGTGCGCACCGGCCGGTCCGGGTCCCCGGCCGCGCGGACCCCGCCCGCGGTCTCCGGCAGGACCGCCGCGGCGTGCGCGGCGAAGCCGGCCAGCGTCGTCGGCCGTGGCAGCTCCCCCACCCGGCCGAGCCCGGCGCGGGAGCCGGGCGCCGCCGGCTGCAGCGGGCGGGTGCCGGTCAGCCCGAGGGCGGTGGCCAGCGCGTCGTTCACGCCGGCGTCGGGGGCGCGGTCGGCGTTGGTGTGCGCGACGAACAGCCCGCAGCCGGCGCGGACCAGCCGGTGCACCAGCCGCCCCTTCGGGTCGTCGGCGGGGACGCCGTGCACGGGGGTGAGGAACAGCGGGTGGTGGGTGACCAGCAGCCCGGCCCGGAGCTCGAGCGCCTCGTCGACGACGGCGGCCACCGGGTCGACGGCGACCAGCACGCGCTCCACCGGCTCGGCGGGGTCCCCGCAGACCAGGCCGACGGCATCCCAGTCCTCCGCGAGCGCCGGGTCGTAGCGGGCCTCCAGCGCGGCGACGACCTCGCCCAGGGTGGCGGTCACGGGCGCCGACGCTAGCCGAGCGCCGTCCCGCCCGCGGCGACCGCGGGTGGCAGGCTCCAGAGCGTGGCGGACAGGTCGCTGCGCGCACCCGCGTGGCTCGAGGAGCTGCTCCGCACCACTCCCCCACCGGTGCCGTGGCGCGACGTCGTCCGGTTCGCCGTCGTCGTGCCCGCGCCGCTGGCGGTGGCCCTCGCCGTCGGCGGGGGGACGGCGCTCGGCGCCGGCGTCTTCGCCACCACCGGGGCGCTCGCGGCCACCCTCGCCCCGCAGGGCGGCCCGCTGCGCGACCGGCTGCGCCGCACCGCCGCCGCGGTGGGCCTCGGCGCGGTCGGCCTGGTCGCCGGGCAGTTCGCCGGCGGCGGCGGCGTGCTGCCGGTGGTGGTCGTGGCGGTGCTGTCGGTGGCCGCGGCGGTGATCAGTGCCGTCAACTCGGCGATGTCGCTGGGCGCGCTGCAGCTGCTGGTCTACACCGCGCTGGCGTCGGGGCTGGTGACGCCGCTGCCCGCGGCGGCCGAGGTGGCGTTCTTCGCCGCCGGCGCGGCCTGGGCGACGCTGGCCACGCTGGTGCAGGCCGCCACCGAGCCGAGCGACCCCGACCGCAGCGCCGTCGCCGCGGTGTTCACCCGGATCGCCGGCCTGCTCACCGCCGTGGGCACCGAGGGCACCGACGACGCCCGCCGGGAGCTGACCACCGCGCTCAACGCCGCCTACGACCGGGTGATCCGCACCCGCAGCCTCGCCGCCGGGCGCAACCGGCAGCTGTCGGAGCTGGCCGGGGTCCTCAACGCCGCCGCCCCGCTGGTGGAGGCCGCGGTGGCCGCCGCCCGCACCGGGGTGCACGCCGACCCGCACGACGTGACCGCGGTGCACGCCCTCGCCGCCGCCGTCTCCGGCAGCCGCGAGCTGCCCGCCGAGCGCCCGCCCGCCCTCGACGACGGGCCCGCCGTCCGCCGCGCGGTGCGCCACGGGGTGCGGCTGGCCTGGGCCGTCGTCGGCGACCCCGAGGAGCGCGCGGGCGCCGCCGTCACCCCGCCCCGGCCGTCCTGGCGGGAGCGGCTGCGCGACCTGGCCGACCGCACCCTCGGCAGCACCGACACCCGCGAGTTCGCCGTCCGGCTCACGCTGTGCATGACCATCGCGGAGGTCGCCCGCCAGCTGCTGCCCATCGAGCGGCCCTACTGGGTGCTGCTGACCGTGGCGATCGTGCTCAAGCCCGACTATGGGTCGGTGTTCACCCGGGCGGTGCAGCGCGGCGCGGGCACGCTGCTCGGCGTCCTGATCGGCTCGCTGCTGCTGTCGGTGCTGCCCCGCGACGGCTGGGTGGTGGTCGCCATGGCCGTCGCCGCGGGACTGCTGCCGTGGGCGCGCGGCGCCAACTTCGGCCTGTTCTCGGTGTTCCAGACCCCGGTGATCATCCTGCTGCTCGACCTCGCCGTCCCCGGCGGGCCGGAGCTGGTCGGCGCCCGGCTGGTGGACACCCTCATCGGCTGCGCGATCGTGCTGGTCGCGGGCTACCTGCTGTGGCCGCAGACCTGGCGGGCGCCGCTGGAGGACGCCCTGCGCGCGGCCACGCTGGCGCTGGACGCCTTCGTCGGCGCCGCGTTCGGCGCGGACCCGGTCGCGCGCCGCCGCGCCCGCCGCGCGACCTACCGGGCGCTCACCGAGCTGCACACGCAGCTGCAGCGCCGGCTGGCCGAGCCGCCGCCGATCAGCACCCGCGCCGCGGCCTGGTGGCCGGTCATCGTGCAGCTGGAGCGGACCGCCGACGCCGTCACCGAGGCGGTCATCGCCGTCAGCGGCGGGGAGCCGGACCCCGACCCGGCGCAGGTGGCGGTGCTGCGGCGGGCGCTGCGCGAGCTCGAGGACGACGTCCGCGCGCACCGGGTGCCCGACGACGCCGAGATCCACGCCGACGGCGTGCTCGCCCCGGTCGCCCGCGAGGTCGACGCCGCCCGCCGGCTGGTCCGCGACGCCGCCCCCGGCCGCCGCCCGGAGACCGCGGCGCCCGGGAGCTGAGTCGCCGGTCCCCCTTCCGCGCGCGAAGGGCGGCTGAGTCGCCGGTCCGCGGCGGCTGCGCTGTCATGGACGGGTGCCGTTCCGCCGCTCCCGCCCCGCCCCCGTCCCGCCGCGCGTCCCCGTCGTCCCGGGGATCGACGGACCCCCGCCGCCGGGCTCGCGCACCGTCCGCACCGACGACGGCGTGGACCTGCACGTGGAGTTCGACGGACCCGAGGACGCGCCGGTCACCGTGGTCTTCTGCCACGGCTTCACCGCCCGCCTCGGCGAGTTCCAGCTGCAGGTCGAGGCGATCCGCGACCGCGCCCGCGTCGTGCTGTGGGACCAGCGCGGCCACGGCCGGTCCCGCTGGGTCGACCCGCGGACGGCGACCATCGACCGCACCGCCCGTGACCTCGGCCACGTGCTCGACGCCGTCGTCCCCGCGGGCCGGCCCGTGGTGCTCGCCGGGCACTCGATGGGCGGCATGACGGTCATGGCGCTGGCCCGGCAGCGGCCCGAGCTGTTCGGCACCCGCGTCGTCGGCGCGTTCCTGCTGGCCACCTCGGCCGGCGGCCTGGTCGCCCGCGGGGTCGTCGGCCTGGCGGTCAAGGCCATGCGGAAGCTGCACCTGCTGGGCCTGTACCTGTGGTGGCTGCGGCTGCTGGCCCCCGGGCTCGAGCGGCTGCGGCGCCGCGGCACGCGGCTGGGCCACCGGTTCACCCGCCGCTACCTGTTCGGCCGCGACGACGCCACGCGCGAGGCCGTCCGCGTCGTGCAGGCGATGCTCGAGGAGACGCCGCTGACGGTGACCATGGCCTTCTACGGCACCTTCCTCGACCACGACGAGACGGCGTCGCTGCCGGTGCTCGGGCGGGTCCCGTGCACCGTCGTCGCGGCCGAGTACGACCGGCTGACCCCCGCCGGCCACGGCCGCGAACTGGCCGCGGGGATCGGCGAGCAGGCCGAGCTGGTCGTCGTCCCGGGCGCCGGGCACAGCGTCAACCTCACCCGCACCGCCGTCGTCGACCGGGCGCTCACCGACCTGCTCGACAGGGTGGCAGCGGCTGGTCCCGGGACGGTCCGGCAGGCAGGCTGATCGAGGACCTGCCTACCGTGTCCGGCACCACACGACCGTGTTCCGACGGCCGGGTCGCTGGATACGGGACCGGCTGACACCGTCTCGACGAGTTGGGGAGCGACCGTGGACCGCCTGAGCGCGACCGATGCCGGCTTCTACTACGCGGAGACCGAGAACGCACCGCTGCACGTGGGCTCGGTGGCGGTCTTCGAGGGACCGGCGCCGTCCTACGGCGACCTGGTGCGACTGCTGCTGAGCAAGCTGCCGCAGGTGCCGCGCTACCGGCAGCGGGTGCGCGAGGTGCCCTTCAACCTGGGCCGCCCGCTGTGGGTCGACGACCCGCACTTCCAGATCCTCTACCACGTGCGGCACACCGCGGTGCCCAAGCCCGGCGGTGAGGAGCAGCTGCGCAACCTCGCCGGCCGGGTCCTCGGCCAGCGCCTGGACATGGCCAAGCCGCTGTGGGAGGTGTGGCTGGTCGAGGGCCTGGAGGACGACCGCTGGGCGATCATCTCCAAGGTCCACCACTGCATGGTCGACGGCATCGCCGGCACCGACCTGATGCAGGTCATGTTCGACCTCGACCCGAACGCCGAGCACAAGGCGCCGCGCGACTGGTCGCCGCAGCGCAGCCCCTCGGGCGTCGAGATGGTCGCCGGCGCGCTCACCGAGACCGTCACCGCTCCCCTGCGCTCGCTCGTGCACGGCCCGGAGGCCGTCAGCACCGGCGCGCGGGGCCTGTTCAACAGCGCGAAGGCGGCGGTGTCCTCGGTCCCGCAGCTGGCCCGCCAGGCGCTGACCCCGATGGCCCGCACGCTCACCGGCCCGATCGGCCCGCACCGGCGCTGGGCCTGGGCCGACGCCGAGTTCGAGGACCTCCGCACCGCCCGCACCGCGCTGGGCGGCACGGTCAACGACGTCGTCCTCACCGCCATCACCCGCGGCTTCCGCGACCTGCTCAAGGGCCGCGGGGCGCTCGGCGGTGACACCGTCGTCCGCACGATGGTGCCGATCTCGGTGCGCAAGGAGGGCGAGCGCGGCTCGCTGGACAACCGGGTGACCGCCGTCTTCGTCGACCTGCCGGTCGGCGAGGCCGACCCGCGGGCGCGGCTGGCCGCGATCAAGCAGCAGATGGACGAGTACAAGCGGACGATGCAGGCGGTCGACGCCCGCTCGATCATCGGCATGGGCGACTACGTCGCGCCGACGCTGCTGGCCCTCGGGGTCCGGTCGGCCATGCAGACCGGCCAGATGTGGTGCCAGGCGGTGACGACGAACGTGCCCGGCCCGCGGGTGCCGCTGTACGTGCTCGGCAAGCGCATGGTGTCCGCGCACCCCTACGTGCCGATCGCCGGCGGCACCCGGATCTCCATCGGGATCTTCAGCTACCTCAACTCCATGACCTTCGGCATCAACGCCGACTTCGACGCCTTCCCCGACGTCGACGTGCTCTCCGAGGGCATCTGCCGCGGCATCGCCGAGCTGGTCGGGCTCGCCGCGGAGCAGCAGCCGGCCGCGGCCGCGCCGTGACCCGGCGGTCGCCGGGCGTGACCCGGTTCACGCCCGGCGACGCCGGGTAGCGCGCCGTCGTGACCGTTTCCGAGACCGATCTGACCGTCGCCGTCACGGGCCCCACCGGCACCTTCGGGGAGGGCCTGGTCCCGCTGCTGCAGGCCGACGACCGGGTCCGCCGGGTGGTCGGCATCGCCCGCCGGCCCTTCGACCCGGCCGCCCGCGGCTGGACGAAGATGGAGTACCGGCGGGGCGACGTGCGCGACCCCGACGCGCTGCGGGAGGCCTTCGCCGGCGCCGACGTCGTCGTGCACCTGGCGTTCCTCATCACCGGCAACGCCTCGCGGCAGACCACCCGGGCGATCAACGTCGACGGCACGCTCAACGCGTTCCGGGCCGCGGCCGCCGCCGGCGCGCGCCGGTTCGTCTACGCTTCCTCGCTCGCCGCGTACGGCTTCCACCGGGACAACCCGGTGGGCATGACCGAGGACTGGCCGGTGCGCCCGGCGTCCCGGCTGTTCTACGCGCAGGAGAAGGCCGAGCTCGAGCAGCTGCTGCAGCAGGAGGCGCAGGGCCACCCCGAGCTCGGCCTGTACCTGCTGCGCCCGCCGGTGGTCCTCGGCCCGCACACCGTCGGCGCGAAGGACCTGCTGCCCGGCCCGCTGGCGCCGCTGGGGCGGTGGCTGGCCGAGCAGAGCACCCGGCGGCTGCCGGTCCCGGTCCCGGTGGCGGTGCCCGCCCTGCCGCTGCAGTTCGTCCACGAGGACGACGTCGGCTCCGCGCTGCTCCAGTGCGTCGTCGCCGCCGGCCCGCCCGGGGCCTACAACATCGCCGGCGACGGCGTCCTGACCGCCGCCGACGTCGCCCGCGAGTACGGCGCGCTCCCGGTGCCGCTGCCCGCGGCGCCGGCGCAGTTCGCGGCCCGCGCGGTGTCCCGGCTGCCGTTCCTGCCGCCGGCCGCCGAGTGGGTGGAGGCGGCCAGCCACCCGGCGATCATGGACACCACCAAGGCGAAGCAGGAGCTGGGCTGGCAGCCGCGGTACACGGGCCTGGAGGCGCTGCGCGCCACCCTCGACCAGGGCTGAGACCGGCCCGCGCCGCGGCGGACGGGAGCAGGATCGGCCCGCCGGCGCCGGCCCCGTGACCGGCGGGGCGTCCCGCCCGTTGTACCCGGCGCGCCGGCGAGCCGCGACGAGCCCCGAGGAAGGAGTGCGCATGAGCCCCGGAGCGGACGACGACGTCCCCCGCATCGTGCTGGTCGACGCCGCGAGCGAGGTCGAGCGGCGGATGGTGACCGAGGCGCTGCCCCCGGGCGGGACGGTCCTGCCGCTGAGCGGCTCGGCGCTGGCCGGCCCGCTGACCGACGCCGACCCCGGCACCGTGGTCACCGCGACCCGGGTGGCGTGGGCGCCGCGCGGCGGTGCCGAGGTGACCCGCCGCGGGCCCGGCCGGCGCGGGCGGTGGTCGGCGGCCCGGCCCTCGCTGCTGCGCCGCCCGCCCGCTCCGCTGCAGGCGACCGCGGTGCGCCGCGACCCGGACCGGGCGCGGGTCGTCGTCGCCGAGCCCGCCACCGTGGGCGAGCTGACCGGCCGGTGGGACGGCACCGGCAGCCTCGCCGCGTTCGTCGCCCACCAGGCGGCGCTGGCGCTGGACCGCGCCGAGCGGCAGGTGGTCGGCGACCGGGCGAAGGTGCCCCGGCACGTCGCCGAGGCGATCCGGCACAGCCCCGAGTGGCGCGCGGAGGTCGCCGCGCTGGCCGGGCGGCTGGAGCAGCCCGAGGAGGAGGTGGCCGCCGAGGCCGCCGCCGACCTCGACGAGCTCGTCGCGGCGATGGACCCGGCCGCCGTCGAGGTGTTCACCGGGCTGCTGCGGCCGGTGCACGCCCGCGCCTGGGACGTGCAGGCCGACACCGCGCGGCTCACCGACCTGCGCGAGCTGAACCGCACCCACCCGCTGGTGTTCCTGCCCAGCCACCGCTCCTACGTCGACCCGCTGGTCCTCGCCGACGTGCTGGCGCAGCACGACTTCCCGCGCAACCACGTGCTGGGCGGGGAGAACCTGCGGTTCTGGCCGGTCGGGTCGATCGCCAAGCGGGCCGGGCTGATCTTCATCCGGCGCAGCTTCGGCGACGACCAGGTCTACAAGACCGCCGTCCGCGAGTACCTGGCGTTCCTGCTGGCCAAGCGGTTCAACCTCGAGTGGTACATGGAGGGCGGCCGGTCCCGCACCGGCAAGCTGCGCCCGCCGCGGCACGGGCTGCTCGGCTTCGTCGCCGACGCCGTGGAGCGCAAGCGGGTGGAGGACGTCTACCTCGTCCCAGTGTCGATCACCTACGACCAGCTCCGCGAGGTGTCGGGGATGGCCGCCGAGCAGGGCGGCGCCGCCAAGCGCGGCGAGGGCCTGTCGTGGATGGCGTCCTACATCCGCGAGCAGGTGCGCACGCCGCTGGGCACGGTGCACGTGGGCTTCGCCGAGCCGCTGTCGCTGGCCGCGGCCCTGCGCGGCGCCGACCCGGCCGACCCCGGCTCGCGCCGGCTGAGCCTGCAGAAGGTGGCCTTCCAGGTCGCCGTCGGCATCAACTCGGTCACCCCGGCGACGGCGACGGCGCTGGTGACCCTCGCCCTGCTCGGCGTGCGGGACCGGGCGCTGACGCTGGCGCAGGTGCAGCGGGTGCTCGAGCCGCTGCTGCGCTACCTCACCGAGCGGGGCCTGCCGCACTCCGGCGCCGCGCTGCAGACCCCGCTGGGGGTGCGACGGGTGCTCGGCGCGCTGGCCGGGCAGGGCGTGGTGACCGCCTACGAGGGCGGTGAGGAGCCGGTCTACGCGATCGGGCGCGGCCAGCACCTGGTGGCCGCCTTCTACCGCAACAACGCGATCCACCACTTCGTGGACCGGGCGATCGCCGAGCTGGTCATGCTGCACGACCCGGCCGACCGCTGGGACGAGGCCTACCGGCTGCGCGACCAGCTGAAGTTCGAGTTCTTCTTCGAGGAGCGCGACGCCTACCGCGACCGGCTGGCCACCGAGCTCGAGCGGCTGGACCCGCAGTGGGAGACCGCCGACGGCCGCGACGTCCTGTGCCGCGCCGACCTGCTGGTGGCCCACCGGGTGCTGCGGTCCTTCGTCGACGCGCAGCTCGTCGTCGCCGAGCGGCTGGCCGCCCGCGACCCGCGGACGCCGGTCACCGAGCCGGAGTTCCTCGCCGAGTGCTCCGGCGTCGGCCAGCAGATGCTGCTGCAGGGCCGGCTGCACGGGCCCGAGTCGCTGTCCCGCGAGCTGTTCGCCGGGGCGCTGCGGCTGGCCGCCAACCTCGACCTGGTCGACCCCGGCCGGGACGAGCTGGCCCGCCGGCGGCAGGAGTGGGCCGCTCAAGTCCGGGACGTCGTCGGCCGAGTAGTGGTGATCGACGAGTTGGACGCCGCGGCGCGGCGGGAGAACGTGGGGGTGGAACCGTGACGGCCGAGGCGTCGACGGGGGGCGGGCTGCGCGAGCAGGCGGCCGCCATGGCCCGGACCAACGTCTGGACCGAGGAACAGCTGGTGGCCGACGTCGAGGCGGCGCCGCCCGGCCCGCGGGTCGGGGCGTTCTTCGACTTCGACGGGACGGTGATCGACGGCTACTCGCTGGCCGCCTTCGCCCGCCACCACCTGCGCTCGCTGCACGTCACCCCGACCGACCTCGGCCAGCTGCTGCTCACCGGCCTGCGCGGGGTCACCACCGAGGAGGACTTCGAGCGGTTCACCGTCGCCGGCATGCGCGCCTGGGCCGGCCGCAGGGAGGACGAGCTGGCCGAGCTCGGCGAGCGGCTGTTCGTCCAGGGCATCGCCGGCTCGCTGTACCCCGAGGCCTGGCGCCTGGTCACCGCCCACCTGCAGGCCGGGCACACCGTGGTCCTGGCCTCGTCGGCGACCCGGTTCCAGGTGGAGCCGGCCGCCCGCGCGCTGGGCGTGGAGCACGTGCTGGTCTCCCCCGTCGAGATCGTCGACGGCGTCTGCACCGGCCGCCCCGGCGGCCCGCTGCTGTGGCGGGCGGGCAAGGCCGCGGCCGTGCGCTCGTTCGCCGAGGAGCACGGCATCGACCTGCTGCAGAGCTACGCCTACTCCAACGGCGACGAGGACGTCCCCTTCCTGCGCACCGTCGGCCGCGCCCGCGCGCTCAACCCGGGCAAGGGGCTGACCGCCGCGGCCCGCCACTACTCGTGGCCGGTCGCCCGCTTCAAGCGCCGCGGGAGCACCTCCCCGGCCGACGTCGCCCGCACCCTGGCCGGCGTGGGCGGCATGTTCGGCGGCTTCGCCACGGGCCTGGCGGTCGGCGCGCTCGGCGGTTCGCGGCGGGAGGCGGTCGACCTCGGCCTCACCCTCGCGGGTGAACTCGGCAGCGCGCTGGCCGGCGTCCGGATCGACGTCCAGGGCGCCGAGCACCTGGCCACCCGGCCCGCGGTCTTCCTGTTCAACCACCAGAGCCAGCTCGACGTCCTCGTCCTCGCCAAGCTGCTGCGCGGCGGGTTCACCGGCGTGGCCAAGAAGGAGCTGGCGCGGACGCCGGGCTTCGGGCTGGCGTTCCGGCTGGCCGACGTCGCGTTCGTCGACCGCGGCGACCCCGCCCAGGCCCGCAGGGCGCTGGAGCCGGCCGTGCAGCGGCTCAAGGAGGGCATCTCG
Source organism: Geodermatophilus sp. SYSU D01036 (assembly GCF_054050435.1). NCBI lineage: Bacteria > Bacillati > Actinomycetota > Actinomycetes > Geodermatophilales > Geodermatophilaceae > Geodermatophilus > Geodermatophilus sp. SYSU D01036. The sequence goes on along the minus strand of NZ_JBJGZJ010000002.1, from coordinate 28,186 downwards.
CTGGTCGTGGCCCCCGAGGGCACCCGCTCGGCCACGCCCACCCTCGGCCCGTTCAAGAAGGGCGCCTTCCACGTCGCGATGCAGGCCGGGGTGCCGATCGTCCCGGTGGTCATCCGCAACGCCGGCGAGCTGATGTGGCGCGGCGCGACGACGGTCTCCCCCGGCACCGTGCAGGTGCGGGTGCTGCCGCCGGTGGACACGGGCGACTGGTCGGTCGAGGACCTCGACCGGCACGTGACCGAGGTGCGTGACTCCTTCCTCGCCACGCTGGCCAACTGGTCCGGGCGCACGCGGCGGCCGGTGGTCGCCGAGTCGCCCACCGCCGAGGAGACCGCGCCCGCCCCCGCGGTCCCGGCCGCGCCGCTGGACTGGGGCACCTCGCCGGAGATGAACCCCATCGAGACGGCGATGTGGCGCGCCGAGGCGGCCGACCCGCGGCTGCGCGCCAACGTCACGCTGCTCGAGGTGCTCGAGACCGCGCCGGACTGGGACCGCTTCCTCGGCGCGCACGAGTGGGCCTCGCGCATGGTGCCGCGGATGCGCCAGAAGGTGGTCGAGCCGGCCCTCGGCGTCGGCGCGCCCCGCTGGGCGACCGTGGACGACCTCGACCTGGGCCGGCACGTGCGCCGGGTGCGGCTGGAGGAGCCGGGCTCGACGCGGCAGCTGCTCGACGTCGTCGGGGAGTTCGCCTCCGCGCCGCTGGACCGCGACCGGCCGCTGTGGGAGGTGCTGCTGGTCGAGGGCCTGGCCGAGGGCCGCGCGGGCTACGTCGTGAAGACCCACCACAGCACCACCGACGGGCTGGGCGCCGTCCAGCTCATGGGCCTGCTGCACCGCCGCAGCCCCGACCGCGACCCGGCCCGCCCGGAGCCGCCGGCCCCGGTGCCCGGCGAGGTCTCCCGCGTGGGCGCGCTGACCGAGCAGCTGGTCGGGACGGCGCGGTCGGTGCCGCTGGCCGCGCTGCGCCGCGGCGTGGAGGCGCTGGGCACCCTGCGCCACCCGCGGGAGGTGGCGACCCAGGCCCTCGACGCCGCCCGCGCCGCGACGAAGACCCTCGCGCCGCCGCGGGGCAGCTCCCCCGCGCTCGCCGCCCGGGGCGGCGACTGGCGGTTCGAGGTGCTCGAGGTGCCGCTCGCCGACCTCAAGCGGGGCGCGAAGGCGGCCGGCGGGAGCCTCAACGACGGCTTCCTCGCCGCGGTGGTCGGCGGCTTCCGCCGCTACCACGAGCGCACCGGCGCCCCGCTGGCCTCGATGACCGTCGGGATCCCGATCAGCCTGCGCGCCCGCGACGACGCCCAGGGCGGCAACCGGTTCACCGGCGCCCGGTTCACCGCGTCGCTGGCCGAGGCCGACCCGGCCGCGCGGATCGCCACCATCCGCCAGTTCGTCCTCTCGGCGCGGGAGACCAGCGCCAGCGGCGTCACCGACGACCTGCTCGGCCCGGCGCTGCACTGGCTCCCCGCACCGGTCGTCGGCGCGGTCTCCGGGCGGCTGACCAGCGCGAACGACGTGCAGGTGAGCAACATGCCCGGGGTCGCGCACCCGGTGTACATCGCCGGCTCGCGGATCCTGCGGATGTACCCGTTCGGGCCGCTGCCGGGCTGCGCGGCGATGGTCACGCTGCTCTCGCACGAGGACCAGTGCTGCATCGGCGTCAACCTCGACTCCGCCGCGGTGACCGACCCGGCGGGCCTGGTGGCCGACCTGCAGGCGGGGCTGGACGAGGTGGTGGCGCTCGGTCAGGTGTGAGCCAGGTCTCCTGCGGTACAGCACCGGGCGGAAGCCGGTGTCCCAGCCCAGGAGAGGCCATGACCTTCAACCTCGCCACCATCCTGCGTGAGTCCGCCGACGCGCAGCCGGACAAGCCGTTGCTGCGGCTCGGCCCGCTCACCCTGACCTACGGCCAGGTCGACCAGCTCTCGGCCCAGGTCGCGGCCGGGCTGCGCGAGGCCGGGCTGCGGCGGGGCGACAGCGTGGCCCTGCAACTGCCCAACGTGCCGCAGTTCGTGCTCGCCTACTTCGGCGCGCTCAAGGCCGGGATGACGGTGGTGCCGCTCAACCCGCTGCTCAAGGCCCCCGAGGTCAGCTACCACCTGTCCGACAGCGGCGCGAAGGTGCTGATCACCTTCGGCACCTTCGCCGAGGAGGCCGTCAAGGGCGCCGCCGGTGCCGGCGACGACGTCCGGGTGTACGTCGTGCCCGCGCCCGGCGGGCCGGACGCCCCGCCGGACACCACCCCGTTCGACGCGCTGGTCGCCGCCGGCGAGGGCGCGGACCTCTCCGACGTCGAGCAGATGTCCCCCGACGACACCGCGGTGGTCATCTACACCAGCGGCACCACCGGCAAGCCCAAGGGCGCCGAGCTCACCCACTTCGGGACCTACATGGCGGCCAGCGTCGCCGCCGAGACCTTCGCCTACCGCGACGACGACGTCGCCATGGCCGTGCTCCCGCTGTTCCACGTCTTCGGCCTGTCCAGCGTCATGAACTGCGCGATCCGCTCCGGCGCGACGCTGTCGCTGGTGCCGCGGTTCGACGTCGGCGCCGTGCTCGACGCCATGGAGCAGCACCGGGTCACGGTGTTCTGCGGCGTCCCGACGATGTACGTGGCGCTCATGCACGCCGACCTCACCGGCCGCGACGTCTCCGCGCTGCGGATCTGCGTCTCCGGCGGCGCGGCCATCCCCGGCGAGGTGATCAAGGGCTTCGAGGCGGCCTACGGCGGGGCGACGATCCTCGAGGGCTACGGGCTGTCGGAGACCTGCGCGCTCGCGACGTTCAACCGCAGCGCCGAGGAGCGGCGGGTCCTGTCGATCGGCAAGCGCATGTGGGGCTGCGAGGTGCGGATCGTCGACAACGAGGACCGGCCGCTGCCTCCCGGCGCGGACAACGTCGGCGAGATCGTGCTGCGCGGGCACAACGTCATGAAGGGCTACCTCGGGCGCCCCGAGGCCACCGCCGAGGCGATGCGCGGCGGCTGGTTCCACACCGGCGACCTCGGCTACGTGGACGAGGACGGGTTCGTCTTCATCGTCGACCGCAAGAAGGACCTCGTCATCCGCGGCGGCTTCAACGTGTACCCGCGCGAGATCGAGGAGGTCCTGCACTCCCACCCGGCCGTCATGGAGGCCGCCGTCATCGGGCGGCCCGACGAGCGGCTCGGCGAGGAGGTCGTGGCCTACGTCAGCCTGCGCTCGGGCGCCTCGGCCGAGCCGGACGAGGTGATCGCGTTCTGCAAGGAGCGGCTGGCCGCCTACAAGTACCCGCGCGAGGTCGTCGTCATCGACGAGCTGCCCAAGGGCCCGAGCGGCAAGGTCCTCAAGACCGAACTGCGGGCCCGCTGACGGTCTCGTCGACCCAGGAGAGCACCAGGCCGGCCAGGCGGTCGGGCACCTGCAGCTGCGGCACGTGCCCGACCCCGGCCAGCTCCTCGTACCGCCATCCGGGGTGCGCCCGCGCCACCTCGCGGGCGGCGTCGACGGGCACCAGCCGGTCGCGGTCGCCGTGCACCAGCAGCACCGGCGTGGCCACCCGCGCCATGACCGACCGGTAGCGGCGCGGGTCGGCCAGGATCCACAACAGGGAGCGGGCCGCGGTGAGGAAGGCGCGGTCCATCCCGGCGACGTCCTCGCGCTGCTCGAGCTGCCTGACCGCGCGGTCCACGACCGGGGTGGGCAGCTCGTCGGGGTCGACGCCGACCAGCTGCAGCATCGACCGCACCCGGGTCAGCGGCGTCGAGCGGGTCCGCCGCAGCGCGAGGAACCGCTCCCCGACGCGGGGCAGGGCGTAGAGGGCGAAGGTGGCGGCCACGAGCGGGTCCAGCCGACGCCGGCCGCCGGGCAGCGCGGGGTCGAGCAGCACCAGGCCCCGCACCAGGTCCGGGGCGGCCGCGGCGGTGAACAGCGAGACCATCCCGCCCATGGAGTTGCCGACCAGCACCGCCGGCTCGCCCACGACCTCGCGCAGGAAGCGCTGCAGGACCGCGACGTTGGCCGGCACGGTCGCGCGGCGCTCCCCCGGCTCGCTGCGACCGAAGCCGGGCAGGTCCAGTGCCCACACCCGCGCCGACGGCGTCAGCAGCGGCGCCAGCAGGTCCCAGTTGCCGTGCGACCCGCCCAGCCCGTGCACCAGCACCACCGCCGGTCCGTCGTCGGCCCCGCCGTAGTCCACGACGTGCACCGGGCCGCCCAGGTCGACGGTCCTGCTGGTCCCCGGTGCCTCGTCCACCCCGACGGTCCCCCTCTGGTGCGCGTGCCGGCGACGCCCCCGAGGGTCGTCGTCCGGCAGTCATTCCGGCACGGGAAAGTGCCCTGGTCGAGCGCCTGGGACCCCTGCGACGCGTGTGATCAGGGCCACACTGGACACCGCGAGTCGTCGCAGTCAGGTGTGACCGGTGCTCCAGGGTGGGTACCGGCCCGGGCGAGGCGGTGAGGGCCGCCGGCGAGGAGGACGACGTGTCGCGACAGCCCAACGACGGGCCCGGCCTGCCGCTGTACCTGACCGAGGTCAGCCGTGCGATGGCCGACTACGGTCTCTACCTGGCGGCCCGTCCGCTGATACCGCGACTACCCACCGGAGACGGTCACCCCGTCCTCGTGCTGCCCGGCCTCATGGCCGACGACATGTCGACGGCGACGCTGCGCCGCACCCTGCGGCGGCTGGGCTACCGCGTCCACGGCTGGCGGCTCGGGCGCAACATCGGCCCGACGCAGGAGTGCGTCGAGGGCATGAGCCGCCGCATCGAGGACCTCAGCGACCGCTACGGCCGCCCGGTCAGCCTCATCGGCCAGAGCCTGGGCGGCATCTTCGCCCGCGACCTCGCCCGCAAGACGCCGGACGCGGTACGCCAGGTGATCACCCTGGGCAGCCCGTTCGGCCTGCAGCGCGACAGCCAGACCCGCGCGCACAAGGTGTTCGAGCGCTACTCGCACCTGCACGTGGAGAAGCGGACGCTGCCGCTGGCGAGCGAGTCGACGCCGCTGCCGGTGCCGTCGACGTCGATCTACTCGCACCAGGACGGCATCGTCGCGTGGAAGGCGTGCCTGGACCGGCTCTCGCCGCACGCCGAGAACGTCGCCGTGTACGCCAGCCACCTGGGCATGGGCCACAACCCGGCGGTCCTCTACGCCGTCGCCGACCGGCTCGCGCAGCGGGAGGGCACGTGGCGGCCGTTCCGCCCGCCGCTCACTCTGCGCCCGGCCTTCCCGCGGCCCGACGTCCCCGAGGTGCCCTACCGTCCGGCCGCCGCGGCCTGACGCCGCCGCACCCCGACACCGCCGCTCGTCGACCTGCGGCTGTCTCCGCACGCCCGAGACAGCCGCAGGTCGACGACGGGCGTCGCCCAGCGCCGGGCGTGGGTGGTGCGGAGGTGGGCGCGGCCGGGATCGAACCGGCGACCGCTCGCTTGTAAGGCGAGAGCTCTCCCGCTGAGCTACGCGCCCCGCCCGCCCAGAGTAGGTGCCCCCGGGCGGCCGGTCGGGTGGCCCCGCTGCAGGGTCCCGCCGCGAGCGTGCGAGTGGCGGGGGCAGCGGGGTCCTTCGTCAGGCCGCGATCTTCTCGACGGCGTCCTTCCAGCCGGACTGCTCGCGCGCGTCGCCGGGCTGGTTGACCTCGGCGAAGGCGATGGTGCCCTCGGCGTCGACGAGGAAGGTGCCGCGCAGGGCCATGCCGGCCTTCTCGTTGAACACCCCGTAGGCCTGCGCGGTGGCGCCGTGCGGCCAGAAGTCCGACAGCAGCGGGAAGTCCAGGCCCTCCCGCGCCTTGAACGCCTTGAGGCTGAACACCGGGTCGGTGCTGATCGCCACGACCTGCACGCCGGCGTCGGTGTAGGTGGTCAGCTCGTCGCGGAGCTGGCACAGCTCGCCGGTGCAGATCCCGGAGAAGGCGAACGGGTAGAAGACGACGAGGACCGGCGTCCCGCGCAGCTCGGCGAGCGAGACGACCTGGCGGTCCTGGTCGGGGAGGCTGAACTCGGGCGCGACGTCACCGACGGAGAGGCTCATGCCCCCGATCGTGCCGCAACCCCGGTGACCCACTGGAACGGCCCCCTCGCAGGGGCCCGCGCCGGGCGGAGCGAGGCGTGGGGGGCGAGGGGGTCCTTCGTCTAGCGCCTGCTGCGCGCGGCCTTCGGGGTGACCAGCCGGATCCCCGACCAGTCCTTGGCGGCCGAGATGCTGCTGGTCTGCGCGAGCCCGGCGGTGGGCGCCACCTCGGTGACGTCGCCCGGCTCGACGTGGCCCGGCCGCCCGGACTTGGGCACCAGCAGCCACACGACGCCCTCGTCGGCGAGCGAGGTGAGCGCGTCGGTGAGGGCGTCGAACAGGTCGCCGTCGTCCTCCCGCCACCACAGGACCACGACGTCGGCGACCTCGTCGGTGTCCTCGTCGACCATCTCGCTGCCGGAGACCTCGACGATGGAGTCGCGCAGGTCCTCGTCGGCGTCCTCGTCCCAGCCGAGCTCCTGCACGACCATGCCCGGCTTGATGCCCAGCCGGGCCGCCATGCCGGCGCTGCCCGAGTCGACGCTCATCCCTGCTGTTCCTCCGAGAGATCACGAACCGCCGGTGTGGCACCGGCGGGCACGAGGCGCCGGCTGACGGGCGCGTGGGGTGGACGGGGGCCGACGGCGGACACGACCGGCGGGGAGGGCACCCGCTGCCTGGTCATGTCACCCCTCTCGTGCCCGGACGCGCGGCTGCCGACGGCGTCGGTCCGCGTGGGCAGGAGCGTAGGGCATGCCTGGTCACACGCAAGCGGTCGACGACGACGCGCCCGGGACGCCGCGCGCACCGCTGGCCGGGAGGTCCTGGGTGACGCGGACCATCCCGGCGCGCGACGATGGAGGCATGAGCGCACCGCAGCAGGGTGGAGACCCCACCCGCGACGCCGGACAGCCCCGCGCGGTCATCACCGACGGGCTCCCGAGCCAGCTGGTCGACACCGACCCCGACGAGACCCAGGAGTGGGTGGAGTCGCTCGACAGCGTCGTCGAGCACGCAGGCCGCGGGCGCGCCCGCTACCTCATGCTCAAGTTGTTGCAGCGCAGCCGTGAGCAGCAGGTGGGCGTCCCGTCCCTCCGCAGCACCGACTACATCAACACGATCCCGCCCGAGCGGGAGCCCTACTTCCCCGGCGACGAGCACGTCGAGCGGCGCATCCGCGCCTACATCCGGTGGAACGCGGCGATCATGGTGCACCGCGCGCAGCGGCCGGGCATCGGCGTCGGCGGGCACATCTCCTCCTACGCGTCGTCGGCGTCGCTGTACGAGGTGGGCTTCAACCACTTCTTCCGCGGCAAGGACCACCCCGGCGGCGGCGACCAGATCTGGTTCCAGGGCCACGCCTCCCCCGGCATCTACGCCCGCGCCTTCCTCGAGGGCCGGCTCTCCGAGCAGCAGCTCGACGGGTTCCGGCAGGAGGTCAGCCACCCCGGCGGCGGCCTGTCCAGCTACCCGCACCCGCGGCTGATGCCGGACTTCTGGGAGTTCCCCAGCGTCTCCATGGGCCTGGGCCCGATGAACGCGATCTACCAGGCCCGGTTCAACCGGTACCTGCACGCCCGCGGCGTCAAGGACACCTCCGACCAGCACGTGTGGGCGTTCCTCGGCGACGGCGAGATGGACGAGCCGGAGTCGCTGGGCCTGATCGGCCTGGCCGCGCGCGAGGAGCTGGACAACCTCACCTTCGTCGTCAACTGCAACCTGCAGCGGCTCGACGGCCCGGTGCGCGGCAACGGCAAGGTCATCCAGGAGCTGGAGTCCTTCTTCCGCGGCGCCGGCTGGAACGTGATCAAGGTGATCTGGGGCCGGGAGTGGGACCCGCTGCTGGCCGCCGACCGCGACGGCGCGCTGGTCAACCTGATGAACCAGACGCCCGACGGCGACTACCAGACCTACAAGGCCGAGGACGGCGCCTTCGTCCGCGAGCACTTCTTCGGGCGGGACCCGCGCACCCGCAAGCTCGTCGAGGACATGAGCGACAAGGAGGTCTGGGACCTCTCCCGCGGCGGGCACGACTACCGCAAGGTCTACGCGGCGTTCAAGGCGGCGGTGGAGCACAGGGGCCAGCCGACGGTCATCCTCGCCAAGACCATCAAGGGCTGGACGCTGGGCAGCCACTTCGAGGGCCGCAACTCCACGCACCAGATGAAGAAGCTGACCGCCGAGGACCTCGCCGCCTTCCGCGACCGGCTCTACCTGCCCATCCCCGACGAGGCGCTCGACAAGACGCTGCCGCCCTACTACAAGCCGGCCCCGGACTCCGACGAGATGCAGTACATGCTCGAGCGGCGCCGGGCCCTGGGCGGGGCGGTCCCGCGGCGGCGCTCGGAGTTCAAGCCGCTCAAGGCGCCGGACGACAAGGCGCTCGACGTCCTGCGCCGCGGCTCGGGCAAGCAGGAGGTGGCGACGACGATGGCGTTCGTCCGCCTGCTCAAGGAGCTGCTCAAGGACAAGGAGCTCGGCCCGCGGTTCGTGCCGATCATCCCGGACGAGGCCCGCACCTTCGGGATGGACAGCCTCTTCCCGTCGCAGAAGATCTACAACCCGGGCGGCCAGCGCTACACCTCGGTCGACCGCGAGCTGATGCTGGCCTACAAGGAGTCCGAGCAGGGCCAGATCCTGCACGAGGGCATCAACGAGGCCGGCTCCACGGCGTCGTTCACCGCCGTCGGCACCTCGTACGCCACGCACGGCGAGCCGATGATCCCGATCTACATCTTCTACTCGATGTTCGGGTTCCAGCGGACCGGCGACTCGTTCTGGGCCGCCGCCGACCAGATGACCCGCGGCTTCGTCCTCGGCGCCACCGCCGGCCGGACGACGCTCAACGGCGAGGGCCTGCAGCACGAGGACGGCCACTCGCTGCTGCTGGCGCACACCAACCCGGCGGTCGTGTCCTACGACCCGGCGTTCTCCTACGAGGTCGGGCACATCACCCGGGACGCGCTGCTGCGCATGTACGGCGAGGACCCGGGCGCGCCGCTGGGCGGGCACCGCAGCCCCGACGTCATGTACTACCTGACCGTCTACAACGAGCCCTACAACCAGCCGGCCGAGCCCGAGGGCCTCGACGTGCAGGGCCTGCTCGCGGGCATGTACCTGTACGCGCCGGGCTCCGGCGAGGGCCCGCGGGCCCAGGTGCTGGCGTCGGGCGTCGCGGTGCCGTGGGCGCTGCGGGCGCAGGAGCTGCTGCGCGAGGACTGGGGCGTGGCGGCCGACGTGTGGTCGGTGACCTCGTGGACCGAGCTGCGCCGGCAGGCCGACGCGTGCAGCGAGCACAACCTGCTGCACCCCGAGGACGAGCCGCACGTGCCCTACGTGACCCAGCGGCTGCAGGACACCACCGGCCCGGTCGTGGCGGTGTCGGACTGGATGCGGGCGGTCCCCGACCTGATCGCGCCCTTCGTCCCGGGCGGGATGGCGACGCTGGGCACCGACGGGTTCGGCCTGTCCGACACCCGCCCGGCGCTGCGCCGGCACTTCCACGTCGACGCCGAGTCGATCGTCGTGCGGACGCTGGCGTCGCTGGCCGACCAGGGCCAGGTGGACCGGTCGACGGTCCGCGAGGCGGTGGAGAGGTACCGGATCCGCGACGTGCAGGCCGCCCCCGCCGAGGAGCGGACCGACCCGAGCCCGGCGACCTGAGGTAGAGCGCCCGTGCCCCCTGCTGCCGACGGCGGCCCGCGCGACGTGGCCGTCGTCGGCGGTGGGGTGGTCGGGCTGACCTGTGCGCTCGAGCTGGCGCGCGCCGGGCACCGGGTCCGGCTGCTCACCGCCGACCCGTGGGAGGCGACCACCTCCGCGGTGGCCGCCGCCATCTGGTCCCCCTACCGGGTGGCGCCCGCCGGCGCCGTCCTGCGGTGGGGCGCCACCTCGCTCGGGGTCCTCACCCGGCTCGCCGCCGACCCGGCGACCGGGGTGGCGCTCCGCCCGGGCACGTACGTGCACCGCACGCCCGAGCCCGACCCGTGGTGGGCGCCGGGCGTGCCCGGGGTCCGCCCGGCGGCTCCGGAGGAGCTCCCGCCCGGCGCCCCCGCCGGCACCCGGTGCACGCTGCCGGTGGTGGACACCGGCCGGTACCTGCCCTGGCTGGCCGCCGCGTGCGCCGCGGCCGGGGTGGCGACCGTGCCGGGGCGGGTCGGGTCCCTCGACGAGGTGGCCGGGGACGTCGTCGTGGTGGCCGCCGGCCTGGGGTCGGGGCCCCTCCTCGACGACGACACCTGCGTGCCCGTGCAGGGTCAGGTGGTCCGCCTCGCCGACCCGGGCCTGTCCGAGTGGGTGCTGGACGAGGACGGCCCGGCCGGGCTGACCTACGTCGTCCCCCGCGGGCGGGACGTCGTCGTCGGCGGGACGGCGGTGGAGGGTGCCACGGGCCGCGAGCCGGACCCGCGGGTGGAGGCCGCGATCCTGCAGCGGGCGTGCGCGCTGGTGCCCGCGCTGCGGGGGCAGCCGGTGCTGTCGCGGGCGGTCGGGCTGCGGCCGGGCCGGCCGAGCGTCCGGCTGGAGCGGCTGGAGGTCGGCGGGCGGCCGGTCGTCGCCTGCTACGGGCACGGCGGCGCCGGGGTCACCCTCTCCTGGGGCTGCGCCGCCGACGTCGCCGCCCTGGTCTGAGCGTCGGCCAGCAGCAGCCAGGCCTGCGCCTCGGGTGAGTGCCCGGGGCGGTCGAACCGGGGCGCGGCCGCGGCGCCGGTGACCCGCCCCAGCCCGTCCACGCGCGCGGCGGCCGTGGCGAGCAGCGACCGCCCGGTCGCGGCGTACGACCGGGGCAGCCAGCCCGCGGCGGCGCCGGTCGACGCGGCCCAGGACAGCATCGCGGCCACCGCGGTGTCCGCGGGCGAGCCGTCGTCGTCGAGGACGGAGCCGAGCGTCCCGTCGGGCCGGCGGTGCGCCAGGCAGGCGTCGAGGTGCGCGCGGGCCTCGCCGGCGAGTCCCGCCCCCGGCAGCCGGCCCACGGTGCGGGCGAGGGCGGCGGCCACCCAGCCGTTGCCGGTGCCCCAGGCGCGGTCGTCGGAGGGCCGCCCGGCGTCCTCGTCCCACCGCGCCCGCCACAGCCCGTCGGGCCGGCGCAGCCGGGCGCGGTGCCCGTCGAGCTGGGCCAGGGCGACGTCGGCGAACCCGGCCGCGGCCAGCGGCGGCACCACCATGAACACCGTGTCCGCCCAGACCTCGCGGGTGCCGACCAGGTGGAACAGCGTCCCGTCGGCGGCGCGCGGCGCCCGGCGCAGCAGCCAGTCGCGCTGACGGGCGGCCGCGGCGGCCAGCGCCCGGTCGCCCAGGCGCTGCGCCAGCAGGTCCGCGTACTCGCCGACGACGCCGCCGTTGACGCTGCACGCCGGGTCGAGCTCGGCCAGCCGGCCGTCGGGGAGCTGCCGGGCCACGGCGTCGTCGACCAGGGCACGCAGCGCCGCCGCCTCGCCGGCGCCGTCGAGCACCGCCGCCGTCAGGCCCTGGTCCCAGGAGTGCCGCTGGCCGACCAGCAGGGCGGCCAGCACCCGCCGGCGGTCGTCGTCGCTCAGCACGGGGTGCCGCGGAGGGCCCGTGCGCATCCCCCTCGCACGGGCCCCCCGTCCTCAGGCCCCGTCGCGGTGCCGGCGCAGCAGCTCGGCGTAGACCCGGCCGCTGTCCTTCACCGTGCGCCGCTGGGTGGCGTAGTCGACGTGCACCAGCCCGAACCGCTGCGCGTAGCCGCGCGCCCACTCGAAGTTGTCCAGCAGCGACCAGGCGAAGTAGCCGCGGACGTCGGCGCCGCGCTCCATCGCCGCCGCCATCGCGGTGAGGTGGCGGGCGAGGAAGTCGACCCGCTCGGGGTCGTGCACCGCGCCCTCGGCGTCCACCTCGTCGTCCCAGGCCGAGCCGTTCTCGGTGACCACCAGCGGCAGGCCCGGCGCGCGCTCGGTGAGCCACAGCAGCAGGTCGGTGAACGCCTGCGGGCTGATCCCCCACCCCATCGTCGTCGTCGGGCCCTCGGGGTCGAGCTCGACGACGTCCCCGCCGCCGATGAACGACGTCGGCGGCTCGTCCGCGGGACGGGTGCCGGCCCGCACCGTCTGCTCGAAGTAGTAGTTGACGCCCAGCCAGTCCAGCGGCGCCGCGATCGTCTCCAGGTCGCCGTCGCGCACCGGCAGCGGGGCACCGGCGGCCTCGAGGTCGGCGACGACGTCGGCCGGGTAGGCGCCGTGCACGACCGGCTCGAGGAACATCCGGTTCTGCTGGCCGTCGAGCCGGCGGGCGGCGTCGACGTCGGCGGGGTCCTGGCTCGCCGGGTGCATCGGCGTGAAGTTCAGCGTGACGCCGAGGGAGCTCACGCCGGCCGCGCGCAGCCGGGCCGCGGCCAGGCCGTGCCCGAGCAGCAGGTGGTGGGTGGCGCGGGCGCCGGCGACCGGGTCCTGCAGGCCGGGGGCGTGCGCGCCGGAAACGTGGCCGAGCAGCGCGCTGCACATCGGCTCGTTGAGCGTCGACCAGTGCCGCACCCGGTCGCCGAGCGCGTCGACGACGACCGCGGCGTAGTCGGCGAACCGCTCGGCGGTGTCCCGGTCGGCCCAGCCGCCGCGGTCCTGCAGCGCCTGCGGCAGGTCCCAGTGGTAGAGGGTCAGCCAGGGCTGCACCCCGACGGCGAGCAGCTCGTCGACCAGCCGCCGGTAGAAGTCCAGCCCGCGCTGCTCGACCCGGCCGCCGCCCTCGGGCAGCACCCGCGGCCAGGCCACCGAGAACCGGTACGCCGACAGCCCCAGGCCCGCCATCAGCGCGACGTCGTCGCGGTACCGGTGGTAGTGGTCGACGGCGACGTCGCCGGTGTGGCCCTGGAACGTGCGGCCGGGCGTGTGGCTGTAGGTGTCCCAGATCGACGGTCCCCGCCCGTCCTCGGTCACGGCGCCCTCGATCTGGTACGAGGCGGTCGCGGCGCCGAGGACGAAGCCGGGCGGGAAGGTCAGGCCGGCGAGGGCGTCCTCGCGGGTGTCGGTGGTGGTCACGGCAGGGGTGCTCCTCAGGGCAGGGGTGAGCAGGCGGAGGTCAGGGGGCAGCCCGGCGGCTGCGGGGGCCGCCGACGGGGAGGACGGTAGGGCTCAGCCGACGCGCTGCTGCGTCACGGGGTCGAAGACGTGCAGGCCGCCCTCGCGGACCCGCAGGTGCACCGTCTCCCCCACCGCCGGGGCCGAGCGCGGCTCGGTGCGGACGACGACGTCTGCGGTGTGCAGGACGTCGCCGTCGCCGGAGGCGCCGAGGGTGGCGTAGAGGTAGGCGTCCGAGCCCAGCTGCTCGACGACGTTGACCACCACGGGCACGCCCCCGCCGGGCCCTCCGTTCCCGGGCGCAGCGGTCTCCAGCGCCTCGGGGCGGAAGCCGACGGTGACCTTCCCGGTGCCGGCGGCGGCCCGGTCGAGCAGGTCCCGCGGCACCGGCAGCACCGCGCCGGCGAGCCGGACGCCGCCGTCGACCGCGGGCCCGGTGACGACGTTCATCGCCGGCGAGCCGATGAAGCCGGCGACGAAGGTGTTGGCCGGGCGGTCGTAGAGGGCGCCGGGGGTGTCGCACTGCTGCAGGACGCCGTCGCGCAGCACCGCCACGCGGTCGCCCATCGTCATCGCCTCGACCTGGTCGTGGGTGACGTAGACGGTGGTGACGGCCAGCCGCCGCTGCAGGGCGGCGATCTGGGTGCGCGTCTGCACCCGCAGCTTCGCGTCGAGGTTGGACAGCGGCTCGTCCATGAGGAACACCTGGGGGTTGCGCACGATCGCCCGGCCCATGGCCACCCGCTGCCGCTGGCCGCCGGACAGCGCCTTCGGCCGCCGGCGCAGGTAGTCCTCCAGGTCGAGGATCCTCGCCGCCTCGGCCACCCGCCGGCCGATCTCGTCCTTCGGGACGCCGGCGATCTTGAGCGCGAAGCCCATGTTCTGCTCGACGGTCATGTGCGGGTAGAGCGCGTAGTTCTGGAAGACCATCGCGATGTCGCGGTCCTTGGGCGGGGCGTCGGTGACGTCGCGCTCGCCGATGCGGATGCTGCCGGCGTCGATCTCCTCCAGGCCGGCGAGCATGCGCAGCGAGGTGGACTTGCCGCAGCCCGAGGGGCCGACGAGGACGAGGAACTCGCCGTCGCCGATCTCCAGGTCCAGGCCGTCCACGGCGGGCCGGTCGGCCTTCGGGTAGATGCGGGTGGCGGAGTCGAAGGTGACGGTGGCCATGGCTCAGGCGCCTCTCGGGGAGGAGGGAACGGGGGTGGACGGGCGCCTCATCCCTTCACCGCGCCCTGCATGATGCCGCCGACGATCTGCTTGCCGAGGACGACGAAGACGACGAGCACCGGCAGGGTCCCGACGAGGGTGCCGGCCATGATCACCGCGGTGTCGGGGACGTAGCCGCCGCCGAGACCGGCCAGCGCGACCTGCACCGTCGGGTTCTCCGTGGTGAGGGCGATGATCGGCCAGAAGAAGTCGTTCCAGGCGGTGAGGAAGGTCAGCATCGCCAGCACCGCCATGGCGGGGCGGGCGACCGGGACGACGACGGACCAGAAGGTCCGCAGCGTCGAGGCGCCGTCGACGCGGGCGGCCTCGAGCAGCTCGTCGGGCAGCGCCTGGGACAGGAACTGCCGCATGAAGAAGACGCCGAACGCGCTGACCAGCGTGGGCAGCACGACCGCCTGCAGGTGGTCGACCCACTGCAGCTGGGCGACGAGGATGAACAGCGGGATGATCGCCAGCTGGGTCGGCACCATCATCGTGCCGACGACCAGCGCCAGCAGCGTCTTGTTGCCGCGGAAGCGCAGCTTGGCGAAGGCGAAGCCGGCCAGCGTGCTGCACAGGACGGTGCCCACGGTGATGCAGCCGGCGACGATCACGGAGTTGACGATCGCCAGGCCGATCGGCGCCTCGTCCATGGCCCGGCCGATGTTGGTGAACAGGTCGGCGTCGGGGAGGAACGGCGGCGGGGTGCCGGCGAGCTCGGCGTTGGTCTTCGACGCGGCGACCGCCGTCCAGTACAGCGGGAAGACCGACAGCAGCGCGGTGAGGCCGAGCAGCACGTGGGTCACCGGCCCGGCGGAGGTCACCTTCCGGGCCCGGCGGCGGTGCCCGGCGGGGGCGGGAGCCGGGGCGGACACGGCCTGCTCCGGTGCGGACTCGAGGGTGGTCATGAGGGCTCCTACCGCTCGGCCCGGGCGCGCCGGCGGGCGAGGAGCCCGTAGAGGCCGACGACGACGAGGATGATCAGGAACATGGTCCAGGCGGTGGCCGCGGCCTGACCGAGGCGGAAGTTGGTCCAGCCCTGGTCGTACATCAGCAGGCCGAGGGTCTGGTACTGGTTGGAGACCCCGCCGCTGGTCATGCCGTTGCCGCTGAACAGCAGCGGCTCGCCGAACAGCTGCACCGCGCCGATCGTGGAGACCACGATCGTGAACAGGATCGTCGGCCGCAGCGACGGGACGGTCACGTGGAGGAACTGCTTCCAGCGGCTGGCGCCGTCGATGGTGGCGGCCTCGTACAGGTCGTTCGGGATGGCCTGCATGGCGGCCAGGTAGATCAGCGCGTTGTAGCCGGTCCAGCGCCAGGTGACGATCACCGAGATGGCGATCTGGCTGGTCCAGGTCCCGCTCTCCCAGTCGACCCGGTCGAACCCGACCGCCTCGAGGCCGGCGTTGATCAGCCCGTAGTCGTGGCCGAACAGCTGGGCGAACACCAGCGTGGCCGCGGCGATGCTGGTGGCGTAGGGCATGAGCATCGCGACCCGGAAGAAGGTCCGCCCGCGCAGCCTGTAGTTCAGCAGGTGCGCCAGGCCCAGGGCCATGGCGAGCTGGGGCACCGTCGAGAGGATGCCGATGGTGAGGGTGTTCCGCGCGGCGTTCCAGAAGAACTCGTTCTGCAGCAGCTCGGTGTAGTTCCCCAGGCCGACGAACTCGGCGCCGTCGATGTCGGACAGCCGCACCTCGTGCAGCGAGATCCAGGCGGTGTAGAGGAACGGGTAGAGGCTGAAGGCGGCGAAGAGGACGAAGAACGGGGCGACGTAGGCGTAGCCCCAGCGGTTGCGGGTGAGCCGGGACCGGCGCCGGCCGGCCGCGGCGCGGACGGGCGGGCTGGGTGGGGCCGGTGCGGCGGCCGCCGCGACCCGGGGGTCGTCGCTGGCGATGGTCATGCCGGGCCTTCCGGGGAGTTCACGAGCAGGGTCCCCACGAGGGGGTGGAACCGGCCGGCGCCGGGGCGGGTGGACTCGCCCCGGCGCCGGCCGGGGTCTGTCAGCCGCCGACGACCTGTTCGATCTCGTCGAGGGCCGCCTGGAAGGCGTCGTCGGGGGAGGTCCCCTCGGCGACCGTGCTCAGGGCGTTGGTGAACGCCTCCTGGATCTGGGTGTCGTAGGGACCGATCGGCGTGAACCGCAGCGCCGCCGCCGACTCCCCGAAGATCTGCCCGACCGGCGCGCCGCTGAAGTAGTCGTTGGTCGCGTCGGACACCTGCGGGTCCTCCGCCGCCTCCTGGCTGGACGGGAAGTGCGCCTCGCGGGTGAACATCTTGACCTGCTGCTCGGGCGCGGTCAGCCACTCGACGAGGGCGATCGCTTCTTCCTTGTGCTCGCTGGACTCGGTGACGCCGAGCCAGGAGCCGCCCCAGTTGCCGGCACCGCCGGGCAGCGGCGCGACGTCCCAGGTGCCCGCGGCCTCCTCGCCGGCCTGCCCGCTGATGTAGCCGAGCATCCAGGCCGGGCAGGAGATGGTGGCGAACGCGCCGTTGGCGAAGGCGGAGTTCCACTCGTCGCCGAACTGGATGAGGTTGGCGGTCATCCGCTCCGCGGCCGCCACGCTGGCGTTCTGCCACGCCGTGGTGACGCCGTCGCTGGAGTCGGGGATCGGGTTGCCGTCCGCGTCGTTGTACGCGGTCTCGCCCTGGTAGACGGCCGCGGAGAAGACGCTCGCCGGGCTGTCGACGAACGAGCTGCCCTCCGGCTTGGTCGGCGAGGCCTCGTACTGCCGGCCGAGCTCGAGGTAGCCCTCCCAGGTCGACCACAGCGAGGCGAGCTCGGCGCGGTCGGTGGGCAGGCCGGCCTGCTCGAACAGGTCGCGGCGGAAGCACATGGCCTCGGGGCCGGCGTCGGTGCCCAGGCCGATCACCCGGCCGTCGGAGGTGGTGGCCTCCTCGACCTTCCAGTCGTAGAAGTGGCCGAGGACCTCGTCGGCGTCGCCCTCCGCGGCGAAGTCGACGAACGCGTCGGCGTGGTTCTCGACGACGTCGGCGACGAAGCCGATCTCGATGCCCTGGACGTCGGCGAGGCCGGAGCCCGCCGCGAGCCGGGTCTGCAGCGCCCGGTAGTAGTCGGCCGACCGCTCGACCGACTCCTCCTCGATCCGGATCTCCGGGTGCAGCTCCATGTACTCGTCGTAGAGCCCGGCCTCCTGGAACCCGAAGGTCCCGAACAGGCCCAGGTCGAGGGTGATCGTGCCGTCGTCGTCGGAGCCGGAGCCCCCACAGCCGGCGGCGAGCAGCGACGCGACCAGCGCGGCACCCAGCGCCGCCCTGCGTCTCGGGGGAACGGTCATCGGTCCTCCTGGATCGGTTCCCGAACGGCTGCGTCCGGGCTGCGGTGACGTCCGTGAAAGCGCTCTCACGAGCGGTGGGAGCAGAGTGGTGGGTGTCACACTCACGTGTCAAGAGAGCGCTCTCACGAACCGTCGGGATCTCCGGGCGTGCACCATGGAGCCCCACGACGACGGAGGAGGTCACGTGACGACGGTCGCTGGTCGCGGGGCCTCGCCCACCCTCGACGAGGTCGCGCAGCTCGCGGGGGTGTCCCGCGCGACGGTGTCGCGCGTGGTCAACGGCTCGCCGAAGGTGCGCCCGGAGGCCCGGCGCGCGGTCGAGGAGGCCGTCGCGCAGCTGCGGTACGTGCCCAACCCGGCGGCCCGCAGCCTGGTCACCCGGCGCACCGACACGATCGCGCTGGTGCTCTCGGAGTCCAACGTCCAGGTCTTCAGCGACCCGTTCTTCGCCCGGATCGTGCGGGAGCTGTCCGGGGCGCTGGCCGACACCGAGATGAACCTCGTCCTGCTGGCCGCCCGGGGCGGGCGCGAGCAGGAGAAGGTCGGCCGGTACGTGCGCCAGGGGCACGTCGACGGCGTCATCCTCGTGTCCCCGCACCGCGACGACACGCTGCCCGGCGTGCTCGCCGACGCCGGCGTGCCGCTGGTGCTCTCCGGCCGCCCGCCGGACGGCCGCGAGGTCTGCTACGTCGACGCCGACAACGCCGGCGGGGCGCGCGCCGCCACCGAGCACCTGCTCGCCTCGGGCCGGCGGCGGGTGGCCACCGTGGCCGGCCCGCAGGACATGATCGCGGGCCTCGACCGCTACGCCGGCTACCGCGCCGCGCTGGACGCCGCGGGTGTCGGGTTCGACCCCGTGCTGGTCGTCGCGGGCGACTTCACCGAGCCCGGCGGCCACCGCGCGATGGCCGCGCTGCTCGAGCGAGCCCCCGACCTCGACGGCGTGTTCGTCGCCTCCGACCCGATGGCGGCGGGGGCGCTGCGGGCGCTGCGGGAGGCCGGGCGCTCGGTGCCCGGCGACGTCGCCGTCGTCGGCTTCGACGACGCCCCGGTGGCCGCCACCACCGACCCGCCGCTGACCACGGTCGCCCAGCCGCTGGGCGAGATGACCCGGCACATGACCGACCTGCTGCTGCGCCAGGTCGAGGGACACGCCGAGGTGGAGGCGCGGGTCTGCGCCACCCGGCTCGTGGTGCGCGACTCCGCCTGAGGTCGCTCCCCGGTCCGCGACGGAGGTCGGAGCCGGGAGCACGACCCGGGTATGAGGTCACGGCCGCCTCGGTCGTGTCGCCGGACTCTTCCGTCACATCGTCCCCATGGTCGTGGCACGCGCCGGGTCCCCGAGCGCGAGTCGCGACCAGGAGGACACATGCAGCACTCCAGACCAGCGGGGCGTCCCCGACCGTCGGGCCCGGCCCGCGGGCTCACGGTCACTGCGTCGGCCGTCCTCGTCCTCGCCGCCCTCCCGGCCGGCGCGGCGGCGGCCGACGGCGGCGGCTCGTCGGGAGGGGCCGACACCTGGGTGGTGCACCCGGGCGAGTCCATCCAGGCCGCCGTCGACCGGGCCGCGTCGGGAGACACGATCCGCATCGAGGCGGGCACCTGGGAGGAGGCCGTCTGCGTCGACGGCAAGGGCCTGACGATCGTCGGGGCCGGCCGCGGCGACGACGGCACGCGGATCGTCTGGCCGGAGTGGACCACCCCGGACCAGCTGCCCGAGGTCGCGTCCACCCCGTGCTGGGAGGCGCAGAACGCGGCCGACCCCGAGAGCGACCCCGCCACGCTGCGGGACGACGTCTCGGGGCTGTTCTTCCTCGACCCCGACGGCCCGGTCCGGGTCGGCCACCTGTCCACCCACGACCACCCGGCCAACGGCATCGCCGCCTGGGGCGCCGACGGCTTCCGGGTCGCCAAGACCCGGGCGCACGGGCACGAGCGCTACGGCATCCTCGCCGCGGACTCGACCCACACCCGGATCACCCGGAACATCCTGGAGGGCGTCGACCGCGGGACGCCCGCGGCACCCAACAGCGGCACCGCCGGGATCGGGGTCACCGACTCCGACGAGTCCTACGCCGACGTCGTCGCCAACGACGTGCAGGGCTACAACATCGGGGTCTTCGCCCGGGAGTCGCGCGGCGGGGCCATCCGGCACAACTACGTGTCCGGCAACTGCGTCGGCGTGCTGGTCTTCGACGACGCGGCCACCGAGATCCCCGAGGCCGGCCGCCGGGTCGAGGGCGGGGACTGGCAGCTGCGGTGGAACGAGGTGTCCGGAAACGACCGGTTCTGCCTCGCCGGCGTGGGCGAGGTGCAGGCGTCGCTGCGGGTGTCCGGCACCGGGATCGGGATCGTGAACGCCGACTCGGTGGGCGTGCGGAACAACGAGGTGCACGGCAACGCGCCCTCGGTCGACGCCGCCTCGCTGCAGTTCCCCGCCGGCGGGCTCGTGCTGGTGACGCTGCCGCCGTTCAACAACGCGGCGGGCACCGACCCGGGCCCCGCGGAGGGCATCGTCGTCGAGGAGAACGGGATCACCGGGAACGCCCCGGTCGACGTGCTGCTGAGCTCCCCGGAGGTCAGCCCGTTCCTGCTAGACGTCGGGGCGGTGGACTTCGCGGGCAACACCTGCGGGTCCAGCGTCCCGCCGGACGTCTGCTGACCGGACCGGCGGCCGGGGGCCCTCCTCCGCGCGGGGAGGGTCCCCGGGTCAGGTCGCCCAGGCGGGGCGGGCGGGGTCGACCCGCCACACGACGGCGACCCCGCCGCCGGGGCGCAGCACGACACCGTCGGGGACGTCGGGGCCGTCGGGCCCCAGCCACAGCCGGGCGTCGGTCCGGCCGAGGTCGACCCAGCCCGCGGGGGCGCGCACGACCTCGTGCGCCGGGGCCGCGCCCGGGTCGGCCGCGCGCAGGTGGGCCTGCAGCACCCGGGCGCCGTCGGGTCCGGCGACCTCGTCGTGGTCCAGCCCGGTGCCCGCCCGCAGCACGCCGACGTCGCCGGCGGCCAGCGGGGCGTCCCCGCCCCACCGGTGGGTCAGCGAGCCGGCCAGCACCACCGCGACGACGTCGACGGCGCGGTGGGCGTGCACGCCGTATCCGGCACCGGGCGGCAGCCGGTCGTCGGTGACCCGCAGCAGCGGGCCGAGCGAGCCGTCGCCCGGCTCGAGCAGCACGGCGCCCTCGACGCCGGTCACGGCGCCGCGTCCCGCCCGGGCAGCGCCGCCGGACCGCCGGGCAGCCCGCCGGCGACCAGGGCGGCCAGCAGCGACCACGCCGTGCCCAGGCACAGCCCGCCGACGACGTCGGACGGGTAGTGCACGCCCAGCCACACGCGGGTCAGCCCGACCAGGACCGCGAGCGCGACCCCCGCGGCGACGGCGGCGCGGCGGCCGGGCGCGGTCAGCCGCGGCCAGGCCAGCACCAGCGCGACGGTGACCAGCGTGGCGACGCCCGAGGAGTGCCCGCTCGGGTAGCTCAGCCCCTCGTACACCAGGCCGCCGTTCTCGAACGCCGGGCGGGCGCGCCCGACCAGGTCCTTGAGGCCGGTGGTGAGCGGCCCGACCGCGGTGACCGCGACGACGACCCACAGCACGGTGCGCCACGCGCGGCGGCGGACCAGCCAGACCAGCACCGGCAGGAACACCAGCACGCGGAACCAGGTGACGCCCGGGGTGGTGAGGGTCTCCAGCAGCGCGCTCACCGGCGCCGAGCGGTCGTCGCCGGCGTACAGCCCGCGGCTCACCGCGTCGTCGAGGCGCACCTGCGGGCCGAAGCGGGCCGCCACCCCGGCCCCGAGCACGGCGAGGACGGCGAGACCGCCTCCGATCGTCCGGAGCACCCGGCGGCGGGCCCGCGCGGGGGCGGTGGTCGGGGCGGTCACTCCCCCACTCTCCCCGACGCGACGGACCGTGACACGCTGGCCGCGTGGCCCACCGGGTGATCGACCGCCCGCCGACGGCGGCGACGCTGCGGCGGCTGGAGCGCGCCTCCGGGGCCATCGCCACCCGCGCCGTCGCCCGCATGGACGAGGACCTCCCCTGGTTCCGCACCATGCCGGCCGACCAGCGCTCGTGGGTCATGCTCGTCGCGCAGGCCGGCATTGCCTCGCTGGTCGAGTGGTGCCGCTCCCCCGACCGGCCGCCCCGGCTCACCGGCGAGGTGTTCGGCGCCGCGCCGCGCGACCTGGTCCGCGCCGTGCCGCTCAAGCAGACCGTCGACCTGGTGGAGCTCACCGTCCAGGTGATGGACGACCACGTCGAGTCGGTGGCCGAGCCCGGCGACGCCGACGCGCTGCGCATGGCCGTGCTGCTGTTCAGCCGCGAGGTCGCCTTCGCCACCGCGCACGTCTACGCGAGCTTCGCCGAGAACCGCGGCGCCTGGGACGCCCGGCTGGAGGCGCTGGTCGTCGACGCGCTGGTCCGCGGCGAGCGCTCCGAGGAGCTGCCCGGCCGGGCCTCCGCGCTCGGCTGGGACGGCACCGGCCCGGTGGCCGTGCTGGTCGGGGTCGCCCCCGCCGAGGGCGACACGCACGCCGACGTCCGCCGCGCCGCCCGCTCGCACCGCTGCGAGGTGCTCGTCGGCGTGCACGCCGAGCAGCTGGTGGTGGTGCTGGGCGGCGCCGAGGACCTGCGGTCGGCGGCCGAGCGGGTCGCCGAGGAGTTCGGGCCGGGCCCGGTGGTCCTCGGCCCGGTCGTCGACCGGCTCAGCGCGGCCGGCGGGTCGGCCGCGGCGGCGCTGGCCGGGCTCCGGGCCGCGCGGGCCTGGCCCGGGGCGCCGCGGCCGGTGACCGCCGACGCGCTGCTGCCCGAGCGGGCCCTCGACGGCGACCCGCTGGCCCGCGCGGCGCTCACGGAGCGGGTGGTGCTGCCGCTGCGCACCGCCGGCGGCGACCTGCTGGAGACGGTGCGCGCGGTGCTGGCCGGCGGCGGCAACCTGGAGGCCACCGCGCGGGCGCTGTTCGTGCACCCCAACACCGTCCGGTACCGGCTCAAGCGGGCCGCCGAGGTGACCGGGCAGGTGGCCACCGACCCGCGCGGCGCCTGGACGCTGCAGGTCGCGCTCGCGCTGGCCGACCTGGGCGGCGAGCGCTCCCTCTGGCACTGACGGGACCGGGCACTTCTGCGGAAGTGCACCGGGCATCTCCGCGGAAGTGCACCGGCCTCCGTGTGGTCCCCACCACGGATGGGCGTCGCGACGGCCCGTCCGGGCTCCGTCGTTGTGGGAACCCTCCAAACAGCAGCGGTGACCTTTCGTGCCGGCCGAGCGCGCGGGAGACCGTGACCAATGAGACGGTGAGGAGGTGTTGGCCGTCCTCGCACCCGGGCAGGGTGCGCAGAAGCCCGGGATGCTCGCCCCCTGGTTGGAGCTCCCCGGCGCCGAGTCCTTCTTCCGCTGGGCCGGGGCGATCGCCGACGCCGACCTGCTGACCCTCGGTACCACCGGCGACGCCGAGGCCATCCGCGACACCGCGGTCACCCAGCCGCTCGTCGTCGCGATGAGCCTGTTCGTCGCCCGCGAGCTCGGCGGCCTGCCCGGCCCGGTCGCGCACTCGCCGCAGACCGGCCGCGACGTCGTCATCGCCGGGCACAGCGTCGGCGAGCTCACCGCGGCCGCGCTGGCCGGCGTGCTGTCGGTCGAGGCGGCGATCGCGCTGACCGCCGTCCGCGGCCGCGCGATGGCCCGCGCCTGCGGGCTCACCCCGACCGGCATGTCCGCCGTCCTGGGCGCCGACCCCGACGAGCTGGAGAAGGCGCTCGAGCGGCACGGGCTGGTCGCGGCCAACCTCAACGGCGGCGGCCAGGTCGTCGTCGCCGGTCCGCTCGACGGGCTGGCCGCGCTCAAGGCCGAGCCGCCGGCGAAGGCGCGGGTGATGCCGCTGTCGGTGGCCGGCGCGTTCCACACCTCGTACATGGGCCCGGCCCGCGAGGAGCTCGAGGGCCTGGTCGGCGGCCTGCGCCCGGCCGACCCGAGCCGGCTGCTGCTGTCCAACGCCGACGGCGCCGCCGTCGACTCCGGCGCCGAGGCGCTGTCCCGCCTGGTCAGCCAGGTCACCAGCCCCGTGCGCTTCGACGCGTGCCTGGCCACCCTGCGCGAGCTCGGCGTCACCGCGGCCATCGAGCTGCCGCCGGCGGGCGCCCTGGCGGGCCTGGCCAAGCGCGAGTGGAAGGGCGCCGACGTCGAGGTGCTGGCGCTGGCCGGCCCCGGCGACCTCGACCGCGCCCGCGCCCTCATCGACGCCGCCCGCGGCCGGCCCGAGGCCGAGCACCAGCCCGACTGGCGGGTCGTCGTCTCCCCCGTCCGCGGCACGGTCAGCCCCGCCGACGTCCCCGAGGGCACCCACCTGCCCGCCGGCACCCCGCTCGGCTGCGTGCGCAGCCGCCGCGAGGAGGTCAAGGTCTCGGCCGGGTACGACGGCGTCCTCGCCGAGTGGCTCGTCCACGACGGCGACCTCGTCGACGCCGGCGACCCGCTCGCCCGTCTCTACCCGGAGGTCCCCGCGTGAGCATCCGACTGCCGAAGGGCGCCCCCGGGGCGCGCATCCTGGGCCTCGGCGGCTACCGGCCCCGCCGGCGCGTCACCAACGACGAGCTCGCCCAGGTGATGGACACCAACGACGAGTGGATCCAGACCCGCGTCGGCATCGCCGAGCGCCGCTGGGCCTCGGAGGACGAGACCCTGCAGGAGATGGCCGTCGCCGCCGGCGGCAAGGCGCTGGCCGCCAGCGGCCTGGCGCCCGACGAGGTGGACCTGGTGATCCTCGCCAGCGCCAGCCTCAAGGAGCCGATCCCCGGCATCGGCCCGCAGGTCGCCCACCGCCTCGGCATCCCCCGCCCCGGCGCGTTCGACCTCAACGCCGGGTGCGCCGGCTTCTGCTACTCGGTCGAGATGGCCTCCGCGGCCATCCGCGCGGGCTCGGCGCGCAACGCGCTGGTGGTCGGCGTCGAGCGGCTCACCGACGTCGTCGACCAGACCGACCGCTCCACCGCGGTGATCTTCGCCGACGGCGCCGGCGCGGCCGTGGTCGGCGCCTCCGACGAGCCGGGCATCGGCCCGGTGGCGTGGGGCAGCGACGGCGACCAGTTCTCCGCGATCGAGATCGTCGCGGGCTCCAAGGGCATCTCCATGGCCGGTCAGGCGGTCTACCGCTGGGCCACCACCCGGCTCACCGACACCCTCATCCAGGCGATGGAGTCCGCCGGCGTCGGGCCCGAGGACATCGACGTGTTCGCCCCGCACCAGGCCAACCTGCGCATCGTCGAGTCGATGACCCGGCGGCTCGGGTTCGGCAAGGAGACCGTGGTCGCCCGCGACATCGTCCAGGCCGGCAACACCTCCGCGGCGTCGATCCCGCTGGCCCTCACCGCGCTGATGGAGTCCGGCGAGGCCAGGAGCGGTGACCTCGCGCTCGTCCTCGGGTACGGCGCCGGCCTCACCTTCGCCGGCCAGGTGCTCGTCCTGCCCTGAGCGGCACCCCAGACACCCGGGACGTCCGGGCCCGACGGCGGGCAGTGCCCGCCCCCACCGAGAGAGAGGACCCCCGCGTGAGCGAGGACATCCAGGCAGGTCTGGCCGAGATCCTGGAGGAGGTCGCCGGGGTCGCCCCCGCCGACGCCACCCCGGAGAAGTCGTTCACCGAGGACCTCGACGTCGACTCCCTGTCGATGGTCGAGATCGCCACCGCCGTCGAGGACAAGTTCGGCGTGGCCATCCCCGACGACGAGCTCGGCAACATCAAGACCGTCGGCGACGCCATCAGCTACATCCAGAAGAACCAGGGCTGAGCCGGGTCCCCGGCCGCCCGCGCCCGCACGCCCCCAGGAGAGGACCCGTCATGAGCACGCACGACGACGTCGTCGTCACCGGCCTCGGAGCCACCACGCCGCTCGGTGGCGACGTCGCCAGCACCTGGGACGCGCTGCTGGCCGGACGGTCGGGGGTCCGCCGCCTCGACGACGACTGGGTCAAGGAGTTCCCCGCCCAGCTCGCCGCGACCCTGGCCACCGACCCCGTCCAGCAGCTCGACCGGGTCCGCGCGCGCCGGCTCGACCGCAGCCAGCAGGTCGCCGTCATCGCCGCCGAGCAGGCCTGGGCCGAGTCCGGCGCCGCCGACGCCGGGGTCGCGCCCGAGCGCATCGCCGTCGTCTTCGGCACCGGCATCGGCGGGGCGCTGACCCTGCTCGGCCAGGACGACGTCCTGGAGGAGAAGGGCCCCAAGCGGGTCTCCCCCTTCACCATCCCGATGCTCATGCCCAACGGCCCGGCCGCGGCCGTGGGGCTGGCCATCGGCGCCCGCGGCGGCGTGCACGCCCCGGTCAGCGCCTGCGCCTCCGGCGCGGAGGCGATCCGCTGGGGCCTGGACCTGCTGCGCTTCGACCGCGCCGACGTCGTCCTGGTCGGCGGCGCCGAGGCCGTCGTGCACCCGCTGCCGATGGCCGGGTTCGCCGCGATGCGGGCGATGAGCACCCGCAACGACGAGCCCGAGCGCGCCTCCCGGCCGTTCGACAAGGGCCGCGACGGGTTCGTGCTGGGCGAGGGCGCGGCCGCGCTGGTCCTCGAGCGCGCGGGCTCGGCGAAGGCCCGCGGCGCCCGGGTGCACGCCCGGCTGGCCGGCGCCGGCGCCACCGCCGACGGCTACGACCTGGTCGCCCCGCACCCGGAGGGCGAGGGCGCCGCCCGCGCGATCGGCGCCGCGCTGCGCGACGCCGGCATCGACCCCGCCGACGTCGGCCACGTCAACGCGCACGCCACCTCGACGCCGGTCGGTGACACCGCCGAGGCCGCCGCGATCCGCAGCGCCGTCGGCGACCACGCCCTGGTCACCGCGACCAAGAGCCAGACCGGCCACCTGCTCGGCGCCGCCGGCGCCCTGGAGTCGGTGTTCACCGTCCTCGCGCTGCGCGAGCAGGTCGTCCCCGCGACGGCGAACCTCGACGACCCCGACGACGACGCCGCCGTGCAGGCCCTCGACATCGTCCGCCGCGAGCCGCGCCAGGCGTCCCTCACCGCCGCGGTCAACGACTCGTTCGGCTTCGGCGGCCACAACATCGCGCTGGTCTTCACGACCGCGTGACCCGCCCCGCCCGGCCCCCGGGCCGGCCCCGCACTCAAGGCCCGCCCCTGGAGGTCCGGTGACCACCGTCCACGCCGTCCCGACGCTGCCCAGCCCCGACCCGCGCGACCCCGAGGACCGCCTCGCCCGCTTCTTCGACGCCGGGTCGGTGGCCCCGCTCGCCCCCCGCGACACCTCGGGCGTCATGGCCGCGCGCGGGACGGTGGCCGGCAGCCCCGCCGTCGCCTTCTGCACCGACGCCACGGTGATGGGCGGCGCGATGGGGATCGACGGCTGCCGGCACATCGTCGACGCCATCGACACCGCGCTGCGCGAGCGCGTGCCGGTGGTCGGCATCTGGCACTCCGGCGGCGCCCGCCTGGCCGAGGGCGTGACCGCGCTGCACGCCGTCGGTGAGGTGTTCGCCGCGATGGTGCGCGCCTCGGGCCGGGTGCCGCAGGTCTCGGTCGTGCTCGGCCCGGCGGCCGGCGGCGCCGCGTACGGGCCGGCGCTCACCGACCTGGTGATCATGGGGCCGGCCGGGCGGGTGTTCGTCACGGGTCCCGACGTCGTCCGCTCGGTCACCGGCGAGGACGTCGACATGGAGCGCCTCGGCGGCCCGGACACCCACGGCCGGCGCAGCGGCGTCGTGCACGTGGTCACCGAGTCCGAGGCGGCGGCGCTGGAGACCGCCCGGCAGGCGGTCGACCTGTTCGCCGCGCAGGGCTCCTTCGCCCCCGCGGCGGACGCCCCCGACGTCGACCTGCGCTCCCTGCTGCCCGAGCAGCCGCAGCGGGCCTACGACGTCAAGCCGCTGGTGGCCGCCGTGCTCGACGGGCCCGGGCTGGAGCTGCACCCGCGCTGGGCGCCGAACATCGTCACCACGCTGGGCCGGCTCAACGGGCGGACGGTCGGCGTGATCGCCAACAACCCGCTGCGGCTGGGCGGCTGCCTGGACTCGGCGTCGGCGGAGAAGGCGGCCCGCTTCGTGCGGATGTGCGACGCCTTCGGCGTGCCGCTGGTGGTGCTGGTCGACGTCCCCGGCTACCTGCCCGGTGTGGGTCAGGAGTGGGACGGCGTGGTGCGGCGCGGCGCGAAGCTGCTGCACGCCTTCGCCGAGGCGGTCGTGCCGCGGGTGACGCTGGTGACCCGCAAGTCCTACGGCGGGGCCTACATCGCGATGAACTCCCGCTCGCTGGGCGCCACCGCCGTGTTCGCCTGGCCCGGCGCCGAGGTCGCGGTCATGGGCGCCAAGGCCGCCGTCGGCATCCTGCACCGCAAGAAGCTGGCCGCCGTGCCGCCGACCGAGCGGGAGGCGCTGCACGCGCAGCTGGCCGCCGAGCACGAGCGGATCGCCGGCGGGGTGAACCGGGCGCTGGAGATCG
The DNA here is from genome assembly GCF_054050435.1 of Geodermatophilus sp. SYSU D01036. Lineage (NCBI taxonomy): Bacteria > Bacillati > Actinomycetota > Actinomycetes > Geodermatophilales > Geodermatophilaceae > Geodermatophilus > Geodermatophilus sp. SYSU D01036. Next base: position 233 of record NZ_JBJGZJ010000002.1, on the reverse strand, counting down.
GCGTCGTCGACGAGGTGGTGGAGCCCTCCCGCACCCGGCGCCGCCTGGTGGAGGCCCTCGCCGCCGCCCCGGCCGGCCGCGGGGCGCACGGCAACATCCCGCTGTAGTCGAAGGACCCGCTGCCCCCCACCGCTCGCGAGCTCGCGGCGGGCCCCTGCAGCGGGGCCGACTGCTCACCGGAAGAGGAGTTCTCCGGACGCCGAGGGGCCCGCCACCGCTGCAGCGGTGGCGGG